>NZ_JAKKFF010000116.1 GCF_022229015.1 Micromonospora foliorum
CTGGGCCCGGAGCTGGCCGCCGCCCGACGCCGGGCCGACCTGGCGCGGGTGGACGTGTCCTCGGCGCTGCGTCGGCTGCTGCCCTGGGCGCAGGCCGCCCGCCTCGACGAGCTGGCCCCGGAGCGGATCGAGGTGCCGAGTGGTTCCCGGATCCGGCTGGACTACAGCGACCCGGCCGCGCCGGTGCTCGCCGTGAAGCTCCAGGAGACGTTCGGCTGGCCGGCTGCTCCCCGCGTCGCCGACGGTCGGGTGCCGGTGCTGCTGCACCTGCTCTCCCCCGCCGGCCGGCCGGTGGCGGTCACCGCCGACCTGGCGTCGTTCTGGCGTACCGGCTATCCACAGGTCCGCTCCGAGCTGCGCGGACGCTATCCCCGGCACCCGTGGCCGGAGGATCCGGGAACGGCGACACCCACCCGGCACGCCACGCCACGTCGGCGGTGAGCGCCGGTCTACTCCTCGACCACCTCGGCGGTGAGCGCCGGTCTACTCCTCGACCACGTCGGCCACCACGACGGTGACGTTGTCCGGCGCGCCGGCGTGCAGGGCCAGGTCGATCAGCTTGGCGGCGCAGGCGCCCCGGTCCGGATAGCCGCTGAGCACCTCGGTGAGGGTGTCCGGGCGGACCACGTTGGAGAGGCCGTCGCTGCATAGCAGCCACCGGTCGCCGGCCCGGGGCACCATGGTCGCGTACGACGGGGAGACCTCGTCGCCCTGCAACGCCTGGGTGACCACGGCGCGGCGCGGGTGGCTGCTGGCCTGGTCCGGGGTGATCACGCCCTGATCCACCAACATCTGGACGAACGTGTCGTCCCGGGTGACCTGCTTGAGCACGCCCTCGCGGAACAGGTAGGCCCGGGAGTCGCCGACGTGCGCGAGCGCCAGGCAGCTGCCGGTACGGGCGAAGAGCAGGGCGGTCAGCGTGGTGCCCATGCCCTGGCGCTCGGGATCCTCGGCGACCGCCTGTCGGATCCGGGAGGTGGCCAGCGCGATGCCACCTTCGAGCGCGGCCACCAGGGCGTCCTCGGGTGTCTCCACGTCCAGCGGGGCGACCGCGTCGATGGTGAGGGCGCTGGCCAGGTCGCCGGCGGCCATCCCGCCCATGCCGTCGGCGACGGCGACGAGCCAGGTGCCGGCGTGCAGGGCGTCCTGGTTTCCGCTGCGGATCAGCCCACGGTCGCTCGTTCCCACGGAACGCAGCTTCAGGGTCATGGGAGGCAGCCTGCCAGGCGAAGGGCGCAGTTGTCTCTAGGAGATCAGGACGACGGCGCGTGGCGCGGCCAATCTCACTTTCGGGCGGCGGCGCGACGGAACACGCCCGTCGGGCTGACCGCCCTCGTCGAATGCCAGAACCCATCCAACCAGATCAATTGACATGGCGTACCGGCACTGGAAACATCGAGCCGATACCTGGGAGCGCTCCCAGGTTTTCCCCGCACCACCGTGCCACCACCACTGTCCCACTTCCCGTCCCGGAAGGACTCCCCGTGACGCCATCCCGACGCCGCCTCCTGTTGGCTGCGGCGACCACTCTGGCCCTCACCGGCGCGGGCGCCGGCGCGGCCCACGCCGACCCACCACCGGACGCCCCCGAGCAGATCGACAACGGCGACTTCAGCGCCGGGGTGAGCCCCTGGTTCTCCTTCGGCACCGGTGCGCTGGCGGTCACCGACGGCCGGCTCTGCACCACGGTCGCGGGCGGGCTGGCCAATCCGTGGGACGCCGGCATCGGCCAGGACGGCGTGCCGCTGATCGCCGGCGCCGAATACACCCTCGGCTTCGCGGTCTCCGCCACTCCCGGCGCCGCGGTGAAGGCCGTGTTGCAGCTCGGCAGCGCCCCGTACACCACGTACGCGGCCGTGGACGCCACCGCGACCGGCACCATCCAGCGGGTCGAGCAGACCTTCACCGTCCCGGACGACAACCCCAACGCCCAACTGATCTTCCAGGTCGGCGGTTCCGCCCAGGCGCAGACCATCTGTCTGGACGACGTCTCGCTGCGCGGCGGCGAGCCACCCGAGCCGTACGAGCCGGACACCGGGCCGCGGGTGCGCGTCAACCAGGTCGGCTACCTTCCCGGCGGCCCGAAGAACGCCACTGTCGTCACCGAGGCCACCGAACCGCTGCCCTGGCAGCTGCGCAGCGCCGCCGGCGCGGTCGTGGCCAGTGGCACCACCACGGCTCGCGGCGTCGACGCCGCCTCTGGGCAGAACGTGCAGACTGTCGACTTCTCCAGCTACCGCACCTCCGGCACCGGGCTCACGCTCACCGTTGACGGTGAGACCAGCCACCCGTTCGACATCTCCGGCGCGCTCTACGACCAGCTGCGCTCCGACTCGTTGCAGTTCTTCTACGCCCAGCGCAGCGGCATCGCCATCGACGGCGACCTGATCGGCGACGAGTACGCCCGACCCGCCGGCCACCTCGGCGTCGCCCCCAACCAGGGCGACACCAACGTGCCCTGCCAACCGGGTGTCTGCGACTACTCCCTCGACGTGCGTGGCGGCTGGTACGACGCCGGCGACCACGGCAAGTACGTGGTCAACGGCGGCATCGCCACCTACCAGCTGTTGAACACCTTCGAGCGGACCAAGACGGCGGCCACCGCCGGTGGCGGCGCCGAGCTCGCCGACGGCACGCTGCGGGTGCCCGAGCGCGACAACGGGGTGCCGGACATCCTCGACGAGGCCCGCTGGGAGCTGGAGTTCCTGCTGCGCATGCAGGTGCCCGCCGGCAAGCCGCTCGCCGGCATGGTCCACCACAAGATCCACGATCAGAACTGGACCGGGCTGCCCCTCGCCCCACAGGACGACCCGCAGCCGCGCGAGCTGCACCCGCCGTCGACCGCGGCCACCCTCAACCTCGCCGCCACCGCCGCCCAGTGCGCGCGGCTCTTCGCCCCCTACGACGCGGCGTTCGCGACCCGCTGCGGCACTGCCGCGAAGACGGCCTACGCCGCGGCCAAGGCCCACCCGGCGGTGTACGCCAGCCCGACCGACGGCACCGGCGGCGGCGCGTACGACGACAGCAACGTCACCGACGAGTTCTACTGGGCGGCGGCTGAGCTGTACCTGACCACCGGGGCGCAGAACTACCTGGCCGACCTGACCGCCTCACCGCACCACACCGGGAACGTGTTCGACGCACGGGGCTTCGGCTGGCAGAGCGTGGCCGCGCTGGGCCGCCTCGACCTGGCCACGGTGCCGAACGGGCTTCCCGCCGCCGATCTGGCCCGGGTCCGCGCGTCGGTCACCGCCGCCGCCGACACGTACCTCGCCGAGCTGCGCCGGCAGGCGTACGGGCTGCCGATGCCCGGTGACGCCAACAGCTACTTCTGGGGTGGCAACAGCAACGTCATCAACAACGCCGTGGTGCTGGCCACCGCGTTCGACCTGACCCGCAACCCCGCCTACCGCGACGGCGCCGTGCAGGCCATGGACTACATCTTCGGTCGCAACGCCCTGAACATCTCCTACGTCACCGGGTGGGGAGAGCACGCCGCGCAGAACCAGCACAGCCGGATCTTCGGCCACCAGCTCGACCCGAACCTGCCTCGCCCGCCCGCCGGCTCACTCGCCGGAGGCCCGAACGCGGCCCTCCAGGACCCGTTCGTGGCGCAACTGCTCGCCGGCTGCAAGCCGATGTTCTGCTACGTCGACGACATCAACTCGTACTCGACAAACGAGGTGGCAATCAACTGGAACTCGGCGCTGGCCTGGATCTCCTCGTTCCTCGCCGACCAGGGTGAGGCCGGCGCGGTACCGGCCACCACCTGCACCGCGCGCTACGCCAACTACGGCGCCTGGCAGGGCGGCACCGGGTTCACCGGGCAGCTGACCATCCAGAACACGGGCGCCGCGGCCGTCAACGGCTGGAGCGTGCGCTTCGCGTTCACCGGCGACCAGCGGGTACGCGAGGCGTGGCTGGCGAAGGTCACCCAGTCCGGTGCGACGGTGACCGCGCGCAACGAGTCGTACAACGCCAAGATCGCTCCCGGCGGCACGGTGACGTTCGGCTTCAACGCGACGACGGGCGGAGGCGCCAACCCGAGCCCCGGCCTGGTCACCGTCAACGGGGCGGCCTGCTCGCTGACCTGATCGACGTCCCGGTGGCCGCCCTCCCCGGGCGGCCACCGGGACCGCACGTTTCACGCGGTCGGCGGGTCAACCGCCGGCCGCGTTGTACTTCGCGACCAGACCGGGGAGTTCGTCCAGCGAGTCGATCCGGAACAGGCACCGCTCGGCCACGGTGGAGGGGTCGAGGATGTGCCCCCAGGGACCACGTCGGATCAGGCACGTCTTCATGCCCGCCTCCAGGGCCGGGCGCACGTCGTTGTCGGGCCGGTCGCCGACGTACAGGATCGACGACGCGACACCGCCGCCCGCGGCGACGACCCGCTCGAAGAACACCGGCGACGGCTTCGCCATGCCCCACCCGTGCGACGTGCCGATCACGTCCACCGGAAGGTCGAGACCGCGCAGGGTCGCCTCCGCGTGAGCTGGCTGGTTGCCGGCCAGGCCCACGACCAGGCCCTGGTCCTTCAGGGACTGCAGGCATCCTCGCGCGTCCGGGTAGAGATCCTCCTCGGCGAACGACTCCGGCTGGCCGGCAGCCGCCCGACGCTCCAGCTCGGTGGTGAGATCGAAGTCGGGCCGGAAGACCCGGAACGTCTCCTGATAGTCCAGACCCCTGGCGATCACCGCACCGAAGACCGCCGAGAACGTGTGCCGGGGTACGCCGAGCCAGTCGGCCCAGGCAGCGAACTCGTGAGACTCGTCGAGAATGGTCCCACCGACATCGAAGATGACCGTGTCAATCATGTCCGTCTCCCCGCTGGCGCTCGCACCGTCGGTGAAGCGTAGACGGGAGTACGAGCGCCACCAGGCCCGCATGATCACTTGATGGTGGGTAGCCGGTACGCCTCAATTCCGCTACTGCCCATCAAGTGATCGAGGGCACGACGTGGCCGACTCATCCGGCGCGCAGCAAAATCGATGGATCGGACCCGCCGCGCCGGAAGCCGCCGAACCTGGCCTGCCAGCCAGCCAGCCGAAACTGTCGTACACCTGTTCTATTGTCGGTCCATGTTGGAGGGGTTGGCGCAGGCGGAGGCGGCAGTCGTCGACTGCCTCGACGCGCCGACGTGGGCTCTTCCGGAGCACGACCTCGTCGCGGCACTCGACGCCGCGCACCGGCTCGAGCAACGCCTGGCCGCGGTCAAGCTGGCCCTCGTGCGGCAGTTGGACGGTCGAGGCACCGCGACCAGGCAGGGCGCGTCCTCGACGGCGGTGTGGCTGCGGGACCGCCTGCGCCTACGGGTCGGTGCCGCCCGTCGTCTGGTCGAGTTGGCTGCGACGCTCGATGCCGCCCCGTCCGGCGTGCGGGACGCGTTGGCCGGCGGAGCGGTCGACGTGGAGCAGGCGCAGGTCATCGCCGGCACGGTCGAAACCGTCCATACCGCCGCCGGGGCAGAGGCCGCCAGCAAGGCCGTCGGCGTCCTCGTCGACTGGGCCGCGCAATTCGACGCCACCCTGTTACGCAGGTTCGGCACCCGAATTCTCGACCACGTCTCCCCCGAGGTCGCCGACGCGGCCGCCGACGCGGCGCTGCGGGCCGACGAGTCGCGGGCCGCCCGCGACCGGCACGTCACCATCAGCGAACAGACCGACGGCCGGCTACGCCTCGCCGGCATCCTCGATCCTGAGGCTGCCGCGCTGCTTCGCACCGCCATCGCCCCCCCAGCGCACCCACCGGCCCGGACGACACCCGCACCGCCGGGCAACGCCGCCACGACGCCCTCGCCGATGTCTGCCGACTCACCCTTCGCGGTGGCGAACTGCCAGACCACGGTGGTGACCCCACCCAACTCGTCGTCACCACCAGCTACGACGGGTTGACGCGGCAGCTGGGCACCGGCGCTCTCGACAGCGGCCTGCACCTCACCCCCGAGGCCGTGCGCCGGCTCGCCTGCGATGCCGCTGTCCTGCCCGCTGTCCTCGGGGGCGCCGGTCAGACGCTCGACGTGGGCAGGCAACGCCGGCTGATCACCGGCCCACTACGCCGCGCCCTGGTGCTGCGCGACGAGGGCTGCGCGTTCCCCGGCTGCAACCGTCCACCGCGCTGGTGCGACGCCCACCACCACTGGGTCGACGGCGGCACCACCAGCCTCGACAACGCCGTGCTGCTCTGCGGGCATCACCACCGACACGTCCACGGCGGCGACTGGAGCATCCGACTCGGCGGCGACGGCCACCCCGAGTTCGTCCCACCCGCCTGGCTCGACCCCGACCAGCTGCCCCGCCGCAACCAGTACCACCGACGGACGTGGCTTCTCAGCCGATCAGCCGATCTCCTCGTCGACGAAGCACCAGCGCCAGGCCTCGCCCGGCTGCGCCGAGCGGATCACCGGGTGGCCGGTGGACGCGAAGTGCTTGCTCGCGTGCTGGTTCGGCGACGAGTCACAGCAGCCGACCTGCCCGCAGCTCAGGCAGGTGCGCAGGTGCACCCAGTAGGTGTCGCCGATGGCAACGCAGTCCGCGCACTCGTCGGGGGTGCGGGGCTCGGCGGCACCGGCCTCGGTCAGGTGCTGACAGCTCACTTCTCAACCTCTCGCAGCAACGACTCTTCCAGGTCCAGGTCACGGTAGGCCCGCACCAACACCTCCTCGGGGATCCGACCGGAGTCCCGGGCTGCCCGGAACACATCCCGCTCAGCGTCGATCATCTCCTGCCGCAGCCGACCGTACGCCTGCGACGGGGTCTCCCGCTCGTCGCCGCCGAGTCGTTCCCACGCCATGTTGGTGCGGTCCTCCACCGCTCGGCGCAGCCGGTCCACCACCGGATCCGGGGCGCTGTCGGCCAACTCGTCGAGGCGGTCCTGGGCGGCCTTGCTGGCCTGTTGCTGCACTGCGGCTGCGGAGAGCGCGTCCTGCACCGGGTCGTCCTGCGGCAGCTTCAACCGGCGGGCGACCAGCGGCAGGGTGGCGCCCTGGCCGACCAGGGTGAAAACGATCACGGCGAAGGCCAGCCAGATGAACAACGCCCGGGGGTACGGCTCGTCGTCGGCCAGGGTCAGCGGCAGGGCCAGCGCGGCGGCCAGGGTCACCACGCCCCGCATGCCGGCCCAGCCGATGATGATCGGGAACTTCGGTGACGGCCGGGCGTCACGGCGGCGGATTTGGGGGACCAACCGGGCCAGGTAGGTGGCCGGGAAGAGCCAGACGAACCGGGTCAGGAAGACGGTGGCGAGCACCGCGAAGGTGATCAGGATGAGCGAGCCGATCGGCTCGTCGAGATCGCGCAGTACCTCCCGCAGTTGGAGCCCGACCAGCAGGAAGACCAGGCCCTCCAGGAGGAAGCGGACCAGCCGCCAGAACGCGCCGATCTGCAACCGCGACGCCGCGGACAGCAACTGGGGCAGCTTGTGCCCGAGCACCAGACCGGTGACGACCACCGCGACCACCCCGGAGGCGTGCAGGTGTTCGGCGGTGAACACCACCGCGAACGGGATGATCAGCGACAGCGCGTTGTCCAGCAGCGGGTCGTTGATCCGCCGATGCAGGAAGCCGAACACCAGCGCCCCGAGCGCCCCGATCAGGATGCCGCCGCCGGTGGACCGCAGCACCTCGATGGCGATCTTGTCGGCGCCGACGGCCGAGCCGATGGTGGCCATCGTCGCGACCCGCAGCAGCACCAGCGCGGTCGCGTCGTTGACCAGGCTCTCGCCCTCCAGGATGGTGACGACCCGGCGGGGCAGTCCGACCCGGCGGGCGACGGCCGTGGCGGCCACGGCGTCCGGTGGGGCGACCACCGCGCCGAGGGCCAGGCAGATCGCGAACGGCAGCTGCGGCAGCAGCAGGTGCAGCACCAGCCCGACCACGAACGCGGTGAACAACACCAGGCCGACCGCGAGCAGCAGGATCGGCCGGATGTTGTTCTTGAACGCCGGCACCGAGGTTTCCAGCGCGGCCACGTAGAGCAGCGGCGGCAGGATGCCGACCAGCACCAACTCCGGGTCGAGTTCCACCTGCGGGAAGCCCGGCACGAACGAGAGCGCCAGGCCGAGGACGACCAGCACGATCGGCGCGAGCAGACCGAGCCGCCGGGCCAACGCGGCGCCCAGGGTGGCGATCGCCAGGAAGACGACGACCGGAAACAGGCTTTCCATGGGGTACGAGCCTAGGGGTACGCGGGTACGGTCTCGATCAGCCGCCCGGGCGCAGCTTCGGCAGCACCTCAGCGCCAAACGCGTCGATGAAGCCGCGCTGCTCCTGCCCGACGTGGTGCAGGGCGATCTGGTCGAAGCCGAGCTGCACGTACTCCTCCAACCAGCCGACGTGTCGGCCCAGGTCCGCCGACACGTTCACCACCTCGGCGATCCGCTGGGCCGGCACGTCGGCGGAGACCACGTCGAAGTGTTCGACGGTCTCCAGGTCCCAGCAGACCGGCGGGGCGAAGACGTTGCTGCGCCACTGGTCGTGGGCGATGGCCTCGGCCTGGGCCTGCTCCGGGGCCCAGGAGACGTGCACCTGGAGGTGCAGCGGCCCACGCCCGCCCGCGTCCCGGTACGCGTCGATCATCTCGCGCAGGTGCGCCACCGGGGCGTTCACGGTGATCAGCCCGTCGGCCCACTCGGCACACCAGCGGGCGGTGGCCACGCTGACGGCGGCGCCGACAAGCGCGGGCGGCTGCTCGGGGCGGGTCCAGAGCCGGGCCCGATCCACCCGGACCAGGCCGTCGTGGCTGACCTCCTCGCCGGCCAGCAGGGCCCGGATGACGTCCACGCACTCGCGCAGCCGGGCGGCGCGCAGGTCCTTGCGCGGCCACGGGTCGCCGGTGATGTGCTCGTTGCTGGCCTCGCCGGTGCCCAGGGCCGCCCAGAACCGGCCCGGGTACATCGCGCCGAGGGTGCCGATCGCCTGCGCGATGATCGCCGGGTGGTACCGCTGACCGGGCGCGTTGACCACGCCGAACGGCATGCCGGTGGCCTGCAACGCCGAGCCCAGCCAGGACCAGGCGAAGCCGGACTCGCCCTGCCGGGCGCTCCACGGGGAGAAGTGGTCGGAGCACATGGCGGCGTCGAAGCCGGCCCGCTCGGCCTGGATCACCGCCTCCAACAGGGCGCGCGGACCGATCTGCTCATGTGAGGCGTGGAACCCGAACGACGTCATGGGCACACTTCCTACCCACGACGGCGCCGGCTGACGCGTGCCGCGCCCCGAACTACTCGGCGTGCGCGCCGGCGCCGGCCGAGGCGGCGCCCTCGCCCACCCAGACCGTCTTGGTGTTGCAGAACTCCCGCATGCCCAGCGCCGACAACTCCCGCCCGTAACCGGAGTTCTTCACGCCGCCGAACGGCAACTCCGGGTACGAGGTGGTCATCCCGTTGATGAAGACGTTGCCGGCGTCCAGGTCGGTGGCGAAGCGCTCCTGCTCGGCCCGGTCCCGGGTCCAGGCGTTCGAGCCGAGCCCGAAACTGGTGCCGTTGGCGACCTCGATGGCCTCCTCGTACGACGAGACCCGGAACAGGCCGGCGACCGGGCCGAAGACCTCCTCGGACCACATCCGCATCTGCGGGGTGAGGTCGGTGACCACGGTCGGCGGGTAGAACCACCCGTCGCCGCTCGGCGGTTCGCCCCCGCAGAGCACCGTCGCGCCGTTGTCCACCGCGTCGCGGACCTGGGCGTGCACCTCGTCGCGGCCCCGCTCGCTGGCCAGCGGCCCGACGTCGGTGTTCGGGTCCATCGGGTCGCCGACGCGCAGCGCGGCCATGTTCGCGGCGAACTTCTCGGCGAAGGCGTCGAACACGTCGGTGTGCACGATGAACCGCTTCGCGGCGATGCAGGACTGCCCGTTGTTCTGGCAGCGGGCGGTGGTGGCCACCTCGGCGGCCCGCTCCACGTCGGCCGAGGGCATCACCACGAAGGGGTCGCTGCCGCCGAGTTCGAGGACGGTCTTCTTCAGCTCCCGCCCGGCGATCTGCGCGATGGACCGACCGGCGGGCTCGCTGCCGGTGAGCGTCGCGGCGCGGACCCGGGGGTCGCTGAGGATGTGGTCGACGGCCTCCGAGTCGACCAGCACGGTGGTGAAGGCCCCCTCGGGGAAGCCGGCGCGCCGGAACACGTCCTCCAGCAGCAGCGCGGTCTGCGGCACGTTCGAGGCGTGCTTGAGCAGGCCGGTGTTGCCGGCCATCAGCGCCGGGGCGGCGAAGCGCATCACCTGCCAGAGCGGGAAGTTCCACGGCATCACCGCGAGCACCACGCCGATCGGCTGGTAGCGGATGAACGCCCGGGTCGCCTTCACGGCGTCGGCGTCGGCCGGCTCGTCGGCGAGGAACGCCGGGGCCTTGTCGGCGTAGAAGCGGGCGGCGGTGGCGCACTTGGTCACCTCGGCCTGCGCCGCGACGTACGTCTTGCCCATCTCCGTGGTCATGATCCGGGCGATCTCGTCGCGCTCGGCGTCCAGCAGGTCGGCCGCGGCGTTCATCCACTGGGCGCGCTGGTCGACGGTCGTCGACTGCAGCTGGTGGAACGCGAGGTCGGTGCGCTCGATGGCGTCGTCGAGTTGCTCGGTGGACATCGCCTCATAGGTCTTGAGCACCTGTCCGGTGGCGGGGTTGGTGGTGGCGATGTGGGGCATCTCGTCCTCCTGTCACTCGAACAACGAGTGTCGTACGCCCGGCTCCTCGCGGCGGCGGGCGGCGCGGCGTCGCTGGATCACGACCAGGTCGACCACGGCGACCACGGCGAAGATCGCGCAGAGTACGCCGAGCCAGGCGATGCCGGCCCAGAACGCCAGCACCGCGAAGAGCACCATGATCACCAGCCCGAAGCTGGCGAGGGTGAGCCGAAGGTTCAACGCGCTGTTCGCGTGGCCGACCGTGCCACGGGCGCGCCGGGGCTGCGATCTCGTCATACCCCCCGACCTACCCCCGATCGGCCGGGTTAACCGGTACGGCGGGCTCGCACACCCGGACGCGCCGGTGTGCTCCGGCACATCCGTTCGCGCCGCGGCCCCGTCGACCGCAGGATGGGCGCATGTCAATGACCCTCGCCGTGCCGGTGACCGTCTCCATCGCCCGCCGCGTCGACCCCGGCCGGGCCAGCGAGATGGTGGCCTGGATGCGGGCCGGCACCGCGCTGGCCGAGGCGTTCCCCGGGTTCCTCGGCGCGGGCTGGGTGCAGAGCGGCCCCGGTTCGCCGGAGTGGCACATGCTCTACCGCTTCGCCGACGCCGAGACGCTGCGCCGGTGGGAGGAGTCGCCGCAGCGGCACTGGTGGCTCAGCTCCGCGCAGGGCATCGTCGAGCACACCCGGGTCGAGCGGCGTACCGGGATCGAGGGCTGGTTCGACCCGCCGCTGGAGCACTCGGTGGACCCGGTGGACCCGGTTCCGCCCGCGTCGCCACCCCGGTGGAAGCAGGCGGTGACCATCTGGCTGGCGTTCTTCCCGCTGAGTCTGACCGCCACCCTGCTGACGAGCCGCTTCCTCGACGCGGTGCCGCTGGCGGCCCGGGTGCTGCTGATGACGCTCTGCCTGACCCCGCTGATGACCTATCTGGTGCTGCCCCAGATCACCCGGGCGTTGCACTGGTGGTTGCACGGCCAGCGGGCACCATGGCGGGACGTATAGCACCCCGACGGCCCTCACGTCGGCGCTCTGCCGCATACCCGACAGCAACTTCCCGACAAACCCCGTCCTGCGCATAGAGTTACCGCGCTGTCGCTCTGTGCTGCGGGAACGGGAGACGTCATGCCTCGACGCTGGGTCGCCGCCCTGGCCTGTCTCGCGGCACTGGTCGCACTGGCCTGCGAGGGCGGCAACTCCGCGACACCCCGCCCCACCACGAGCGCCCCGCCGTCGAGCGGGCCCGGCGGCATCGCCGCCCTCGGCGACTCGATCAGCACCGGCTTCGCCTCCTGCCTGGTGCTCACCTCCTGCGAGCGCAACTCCTGGTCGACCGGGGACGGGCTGCGGGTGCAGAGCCACTACCGGCGGCTGCTCGAACAGAACGCGGCGATCCGCGACCGGACGTACAACCACGCCCGTCCCGGCGCCCGCGCGGACGCCCTGGAGGGTCAGGCCCAGGCGGCGGTACGCGACCGCGCCGACTACGTCACCGTGCTGATCGGCGCCAACGACGTCTGCCGGGGCGGGGTGGACGCGATGACGCCGGTGGCACGGTTCCGGGCCGACGTCGACCGAGGGCTGCGGGTCCTGCGGACCGGCCGGCCGAAGGCCCGGGTGCTGGTGGTGAGCATCCCCGACCTGTACCGGCTCTGGGAGGTCGGGCACGACGACGCCCGGGCGACCCGTGCGTGGCGGCGGGGCATCTGCCCGGCCCTGCTGGCCGAGGCGACCTCGACCGCGCCCGCCGACCGGGCGCGCCGGGCCGCCGTCCGGGACCGGATCGACGCGTACAACGCCGAGTTGAAGGCGGCCTGCCGGGCGTACGGATCACGGTGCCGGCACGACGGCGGCGCGTTGCACAGGGTCCGGTTCACCCTGGACCTGCTCAACCCGCTGGACTGGTTCCACCCCAACGCCACCGGCCAGGGCCGCATCGCCGAGGTGACCTGGCGCTCCTCCGGCCTGGCCACCTGACGACCCGGGCGGGGCCGTCAGGGCTGGCGTGGCTCCGGGACGGCGTTGCCGCGGGAGCGGTAGAGGGCTCGGGACCGCTGGGCGAGATCCTTTGTCGCCGACGAGTTGGCCCAGGTGCCGAGCACGATGGCCGCACCGGGGACGATCTTGGCAACCATCCGCTTCGCGGCCCGGACGCCGGCCATCTGGGCCAGCCGGATGCCGAGTTGCAGCATGACCCGACCGAGCGGACGCTGACCGCCCAGGCCGAAGAGCGCGTCGGCGCGTTCCCGGCCGGCGGCCACGCCGAGCGCCAGCCGGGCGCTCTCGGCGACCTTGTGTACCCGCTGGAGGACCAGCAGGTCGGTGGCCCGATCACTGTGCAGGGGGTCGACGTCGTACGCGGCGGCGATGTGCAGCACCATCCGCGCCTGGGTCCAGGCCAGCACGCCCACGTCGATCACGGCGCCGGGCAGCCCGGCCGCGCCGGAGACCGCGCCGGAGAGCCGGGCCAGGTTGACGAACTTGCGGGCCGCCTGGTCGGCCAGGACATCGGCGGAAACCCCGGGCTGCTCGGCCCGGGCCCGGCCGGCCCACTGCACGGCTTCCGGCCCGAGGCGGCGCACCGCCTCCAGGGCGAGGTGCTCCGGGGCGTACTGCGGGTCGTCCCGCATCCGGTCCCAGAGCCGGGCCGGCGGACCCTCGGGGGCGTCCACCGGCCCGGCCGGCAGGTCGACGGACGGCTGCGGAGTAGGTGCGGCGGGCTGACCGCCGACGGGCGGGGTGTCGGTCACCAGGTCTCCCCAGGGGTGGGAACGGTGGACAGGGCGGCCGATGGAGCGGTCAGCGGCGGCGGTTGGAGAACCGCGCTGCCAACCCCTTCAGCTTCTGCTGGTTGCCCGGCTTGGCCATCTCGCGCCGGCCCCGGTCGACCAACTGCTGCCCCTTCGGCGATTTCAGAAACGCGCTGATCCGCTGCATCAGTGACATAACGTCCTCCTGTCGGTGATCCCGTACTCATGTGTACCCCGAACCCGCAACACATGTACCCGGGATGCGACAGCCTCAACCCTGACCGTCCATAGTGGGCGGTAGGTTACCGCCCCGCCGGCACGATGGCCTCGACGACCCGGGTGGCCCGCCACTCGTGCTGCTGGTAGTGCTCGGGGTACGCGGAGACCTGCACCGCCTGCGCCGCGTCGGTGAGCCGCATCCGCTCCCAGCCGGGCACCTGCTCCAGCGCGGTGAGGAACTGCCGGGTGGCGAACTCGGGGTCCATCAGCCGTCCCACCGGGCCCCAGCCGCTGCTGGAACGCTGCTGGAACAACCCGACCGAGTCGTGGTCCCAGCCGACGCCCTGGTGCGGGTAGTCCTGCGACTCGGGCAGCACGCCGCTGGCCACGTTGTAGAGGTTGCTCTCCTGCATGGCGGTGGCCACCGCGATCACCAGACCCCGGCGCGGCACCCCCATCTTGCGGCCGGTGCGGACGATCGCCTCGGCGTTCTCCATCTGCTCGTCGTCCAGCCCGGCGACGGGCGCCGGGTCGGTCGGGCGCGCCGGGGCGACCTTGCGGGCCGGGGCGCTGGTGTCCGGGTTGGCGGAACTCGCCGCGGCGGACGGGGCGGCTGCGGACGTGCTCGGGGCAGCGGTGCGGTCGAGGGAACGGGAGGCGCGCTGCTGCTCGGCGCGCTGCGCCAGCTCGGAGCTGGAGAGCGACCCACTGCGGGTCGCCGCGTCGGCGTCCTCGTTCCGGACCTGGACGACGGCGGTCAGACCGAGGCAGCACACCACACCGGTGGCCAGCGCCAGCTGTGCCCGGCGTCGACCGGTCAGGTCCCGGGCGTACGCCCGGAGCCGGCTCGCGGCGGTTGTCCGTTCGGTTGAGGTGCCATCCTCCATATCGGTAGTGGGGCTGCTCGGGGCGTACGGGTCGTCGAGGGTGCCGTCGTCACGCATCAACCGAGGCTAGGCAGGCGAAAACCCTGATCACGCACGGTGATCACGTGGCGC
Source organism: Micromonospora foliorum (assembly GCF_022229015.1). Taxonomy (GTDB): domain Bacteria; phylum Actinomycetota; class Actinomycetes; order Mycobacteriales; family Micromonosporaceae; genus Micromonospora; species Micromonospora foliorum. Next base: position 14,589 of record NZ_JAKKFF010000116.1, read on the forward strand.
TCGCCACAGATTCGACCCGTACTGGTGGACGACCTGGCCGGGTCGACCCGCCCGGGGAACGGACCTCGCGTACCGGATGAAGCTGGTGAAGCACGCGGGCCGGCACGGCCCGGGACACAGCCGGACATCCCACCTCCGAGGCTGACATGATCGACAAACTCGGCCTTTGGGCCGAACCGCTCCTCGACCGATCGGCCAGGAGGCTCGGCCTGGTGGCGTAAACAGCCGATTAGTCCGGTCACGCCCACCACCCGGCCAACGGATCGCCCGGCGCAGGAATGCACCAGGATGGCGGGTACGTTGCCCGAACGGGTGCCCTCCGTCGCGACGGCGCCCCGCAGGCACATTTCAGGGAGGTCCGCACCGGTGCTCGACCCACACGAGCTCTACCAGCTCACCGACGATCTGCCCGACCTCGGGCAGCCGGTCCTGATCCAGGCCCTCACCGGGTTCGTGGACGCCGGAAACGCCAGCCGACTGGCGCGTGAGCAGCTACTCACCTCGCTGGAGGGTCGGCCGATCGCCACCTTCGACGTCGACCAGCTCTTCGACTACCGATCGCGGCGACCGGTGATGACCTTCGTCGAGGACCACTGGGAGAGCGTCGACGCGCCCAAGCTGGAGCTACACCTGCTGCAGGACGACGACGAGACCCCGTTCCTGCTGCTCACCGGCCCCGAACCGGACCTGCAGTGGGAGCGTTTCGTGGCCGCCGTGGCCGGGCTCGCCGCCCGGCTGGACGTCCGGCTCACCGTCGGGCTCAACTCGATCCCGATGGCGGTCCCGCACACCCGTCCGACCGGGGTGACCGCCCACGCCACCCGCCCCGAGCTGATCGCCGGCTACGAGCCCTGGCTGCAACGCGTCCAGGTGCCCGGCAGCGTCGGTCACCTGCTGGAGTTCCGCCTCGGCGAGCAGGGCCGCGACGCGCTGGGCTTCGCCGCCCACGTGCCGCACTACGTGGCGCAGACCGAGTACCCGGCCGCCGCCGAGGTGCTGCTCACCTCGGTGTCCCGCAGCACCGGGCTGCTGCTGCCCGGCGACGGGCTGCGCTCGGCCGCCGAAGTGGTCCGGGTGGAGATCGACCGGCAGGTCGCGCAGACCGAGGACGCCGCGGCCCTGGTCCAGGCCCTGGAGGAGCAGTACGACGCGTTCGCCCGAGGTCGGGGCGAGAAGAGCCTGCTCGCCCCGGACGCCGGCCCGCTGCCCACGGCCGACGAACTCGGCGCCGAACTGGAACGGTTCCTGGCCGAACAGACCCGTCCCGGCGACACCCCGGGCACCTGACCCGGCGTCGCGGCGGCGGATACGGCAGGCTGGGGGCATGCGCCTGGCGACCTGGAACGTCAACTCGGTGAAGGCCCGTCTACCCCGACTGCTGGAGTGGCTGGCCGACACCGGGCCGGACGTCGTCTGCCTGCAGGAGACCAAGTGCCCCGACGGCGCCTTCCCGGTGACCGAGGTGGGCCAGCTGGGCTACACGGTGGCCAGCCACAGCGACGGCCGGTGGAACGGCGTCGCCATCCTGTCCCGGGTCGGGCTGGGCGACGTCCGGGTCGGGTTCGCCGACGAGCCCGGCTTTCCCGAGCCCGAGGCCCGGGCCATCTCCGCCACCTGCGACGGGGTGCGGGTCTGGTCGGTGTACGTGCCCAACGGCCGGACGCCGGACGACCCGCACTACGCGTACAAGTTGGCCTGGTTCGCGGCGCTGCGCGACGCGCTGGACACCGAACTGGCCGGCGGGTTGCCGCTGGCGGTCTGCGGCGACTTCAACGTCGCCCCGACCGATGCCGACGTCTGGGACCCGGCGCTCTTCACCCACTCCACGCACGTCACCCCGGCCGAGCGGGCGGCCCTCGCGGCGCTGCGCAATCTGGGCCTGAGCGACGTCGTGCCCACTCCGATGAAGGGCCCGCACCCCTTCACCTACTGGGACTACCGGGCCGGCATGTTCCACCAGAACAAGGGCATGAGAATCGACCTGGTGTACGCGTCCGCGCCGTTCGCCCGAGCGGTCCGCTCCGCGTACGTGGACCGCGAGGCCCGCAAGGGCAAGGGCCCCTCCGACCACGCGCCGATCGTGGTCGACGCGGACCTGGTCCCGGCGGTCGAGTCGTTCTGAGCCCGCTGCGTCGTCCCGGCTGCCGTCCCGGTGCCGCGCTCACTGGCTAGGGTGGGCAGATGGCAGTCGTGAAGATCAACGCAATCGACGTCCCGCCCGGTGGCGGCGCGGAGTTGGAGAAGCGGTTCGCCGCCCGGGCCGGCACGGTGGAGAACTCCCCCGGGTTCCTCGGCTTCGAACTGCTCCGCCCGGTGGCCGGCGAGACCCGCTACTTCGTCTACACGAAGTGGGAGAGCGAGGAGGCGTTCCAGGCGTGGGCCGCCGGCCCGTCACGCGCCGCCCACGCCACCGCCCCCGGCGACAAGCCCCGTCCCCCGGTCTCCACCGGCGCCAGCCTGCTGGAGTTCGAGGTGGCGCTGCACGTCCCCCAGCCCTAGCCGCGCCGAGGATCCCGCACCGCCGCCGAACCGGGCCGGGTCGGACGTTTCCGTTGATAGCGTCGAAGCGGCCCGAGCGGTAGCCGGCCACCATCGCCCTGCCCGCCGGCACCTGCCGTTCGCGCCGGGCGTCCCAGGAAGGTGCGGGGTCCGGCCATGTTCGACGGCTTCGAAGAGTTCGACATCGACACGCCCAGCGCGACGATCCACGGACGCCGGGGCGGGAGCGGGCCGCCCGTTCTGCTGCTGCACGGCATCCCCGAGACGCACCTCATGTGGCACCGGGTCGCGCCGCGGCTCGCCGAGAACTACACAGTCGTCGCCACCGACCTGCGGGGCTGGGGCGACAGCGGTAAACCGCCCAGCACCGCGGATCACGAGCCGTACAGCATGCGAGCCATCGCCCGCGACCAGGTCGAGGTGATGCGGAGTCTGGGCCACGAGCGGTTCCGACTCGTCGGCCACGATCGGGGGGCCCGCTGCGCGTACCGTCTCGCGCTGGACGAACCGGACGCCGTCACCCGGCTGGCCGTGATGGACGTCGTTCCCATCGGCGACGTCTACGACCGCGCCGACAAGACGTTCAGCCTCTCCTACTGGGTGTGGTCCTTCCTGGCGGCACCGGCGCCGGTGCCCGAGCAGTTCATCGACGCGGCGCCCGCGGTGCTCGTCGACTTCATGCTCGACACGTGGCCCGAGGTGAAGGACGCCTTTCCCGCCGAGGTCCGCGCGGCGTACGTCAAGCAGTTCAGCGACCCGGCCACGGTGCACGCGATCTGCGAGGAGTTCCGCGCCGCAGCGACGCTGGACTACCAGCAGGACGAGGCGGATCGCGGAATTCGCAGGATCGCCTGCCCGGTGCTGTTCCTGTGGAGCCAACACGGCCAGGTCGCGAAGCTCTACGACGACCCGCTCGCGATCTGGCGCGAGTGGGCCGACGACGTACGCGGCGAGCCGGTCCCGGTCGGGCACTTCATCCCGGAGGAAGCCCCCGACGAGACCGCCCGCCACCTCCTGGCCTTCCTGACCTGACGCGGGGCGGAGTCGGTCTCAGGACTTGCGGGAGGACTGGAGGGTGGCGAAGGCGATGACGTTGTCGGCGTAGCCGGTGCGGCCCCCGATGAACTGCCCGCCACAGGTGATCAACCGCAGCCCCGGCGGCCCGTCGTGGCCGTAGATCCGCTCGGCGGGCAACTGGTCCTTCGGGAAGTGCTCGACGGTGTCGACCCGGAACACCACCACCGACTCGTCCGCCCGGGCCACCTCGATCAGGTCGCCGGGGTGCAGCTTGCCGAGGTCGTAGAAGACCGACGGGCCGGTCTTCGTGTCCACGTGCCCGACGATCACCGCCGGGCCAGGCTCACCGGGTGTGGGGCCACGGTCGTACCAACCGGTCTCGTTGTGCCGTTCCAACGGCGGTACGGCGATCGAGCCGTCCCGCGCCTGCCCGACGGGTGCCACCGGCGCGGCCACCTTGATCGCCGGCACGCTGAGGCGCACCGGCCGACTGGCCGACAACCCGACCGACTCACTGCGGGCCGGCCGGTCACCGCCGGTCGGGGCCAGGTCGAACGGGCCGACCGAACGGCCCAGCCCCGCCCCGGTGGCGAAGACCCCGGCCAACACCAACACCACGGCCAACGGTACGGACCAGGGGCTGCGGCCGGAGGGACGGCTACGTCGGGGGGCGACGGCGGTCGGCGGGCGCGCGGCCACCGAGGGGCGCTCGGGATCCGAAGGGCGGTCGGGATCCCGCCGGCGCTGGGGATCCGGTGGGCGGTCCGAGCCCGGCCAACCGTCGTCCAGGTGCAGCCGAACATCATCGGGCGGCGAGGCGGGGCGGCCAGCGAGCGGCGGGCGTGAACCGGCCGGCGGCGGCGTGGGACGGAAGATCGTCATGGCGGGCTCAGCGACGCGGGGCGGCTCGGGGACGACGCAGCGCCATCACGGCGAGGATCAGCCCGGTGATGGTCAGTGCCGCGCCGCCGGGCAGCAGCAGCTTGCCGGTCATCCCGCCGGTGCTTCCACCGAAGCCGGTTGCCGGACCACGGCTGGGCTGGACGGGGACCTTCTTGACCACCTGAAGCATGGTCGAGGCGGTCTCGCCGTCGCGGCACTCCAACTTGACCCGGTAGTTACCGGGGCGGGTGCGCTCGCGCACCATCGGTGCCGCGGTGAGCACCCCGCCCTGCGGCTGCACGCCGACCGCCCCGAAGGCGTCGGAGACCACGGTGGCGCCCACCGAGTTGTCCCGACAACTGGCCCGGATGCCGACCAGATAGCCGGGCTGCACCGTGCTGGGGCTCACCTCGACGAAGATGTCCACCGACGGCGCCGGTTGCGGAGCGCCACCGGGTGGCCCTTCCGGCTGCGGCGCGGCCGCGACGGCCCGCTCGGGCACGGGCGCGACGGCAACAGCCTGCTCGGGCACGGCAAGAACGGCATCAGGCCGCTCGGGCAGGGGAAAACCGGCGACGGCAGGCTCGGATACGGCACGGGCAACGGCGGCAGGCTGAGGCGCGGCGAGGGCGGGCGCGGCGGCCAGCAGGGGGCCGGCGAACACGGCCACCAGCGACAGGGTCACGACGCCGCGGGTCACTGCCACGATGCCCCCTCTCGACGCCGTGCGGCCGGGTCGGCCAGTGGAGCGCCCGACCTGCCGTACCAGTTGGATCCTCTCATTTCCGGTCGCACATCACATCCGATCCGTCGGCGGCGTGGCGTACGCTCGGGTCGCTGTGACCGCCACCGACCATGAACCCGCCGTCCCGCCCGTGAGCCGGACGATCCGCACGTTCCACCCCCGCCGGGGTCGGATGAGCGACCGGCAGACCGACGCGCTGAGCCGGCTCTGGCCCGCGTACGGCCTGGATGTGCCGGACGGACCGGTCGTGCCCGTCGACCTTGCCGACCTGTTCGGTCGCCGGGCTCCCGTGGTGCTGGAGATCGGCTCGGGCATGGGCGACAGCACCGCTGCGATGGCCGCCGCCGACCCGGATCGAGATTATCTGGCGGTCGAGGTGCACACGCCGGGAATCGCCAACCTGCTCGACCTGGTGGAGCGCGGTGGCCTGCGGAATGTGCGGGTGGCGCAGGGCGACGCGTTGTCCCTGGTCAACGGCTTGCCCGAGGGCGTGTTGGACGCCGTGCACGTCTTCTTCCCGGACCCGTGGCCGAAGTCCCGCCACCACAAGCGGCGGATCATCCAGCCGGCGCACGTGGCGCTGCTGCGGTCCCGGCTGCGCTCCGGCGGCATGCTGCACTGTGCGACCGACTGGGCCGAGTACGCCGAGGCGATGCGGGAGACCCTGGACGCGGACCCGGAACTGGTGGACGCGTACGGCGGCTTCGCGCCGCGACCGGCGCACCGTCCGGTGACGAAGTTCGAACGGCGGGCGATCACGGCCGGTCGGCCGGTCGCCGACCTGCTGTACCGCCGACGGTGACCGGCGAAACGCCCGAACCGGAACACGGCGGCGCGTTCGGGACGCCCGGACGGGGGTCCGGTGCCGGCCGGGTTGGCGTACCGGGGCATGATCCAGGCACCATGGACAGGCTATGACGCTCACCGCCGCGCTGCCGACAAGCGCCGACCCCGACACCCTCTTCGACGCGTTCGCCGGCTGGGCGAAGGAGCGCGGCCTCGACCTCTACCCCCATCAGGAAGAGGCGGTCATCGAGATCGTCTCCGGCGCCAACCTGATCATGAACACGCCCACCGGCTCGGGGAAGAGCCTGGTGGCGATCGCCGCGCACTTCGCGGCCCTCGCCGACAGCCGTACGACCTTCTACACCGCGCCGATCAAGGCCCTGGTGTCGGAGAAGTTCTTCGCGCTCTGCGAGGTCTTCGGCGCCGAGAACGTCGGCATGCTCACCGGCGACGCCAGCGTCAACGCCGACGCCCCGATCATCTGCTGCACCGCGGAGATCCTGGCGAACCTGGCGCTGCGCGAGGGCACGAAGGCCGACGTCGGCCAGGTGATCATGGACGAGTTCCACTTCTACGCCGAGCCCGACCGGGGATGGGCGTGGCAGGTGCCGATCATCGAGCTGCCGCAGGCCCAGTTCATCCTGATGTCCGCCACCCTGGGGGACACCACCCGCTTCGTCGACGACCTGACCCGGCGCACCGGGCGGCCGACCGCCGTCGTGCGCACGGCGGAGCGGCCGGTCCCGCTCATCTTCTCGTACGCGATGACGCCGCTACACGAGACGCTTGAGGAGCTGCTGGAGACCAAGCAGGCCCCGGTGTACGTGGTGCACTTCACCCAGGCCGCCGCGCTGGAACGCGCCCAGGCGCTGACCAGCGTCAACGTCTGCACCCGCGCCGAGAAGGACATGATCGCCGAGGCGATCGGTGGTTTCCGGTTCACCGCCGGCTTCGGCAAGACGCTCTCCCGGTTGGTCCGGCACGGCATCGGCGTGCACCACGCCGGCATGCTGCCCAAGTACCGCCGCCTGGTGGAGACCCTCGCCCAGGCCGGCCTGCTCAAGGTCATCTGCGGCACCGACACCCTCGGCGTCGGCATCAACGTGCCGATCCGCACCGTGCTGTTCACCGGCCTGTCCAAGTACGACGGGGTCCGTACCCGGCTGCTCAAGAACCGGGAGTTCCACCAGATCGCCGGGCGGGCCGGCCGGGCCGGCTACGACACCATCGGCCGGGTCGTGGTGCAGGCCCCGGAGCACGTCATCGACAACGAGAAGGCCCTCGCGAAGGCCGGCGACGACCCGAAGAAGCGGCGCAAGGTGGTCCGCAAGAAGCCGCCGGAGGGCTCGATCGGTTGGGGCCAGCCCACCTTCGACCGACTCGTCGACGCCGAGCCGGAGCCGCTGACCTCCAGCTTCCAGGTCAGCCACTCGATGCTGCTCAACGTCATCGGCCGGCCCGGGGACGCGTTCACCGCGATGCGGCACCTGCTCACCGACAACCACGAGGAGCCCGCCGCGCAGCGCCGGCACATCCGCCGGGCGATCGCCATCTACCGGGCGCTGCGGGCCGGCGGGGTCGTGGAGGAGCTGCCCGAGCCGGACGAAACCGGCCGGCGGATCCGGCTCACCGTCGACCTCCAGCTCGACTTCGCCCTCAACCAGCCGCTCTCCCCCCTCGCGCTGGCCACCATCGAGCTGCTCGACGCCGAGTCCCCGTCGTACGCGCTCGATGTGCTGAGCGTCATCGAGTCGATCCTCGACGACCCGCGGCAGATCCTGTCCGCGCAGCAGTTCAAGGCGCGCGGCGAGGCGGTCGCCGCCATGAAGGCCGAGGGCATCGAGTACGAGGCGCGCCTCGAACTGCTCGACGAGGTGACCCACCCGAAGCCCCTGGCCGAGCTGCTGGACGCCGCGTACGAGATGTACCGGCAGGGGCACCCCTGGGTCGCCGACCACCAGCTCTCCCCCAAGGCCGTCGTCCGCGACATGTACGAGCGGGCCATGACCTTCACCGAGTACGTCCAGTTCTACGGGCTGACCCGCTCGGAGGGTCTCGTCCTGCGCTACCTGGCCGACGCGTACAAGACGCTGCGCCAGACCGTGCCCGAGGACGCCAAGACCGAGGAGCTGATCGACCTCATCGAGTGGTTGGGCGAGCTGGTCCGCCAGGTCGACTCCAGTCTCATCGACGAGTGGGAGCGGCTGCGCAACCCGTCCGACGTCGCCGAGGTGGCCCAGGCGCACGCCGCCCTGACGGACCGGCCGCCGGCGGTGACCCGTAACGCGCGGGCGTTCCGGGTGCTGGTGCGCAACGCGCTGTTCCGCCGCGTCGAGTTGGCCGCGCTACGCCGCTGGGACCTGCTCGCCGAGTTGGACGCCGAGGACGGCTGGGACTACGACGCGTGGGCCGACGCCCTGGCGCCGTACTTCGAGGAGTACGACTCGATCGGCGTCGGGCCGGACGCCCGAGGGCCGGCGCTGCTCATGATCGAGCAGGGGCGGGAACGGTGGACCGTCCGCCAGAGCTTCGACGACCCCAACGGCGACCACGACTGGGGCATCAGCGCCGAGATCGACCTGGTGGCCTCGGACGAGGTCGGGGCCGCGGTCGTGCGGATCACCGACGTCGGCCAGCTCTGACGTGTCTGCCCCCGACAGACCGTCGGGGGCCGACGGCCCGGGGCGGAAGAGCGCCGGGGTACGCCGGGCGGCCACGTCCTCGATCCAGCCGAACAGCAGCACCGCCCCGGCGGTCAGTAGGCACACCCCGGTCAGTCGCAGCGCGATCGAGGCCACCGAGTTGTACGGGAGCAGCGGTGCGAGCAGCAGGAACATCCCGAGGATGGCCGGGATGTGCCACAGGTAGATGGTGACCGCCCGGGCGTTGACCACCCGGAGCACGGTGCCCAGCGGCACCCGGCCGACGAGCCGGGGGCTGCACTCTCAGCAGCACGGCGACGAGGGCCATCGACCACAGTGTGGTGCCACCGGCGATGTGGTTGAGGTCGACGGCCCGGCCGGTCACCATGGCGGCCACCACCCACGTGCCGCCCGCTCCGGCGAGGCCGGCCACGAGGCAGCCGTACCAGCGCAACGGGACGCGGTGCAGCAGCCGATCGTGCGCCGTACCCCTGCTGCCAGGGATGACGACCCTGGACACATCACCAATGGTCACAACGCACAATAACGCCACAAGTCGGACAAGTTTTGCGGCATCGCGAACGCGAGTCTGGGAACGGTCCGTCCCCCGGGCGACTGTTCCTCTGATCAGCCGGCTTCCTCACCAGGCAAGCCGGCGTTGGCCCGCGACGCTCGCTCGAGCGGGCGATTCGCCCGGTTGCCAGGAGGCCGTCGACCCCCTCCAACTTCGCTGGGCAATGTCAGACCTGTCGATTAGAATGTATGTACTAATCAAGATCCTGACCTGGGAGGACGCCCGTGACCGCGCCCGCCTCCACGCCCCTCACCCCCTACGCCACACTGCTCGGTTTCACCCGCTACGTCGACCGCACCGGCCCCACCAAGGCGACCTTCGTCGGGGGGTTGCGCAAGCAACGCGCCAGCCGGTCCGGCTTCAACCCGCACGGCCAGTTCGTCAAGGCGCTCAAGGCCGACATCGCCTTCCACACCGGCGGCACGCACCTGGCCGGGGTGGTCGACATCGTCAAGCCACGGTGGCGCCCGCTCTACCAGGCGCTCGTCCCCGGCGCCACGAGCTGGCTGCACTCCCTCGGCGAGCCGGCCGCCATCGATCTCGCCCAGACCCGCGACGCCCTGGCCATGCTGGGCGACCTGCCCGTCAAGATCAACCCCCATTTCGGGGTACGCCACGCCGACGGCCGCGCCGAAGCGGTCCGCCTGCACTTCGACGAGGCCCCACCGAGCGAGGAGTCGGTGCTCGCCACCCTGCACCTGATGGCCCGACACATGGACGCGGTGCTCCCGCACGCCGAGCCGGTCCTGGTCGACGTCCGCCGCGGCCAGGCCCACCGCATGCCCACCGACGCCAAGCCCGACCAGATCGAACGATGGCTCTCCGGCGAAGCCGCCGCCTTCCGCGCCATCTGGTCCACCGCCGCCTAACCCACCCCAAGACGTAACGCCTCCAGTCCCTCCGCCCTCCACGCCTCCAGGCTCCACGCTCTCAAGGCCCTCAAGGCCCTCAAGGCCCTCAAGGCCCTCCAGGCCCTCCGCCCTCCACGCCCTCTGCGCTCCACGCGCTCCACGCGCTTCGCACGCCCGCCCGGCAAGATCGCGCTTGATCCAGGATGTAGTGGCCTCTGCTTCTCGGGAGGCCACTACATCCATGTTCGAGCGCGATCATGGGGACAACGGCGCGCATTGGCGCCGGTGCGGTGACGGCGGTTATCCACAGGGGCAGCGGGACGGGAAGGGGTTCGGCCAGCCTGAGGTCCATGCCGAAAGTTCCTCGTCGGCCGCCGCAGTTGCGGGGTCGGGTCTTCCGTGGCTCGACCGCCGTCTCGCGAGGCCTACTGACCCGCAATGACCTCCGCAGCTCGGCGTGGCGACCGCTCTTCCGCGACGTCTACGCAGACGCCCAGGTCACAGTCACCCACACCATCAGATGCACCGCCGTCGGACGCTGGCTGGTCCCGCGCGACGCCGCCATCGCAGGGCGCGCTGCCGCCGGCCTGTTCGGCTGTGTGAAGCCGAGCGCGAGCGAGCCGGTCGACGTCCTCGTTCCCGCCACCACCCGGATCGGCCCGACCGCCGGCATCCGGGTCCACCACGCCGACATCGACCCCGGCGACACCGTGGACCGGGCCGGGGTCACGGTGACCAGCCCGGCGCGTACCTGCTGGGACCTGGCCCGTTGGCTCGACGTGGTCGAGGCCGTGGTCGTCATCGACGCCATGCTGGCCAGCCGGCTGACGACCGTGCCAGCCCTGCGCGAGTACTCGCTGAGCCGGGCCGGTCGGCGCGGCTGGCGGTCGCTGCTACGTGCGGTCGACCTGGCCGACGCGGGCGCGGAGTCCCCCCAGGAGTCCCGGACCCGGGTGCGGTTGGTGCTCGCCGGCCTGCCGAGGCCGGAGACGCAGTGGGTCGTGGCGGAGCAGGGCCGGTTCGTGGCCCGGCTGGACCTGGCCTGGCCGCAGTTCAAGGTGGCGGTGGAGTACGACGGGCTCTGGCACGACGACCCCGAGCAGTTCCATCGGGACCGCCAACGCCTCAACCGACTGCTCGGCGGCGACTGGATCGTGCTGCACGTGACCGCCAAGCGCCTCCGGGACGACTTCGACGGGTTCCTCGCCGAGGTCCGAGCCGCCCTACGGGCACGCTCGCGCTCCCCCCGGTGACGATGATCGTGCTCGAACATGGAAGTAGTGGCCTCCCTGGACGAGGAGACCACTACTTCCTGGATCGAGCACGATCATGAGCGAGCGCGCGGGGCGCGGACGTGCGCGGGGTGGGTCAGGCGGCGGGGAGGTACTTGGTCAGGTCGTCGAGGATCTTGTTGGCGGCGCCGACGCCGATGCCGGTCATCCAGACCTCGTCGGAGACGGGGTACGCCTTGCCGGCCTTGACCGCGTTGAGGCCCTTCCAGAGCGTGCCGCCAGCGACCTTGGTCTGCTCGGCGGCGGCCTTGTCGCCGTACGCGGTCACGAAGATGACGTCACCGTCGACCTCGTTGATCCGCTCGGGGCTGACCAGGTCGAAGCGCTTGTCCTCCTTGTTGGCGAGCAGCTGCCGCTCGGGGCGGCCCAGACCGGTGTCGCCGATGACGATGCCGGAGAACGAGTCCGGGCCGTACACCCGGATGTTGCCGGGCAGGAACCGCACGATCGACACCTTGCGCGCGGCGGCGTCGCCGAGCGTCGCGCCGAAGTCCTTGGCCCGCTTCTCGTACGTGGCGAGCAGATCCTTAGCCTGCTGCTCACGGCCGAGCGCCTTGCCGTCGAGGAGGAGGTTGTCCTTCCAGGTGATGCCCACCTTCTCGGTGAACACGGTCGGCGCGATGGCGGCCAGTTCGTCGTAGAACTTCTCCTGACGGAACTTGCTGCCGAGGATGAGGTCCGGCTTCAGCGCGTTGATCGCCTCCAGGTCGGGCTCGGTGAGCACCCCGACCTCCTTGATGCCGGCGAGCTTGTCCGCACCGAAGTACGTCGGCCAACTCTTCGCCTCACCGGCGGTGGCGGCGCCGACGGGCGTGATGCCCAGCGAGAGCGCCGTGTCGATCTTGTCGGTGTCGAGCACGACGACGCGCTTGGGCTCGGCCGGGACCTTGGTGGTGCCCATGGCGTGGGTGATTTCCCGGGTCTCCCCGGTGGTGGTACCGGCGACCGGGTCGCTCTCACCGCAGGCGGTGAGTCCGGCGCCGAGGGCGGCGGCCGCGGCGAGAGCGGCGACGAGACGACGCATCAGAGTCCTTTCGAGGGGTACGAGCCGGCGAGCGGGTTGGCCGCGTCGCCGGTGGCGGGTCGGGCGTCCGGTACGGACGCCGTCGAGGAAGTGGGTTCTCCGGCAGCAGCGGACGCATCGCCCGGGCCACCATCGCCACCTGGCGAAGCGACCGCGCCGCCAGACGCGGCAGCGGCAGCCGGAGCCGCAGCGGCAGCCGGAGCCGGAGCCGGAGCCGGAGCGTTGCCGCCGGTGTACGCGGGCACCACCAGCGGTGCGCCGGTCACCGGGCAGGGCACGACCACGCAGGCCAGCCCGAAGACGTCGCGGACCAGGTCGGCGGTGAGGATCTCCCGGGGTGGTCCGGCGGCGACCACTGCGCCGGCACGCATGGCGACCAGGTGGTCGGCGTAGCGGGCGGCCTGGTTCAGGTCGTGCAGCACGGCGACCACGGTGCGGCCCCGCTCGGAGCGCAGTCGGTGCAGGAGGTCCAGCACCTCCACCTGGTGGGCCAGGTCGAGGAAGGTGGTCGGCTCGTCCAGCAGCAGGGCGTCGGTGTCCTGGGCGAGGGTCATGGCGATCCACACCCGTTGCCGCTGACCACCGGAGAGGCTGTCCACCGGCCGGTCGGCCAGGTCGGTGACGTCGGCGAGGGCCATCGCCTGGTCCACCGCCGCGCCGTCCTCCGCCGACCACTGCCGCCACCACCGCTGGTAGGGCTGTCGGCCGCGTCCGACCAGGTCTGCCACCGTGACGCCCTCGGGCACCAGTGGGCTCTGCGGCAGGACGCCGAGGCGCCGGGCGACCTCCCGGGTCGGCAGGTCGCGGATGGCGGTGCCGTCCAGCAGCACCGTGCCTCGGCGAGGGGTGAGCAACCGGGCCATCGTGCGCAGCAGGGTGGACTTGCCGCACGCGTTGGGTCCGACGATCACGGTGAACGCGTCGGTGGGCAGGTCGAGGTCGAGCCCGTCCAGCACGGTCCGCTCGTCGTAGCCGGCGACCAGGTCGCGGGTGGAGAGCATCACACGACTCCTTGAGGCTTCACGACGACCGCCGCCGGCCGCGCAGCAGCAGGAAGATCAGGTACGGCCCGCCGATCGCGGCGGTCAGCACACCGGCGGGTAGTTGAGTGGGTGCGAACAGCCGCCGGCCGGCCAGGTCGGCCAGCACCAGCAGGAGGGCGCCGAGCAGCGCCGCGCAGACCAGCGGTGGTCGTTCGGCGCGTACCAGTCGTCGGGCCACCTGCGGGGCGACCAGCGCCACGAAGTCGACGGCGCCGACCTGGGCGGTGACCATGGCGGCGACGAGTACGCCGGTGCCGGCGAGGCCGATCCGGCGGGCCACCGGGCGCAGCCCGACGCCCCGGGCGGTGTCGTCGTCCAGGGCGGTGCTGTTCAGCGCCCAGCCGGCCCAGGCCAGCACCGGCAGCAGCACCAGCAGCGTGCCGGCGATCCAGGCGGCCTCGGTCCAGCCCTTGCCGGCCAGGGTGCCGATCAGCCAGATCTGCGCGCGTAGCCCGTCGATCGGGTCGGCGGTGAGCATGACCACCTCGGTGAGCGCCCGGAAGCCGAACGCGACCGCCACCCCGGCGAGCACGAACCGCTGCGCGGCCAGCCCGTGCCGGGCGCCGAGGGCGAACAGCAGCACCGCAGCGAGCAGCCCGCCCACCAGCGCGGTGGGTGCCACCAGCGCCGCGGCCATTCCGGTGGTCAGGGCCACGGTCGCGGCGAGGCCGGCGCCCTGGGTGATGCCGATGACGTCCGGGCTGGCGAGCGGGTTGCGGGCCACGCTCTGGATCAGCGTGCCGGCCACGCCGAACGCGGCGCCGGCCACGGCCGCCAGCACGACCCGCGGCAGCCGAAGATCAAAAACCACGAGGTCGTACGGAGTGCCGGCACCGGAGAGGGCACGCAGCACGTCGGCCGGGGCGACGTACGGGGTGCCGAGCGAGAGGCTGAGCACGACGGCCAGCAGGAGCAGCACGGTCAGCACGGCGGCCACCAGCACCGCGCGACGGCGGATCAGGAGGCTGACCGGGCCGATCCGCAGCAGCGACCGCCCGGGCAGCCGAGCCGCGTCGGCAGCAGGCGAGTCTGGGCGGCGGGTCGTGGTCACGCGGTCACCACCCGGGCGCGGCGGACCAGCACGGCCAGCAGTGGCGCACCGATCAGCGCGGTGACGATGCCGGCGGGGACCTCGCCAGGCGGGGCGACGAGTCGACCGACGATGTCGGCGGCGAGCAGCAGCGCCGGCCCGAGCAGGGCGGAGACGGCGAGGGTCCAGCGGTGGTCCGCGCCGACCAGGGCGCGCGCCAGGTGCGGCACGGCCAGTCCGACGAACGCGACCGGTCCGGCGGCGGCCACTGCGGCACCGGTGAGCAACACAGCGGCGAGGCCACCACCGAGGCGGACCAGGCCGATCCGGTGGCCGAGTCCACGGGCCACGTCGTCGCCGAGGGCCAGCGCGTCCAGCCCTCGGGCCACCAGGGCGGCCAGCACCAACCCGGTGAGGACGAAGGGCAGCACCTGCGCGGCGACCGACAGGTCCCGTCCGGCCAGCCCGCCGACCACCCAGAAGCGGTATTCCTCGAAGGTGCGGGCGTCGATGCTGAGCAGCGCGTACACCCCGGAGGCCAGGCTGGCGTCGAGCGCCGCGCCGACCAGCGCGAGGGTGACCGGGCTGGCGCCCTCGCGGGCGCGGGTGGCGATGGCGAAGACCAGCAGCCCGGCGATCAGGGCCCCGGCGATGCCGAACCAGACGTACCCGGCGAGCGTGCCGACGCCGAAGACGGAGATCGCGAGCACCACCCCGAACGACGCGCCCGCGCTGATGCCCAGGATCCGCGGCTCGGCGAGGGGGTTGCGGGTGAGCGCCTGGAACAGCACGCCCGCCACGGCGAGCGCGAGCCCGACAGCGAGGCCGAGCGCGGTCCGCGGCATCCGCAGCTCACGGACGATGGTGCTGGCGTCGCCGCCGTCCGGCGCGACGAGCGCGTGCCAGACCTGGTCGACGCCGAGTTGCCGGCTGCCGAGCGCGAAGCTGGCCAGCACGGTGAGCAGCAGCACCAGCGCGGCCCCGACGGTGACGGCCACCCGGCGGCCGGTGCGGGTGCCGGTCCGGTTGCGGGCCGAGGTCGGCCGGGTGGCGAGGGTGGTCACGAGTCTCCTGCACGTTCACGCTTAGGTTCGCCTAACCTTAGCCGAGCTGCGGAAAGGGGCCTAACCGGCGTCTGTCGATGCCGTCCCGGGTCCCCCGGGCCCGGCCGACGGGCCACCGTCCCCGCTCGACGAGCCACCGTCCCCGGCCGCCGCGCCACCGCGCGGCAGCACGTTCAGTGGTCGCATCATCTCGTTGTCCTCGTGCTCCAGCAGGTGGCAGTGCCAGGCGTACCGACCCGGCAGGTCGAAGTGCGCCTTGATCCGGGTCACCTCCCACGGGTACGCGAGCACCGTGTCCATCCACCCCCGCTCCCCCGGCCCGGGCTGCGCCCTGCCCGAGTGCCCCCGGCCGAGCAGCTCGAACTGGACCTGGTGCAGGTGGACCGGATGCACGTGCCGGGTGAAGTTGCGCACCTCCCAGACCTCGGTGTCGCCGAGGGTGGGCTGCTCGGTCACCGGGTCGCTCCAGCGCAACGGCCGGCCCCGGCCACGCTCGTCGAGGACGCCGAGCAGCATGGTCGTCCCGCCCGACCCGCCGGAGCTCCGCTCGTTGAGCGACAACCGGCGGACCCGCTGGGCCGAGCCGAGCCGAGGGTGTGGCGGCAGCCGCAGCTGCTCCGGTGGCACGCTCGGGTCCGCGCCGGCCGCGTCGGTGACCACGAAGCGGAGCACCTGCCCGGTGGTGTGCGGGTCGGCCGGGTCGAAGTCCACCCCGGGCCGACCGCCGCCGTACGACCAGTCGGGTCCCTCGTTGACGAGGTACAGCTCGGTGCCGGCCGGCACGTCGGTGAAGTCGACGATCGCGTCGACCCGCTGGGCCGGGCCGAGGGTCACCCGTTCGTGCGGCACCGGCTCGGGCAGGAGACCGCCGTCGCTGCCGATCTGCCAGACCGGCAGGACCGGCCGGGCCGGCCGCGCGGTGGCGTGGGCGGCCACGCTGAGCAGCAGGAACCGGCTGTTGCAGCCGTTGAGCAACCGGAACCGGTAGCGCCGACGCTGGACCGTCAACGTGGGCCAGGTGCGGCCGTTGACCACGATGGCGGAGCCGGAGAACCCCGACGCCCACAGCGGTGGCACGTCGTCGTGCGACGAGCGCCCGTCCGGGTAGAGCAGATCGCCGTCGACGGTGAAGCTGCGGTCCTGGATCAGCAGCGGAATGTCGTGGTACCGGGCGTGCGGCGGATCGTCGCGGCCCGGCGCCGGGCCGGGCAGTACACCGTCGGGCAGGTCGTCCCCGCCGCCGAGCAGGTAGAACCCGGCCGGTCCGGCGTAGACGTTCTCCCGGGTGAGCCCCAGCGTGTGGTCGTGGTACCAGAGGGTGCAGGACCGCTGGTCGTTCGCGTACTCGAAGGTGGCCGAGCCCGGTGCCCAGCGCAGGCCGGAACCCTCGGCGAAGCGGGACCGGAACTCGCGGTACGCGCTGCCGGTCACCGCGAAGTCGGGCGGCAGGTCGCGGGTGACCGGCAGGTACCACGCCTCGGAGTGTCCGTCGCTCTCCTGCGTGCTGTGCCCACCGTGCAGGTGCACCACCTGGGGCACCGGGCCGCGGTACCCCCGGGGGTCGCCGTCCCAGTGACCGTGCCGGTCCCGGCCCGCCGATCCGCCCGGCGGGTTGGCCCAGTGCAGGGTGGGGTCCACCGGCAGCAGGTGCGGCAGGTGGTCGCCCCGATGGTCGACGAGCTGGTTGACCCAGGTCACCCGCACCGGGCGGCCCACCCGCGCCATGATGGTGGGCGCCGGGTAGCCGAAGCTTCCGGGGTGGGCGGTGGAGCCGTAGCCCCACACGGTGGTGCGCGGCCACGACGGCGGCAGGATCTGCTGGCGAAACTGCCGTACCGCGATCACGTACTCGTCCCGCTCCGGGCCGGTCGCCACCGCCGGCATGGCCGGTGGGATCCGCAGCGGCGTGACGTACTTCGGGATCTCGCCGGCGTCCAGTGGTGCCGCCGCGGCGAGCGCCCGGCCCGACGCCGTCCCGCCGGCCGGGACCAGAACCGCCGCGCCGCCGACGGCACTGGCCGCGAGCAGTTGTCGTCTGCTGACCATGCCGCACCTCCCAATCGCAGCGAACCCCGATTCGAGAATGAGATTCGCAGACGATGACAGGGCGGACAGATGGCAGATGACACCCAGAAGAGGAAGATTCGCACCATAGGGTGTGGGCATGCGATTCGACCAGCACACGGTCGTCCTGCTGACCCGGCCGTCGGATCCGCCGGAGCTGCCGCAGGACGCGATCGACCGGCTGCGGGACGCGCATCTGGCCCACCAGGCGGGCCTCGTGCAGCAGGGGCTGGTGCTCGCGGCCGGGCCGTTCCTGCACCCCGACGACGAGCAACTGCGGGGCTTCGTGGTGCTCTCCATCGCCCCGGACGAGGCACGCGCGCTCTTCGCCAACGACCCCGCCGTGCGGGCCGGTCGGCTGGTCGCGCGGGTCACGTCGTGGCTGCTCCCGGAGGGCAACCTGCGCTTCGAGAGCGTGCCGGTGCCGCAGTCGATGCTGGAGGCGGCCTCCGGAGACTGACTCGGGGGCCCCGGTCAGCCGGCCGAGCCGCTACCGGCCTCCGCCGGCAACTCCCTGAGCGGGACCACCCGCAGGGCGTCCGTCGGGCCGACGATCACCCGCAGTTGCGGGAAGTAGTCCCGCAGCACCTGCTGGCACCGGTCACAGGGCGCGACGATCTCGCGGCCACGGTCGGCGACCGTGACGATCGTCTCCAGTACGGTGACGCCCTGCGTCGCGGCCGTGCCGATCACGACCAGCTCGGCGCAGGCCCCTCCGGTGGCGTGCTGGACGTTCACGCCGGAGAAGACCCGCCCGTCCGCGGTCCGGGCCGCCGACGCGACCGTGTGGTGCTGGCTGCGACAGCGCAGCTTGGAGACCGCCATGGCGGCCTGCACCAACGCGCGGTCGGTGTCGCGCATCTCCATCCCGGCTCCCCCAGCGCTCGACGTCGGCCGCCAACTCTAGGGCCCTGCTCGTGGCCGTCCAGGGACGGGAGGTGGCCTTCGAAGAGCCGGCCGCTCGGTAACCCAGGGGCGGTGCGCCGTCGGGCTGCCTATCCTTGGGCACGACATGCAGAATCCAACCGCCTCCGTCGCGTCCGACCCCGTTCGCGAGCTGCACCGCCGCCTCACACCTCTGATGTTCCGCGACCAGCGCCGGCTCCAGCGGCGGCTGGACGGTGCCCGCAAGCTGCGCGACCCGCAGCGGCGGGAGGCGGCGCTGACCGAGATCACCGCCGACCTGGTCCGGGCCGAGCAGCGGCTCGCCGCCCGCCAGGCGGCAGTCCCCGTGATCACGTACCCGGTGGGGCTGCCGGTCAGTGAGCGCAAGGACGACATCGCCGCCGCCATCCTTGATCACCAGGTGGTGATCGTGGCGGGCGAGACCGGCTCCGGCAAGACCACCCAGATCCCCAAGATCTGTCTGGAGTTGGGGCGCGGGGTGCACGGCCTGATCGGGCACACCCAGCCCCGGCGGTTGGCCGCCCGGACGGTGGCCGACCGGATCGCCGACGAGCTGGGCACCGAGTTGGGCGACGTGGTCGGCTACAAGGTGCGCTTCACCGACCAGGTCAGCGAGCGCAGCCTGGTGAAGCTGATGACCGACGGCATCCTGCTGGCCGAGTTGCAGACCGACCGGATGCTGCGCCAGTACGACACGTTGATCATCGACGAGGCGCACGAGCGCAGCCTCAACATCGACTTCATCCTCGGGTACCTGCGGGAGCTGCTGCCCCGCCGACCCGACCTCAAGGTGATCATCACCTCGGCGACCATCGAGACCGACCGGTTCGCCCGGCACTTCGCCGGCCCGCCGACCGCCGACGAGCCGGAGGGCGTGCCCGCGCCGGTGGTCGAGGTGTCCGGGCGTACCTACCCGGTGGAGGTGCGCTACCGACCCCTCGTCGAGCTGGCCGAGGGCGAGGAGGACGGCGACGGCGACGAGGAGAACGTCCGCGACCAGATCCAGGCGATTGGCGACGCCGTCGAGGAGCTGGCCGCCGAGGGCCCCGGCGACATCCTGGTCTTCCTCAGCGGTGAGCGGGAGATCCGGGACACCGCCGACGCGCTGGGCAAGCTGGTGCAGAAGAAACGCTCGCTGCTCGGCACCGAGATCCTGCCGCTGTACGCGCGGCTGTCCAGCGCCGAGCAGCACCGGGTCTTCGCCGCGCACTCGTCGCGCCGGGTGGTGCTCGCCACAAACGTCGCGGAGACCTCGCTGACCGTGCCCGGCATCAAGTACGTGGTGGACCCGGGGACCGCCCGCATCTCCCGCTACTCCAGCCGGCTGAAGGTGCAGCGGCTGCCGATCGAGCCGATCTCCCAGGCCTCGGCCAACCAGCGCAAGGGCCGCTGCGGTCGTACGTCGGACGGCATCTGCATCCGCCTCTACGACGAGCAGGACTTCCTGTCCCGGCCCGAGTTCACCGACCCGGAGATCCTGCGGACCAACCTGGCGTCGGTCATCCTCCAGATGACCGCGATCGGGCTCGGCGACCTCGCCGCGTTCCCGTTCATCGACCCGCCGGACAAGCGCAACATCGCCGACGGCGTCAACCTGCTGCACGAGCTGGGCGCGTTGGACCCGACCGAGGCCGACCCGGCGAAGCGGCTCACCGCGCTCGGCCGGCGGCTGGCGCAGTTGCCTGTCGACCCGCGGCTGGCCCGGATGGTGGTCGAGGGCGAACGCAACGGTTGCGCCACCGAGGTGCTGGTGATCGCCGCCGCGCTCTCCATCCAGGACCCGCGCGAGCGGCCGGCGGAGAAGCAGGCCCAGGCGGACCAGGCGCACGCCCGGTTCGCCGACAAGGAGTCGGACTTCGTCGCCTTCCTCAATCTGTGGCGTTACCTGCGTGAGCAGCAGCGGGAGCTGTCCTCCAGCGCGTTCCGCCGGATGTGCAAGGCGGAGTACCTGAACTACCTGCGCATCCGCGAGTGGCAGGACATCGTCAGCCAACTGCGGCAGGTGCTGCGTACCCCGCAGGAGGGCGACCGGCGTGGTGGGCGGCCGGCGCGTGACGCCGAGGGTGACGCGGACGCCGGCCGGGGCCGCCGGGGTGGCGCGGACCTGCCGGAGGAGATCGACACCCCGAAGGTGCACCAGTCGCTGCTACCCGGTCTGCTGTCGCACATCGGCCTGAAGGACGCCCAGAAGCACGAGTACCTGGGCGCGCGGGGCGCGAAGTTCGGGCTCTTCCCCGGGTCGGCGTTGTTCAAGAAGCCGCCGCGCTGGGTGATGGCCGCCGAGCTGGTGGAGACCTCCCGGCTGTGGGGTCGCATCGCCGGCCGGGTCGAGCCGGAGTGGGTCGAGCCGCTGGCGCAGCACCTGGTCAAGCGCAGCTACAGCGAGCCGCACTGGGAGAAGAAGCAGGCCGCGGTGATGGCCTACGAGAAGGTCACCCTGTACGGCGTCCCGCTGGTCAGCTCCCGCAAGGTCAACTTCGGGCGGATCGACCCGACGCTGAGTCGGGAGCTGTTCATCCGGCACGCCCTGGTCGAGGGCGACTGGCAGACCCACCACCAGTTCTGGACGGACAACAAGCGGCTGCTCGCCGAGATCGAGGAGCTGGAGAGCCGGGCCCGGCGCCGGGACATCCTGGTCGACGACGAGACCATCTTCGGCTTCTACGACCAGCGGATCCCGGCCGACGTGTCCTCCGGGCGGCACTTCGACAGCTGGTGGAAGAAGGCTCGCCGCGAGCAACCCGACCTGCTCACCTTCACCCGCGACCTGCTGATCAACGACGGCCGGCCGGGGGTGGACGAGGACGACTACCCGGACGAGTGGCAGGCCGACGGGGTGAGCCTGCCGCTGACCTACCGGTTCGAGCCGGGCACGCCGGACGACGGCGTCACCGTGGACATCCCGCTGCCGCTGCTCAACCAGGTGCCGGCGGAGACCTTCGACTGGCAGGTGCCGGGGCTGCGCGAGGAGACGGTGATCGCGCTGATCCGCTCGCTGCCGAAGGCGATCCGCCGCAACTTCGTCCCGGTGCCGGACTACGCCCGGGCCGCCCTGGCGGCGATCACCCCCGGCGAGGAGTCGCTGCTGGACGCGCTCACCCGCCAGCTGCGCCGGATGACCGGGGTGACCGTGCCCCGGGACGCCTGGGAGCCGGCCAAGCTGCCGGCGCATTTGCGGGTGACCTTCCGGGTCCTCGGCGACGACGAGAAGCCGGTCGCCGAGGGCAAGGACCTGCCGGCCCTGCAACGCCAACTCCGCCAGGAGGTACGCCAGGTGGTGGCGGCCGCCGCGCCGGAGGTGGCCCGTACCGGGCTGCGGGAGTGGAGCATCGGCACGCTGCCCCGGACCATCGAGCAGGTCCGCGCCGGTTACGCGGTCACCGCGTACCCGGCGCTCGTCGACGAGGGCGCCACGGTCGGGGTGAGGGTGTTCGACTCCCCCGCCGAGGCGGACGCGGCGCACTGGGCCGGCACCCGCCGGCTGCTGCGGCTCACCGTGCCGTCCCCGGCGCGGTTCCTGCAGGGGCGGCTGGACAACGAGGCGAAGCTGGCGTTGAGCCGCAACCCGCACGGCGGCGTGCAGGAGCTGATCGAGGACGCGGCGGGCGCGGCCATCGACCGGCTGATCGGTGTGGCCGGCGGGCCGGCGTGGGACGCCGACGGCTTCGCGGCCCTGCGCGAGAAGGTCCGCGCCGACCTGGTCGACACCGTCGTCGAGGTGATGGACCGGGTCCGCAAGGTCCTCGCCGCCGCGTACGCCGTCGAGCAGCGGCTCGGCGCGACCCGCAACCTCGCCGTGGTGGCGGCGCTGGCCGACATCCGCAGCCAGCTCGCCGGGCTGGTGCACGCCGGTTTCATCACCGAGACCGGGTACGCCCGGCTGCCCGACCTGCTGCGCTACCTGACCGCCATCGAGCGTCGACTGGACCGGCTGGGCGGCAACCCGCAGCGGGACCGTCAGCAGCAGGACCGGATCGCGGTGGTGCAGAAGGAGTACGCCGACCTGCTCGCCAACCTGGCGCCGGCCCGCCGCCAGGAGACGGCCGTCCGGCAGATCCGCTGGATGATCGAGGAGCTGCGGGTGAACGTCTTCGCCCAGGCGCTGGGCACCCCGTACCCCGTCTCGGAGCAGCGGATCTACCGGGCGATGGACGACGCCGAGGGCCGCTGAGCGACCGCCCGGCGGCCGGGCCGTTGCCGGCCTCTTCGCGGCGGCCGCCCGGAGGGGTCAGGTCAGTGGTTCGACGCCGGGGGGCAGTTCGCCGAGGTCGATCGCCGACTGGATGTAGGCGAGCAGGATGCGTCGAAGCTCCCGACCGGCGTGGGTGGGTACGACGTCGCGCCGACGGGCCACCGCGATGGTCCGCCGCACCCCGGGCGGGGCGAGGGGGGTGATCCGCACGCCCGGCCGGCGAGCCAGCACGATGCCCGGCACGAGCGCGATGCCGAGCCCCGCCTCGACGAAGCTGAGCACCGCGTCCATCTCGCCGCCGTCCACCGCGAAGGTGGGTTCGAAGCCCGCCTCCCGACACGCCTGGATGGTCGCGTCGCGCAGGTCGTACCCCTCCCGGAACATCACCATCGGCTGGTCCCGCAGGTCGGTGATGCGTAGCTCCCCGGTCGTCGACGCGGTCGCCACCTCCCCCACCGAGGCCACCACGAGGCTCTCCCGCAGGATCGGGTCGACCCGCAGCCCCGGGTCGGCCCCCTGCGCCGGCATGATGATCAGGGCCAGGTCGAGGTCGCCGCGGAGCAGGTCACGCACCAGGTCCTGGGAGCCGCCCTCCTCGACGCGCAGGTCGATGGTGGGGTGCGCGTCGCGGAACCGGCGCAGCACCGGCGGGGCGAGCGAGGTGGCCAGACTCGGGGTGGCCCCGAGCCGGACCCGGCCCCGACGCAGCCCGACCAACTCCTGGACCTCCCGGGTCGCGGTCTCCACGTCGGCGAGAATCCGGGTGGCCAAGGGCAGCAGCACCTCACCCGCGGCGGTGAGCGCGATGTTGCCCCTTACCCGCTCGAACAGCGGCGCTCCGAGGTCGGCCTCCAGAGCGTGAATTTGCTTACTGAGCGAGGGCTGCGTGATGCCCACGATGTCGGCGGCTTGGGTGAAATGTCGTACTTCGGCCACCGCGACGAAGTACCGGAGCTGATGGAGCTGCATCTAAATAGCCTACGGCTATCAACACTGCGAGTTTGATGCATTGGACGACTGATCGAAGTGCTCCTAGCGTCGGTCCTGTGGTAATCACGAAAACTCGGTCGCCCATCCGCTCGAACGTCGGCCTCAAGGCCGTCATGGCGGTGACGGGCATCCTGCTGGCGCTGTTCCTCATCGCCCACATGCTCGGGAACCTGAAGGTGTTCACGGGGGAGACCTCGTTCGACCACTACGCGCACTGGCTGCGCGACATCGGCAAGCCACTGCTGCCCGGCGTCTGGTTCCTGTGGATCCTGCGCACCGTGCTGGTGGTGGCCGTGGTCGCGCACATCGTGGCTGCCACCGTGCTGGCCAGGCGTGCCCGTGCCGCCCGCCCGGTCAAGTACGCCCACCGCAAGAAGGTCAACGGCAGCTACGCGGCCCGCACGATGCGCTGGGGTGGAGTGATCATCCTGCTCTTCGTGATCTACCACCTGCTGGACCTGACCACCGGCACGCTGAACCCGGTCGGCGACGCCAGCAAGCCGTACGGCAACGTCGTCGCCGACTTCGCGCCGGAACGCTGGTACGTCACGCTCTTCTACACGCTCGCCATCCTCGCGGTGGGCTTCCACCTGCGCCACGGCGCGTTCAGCGCGTTCCGCAGCCTCGGCCAGCAGACGCCGCGCGGCGAGCGCAGGGCGCGTACCGCGGCTCTGGTCTTCGCCGTGCTGCTCTGCGCCGGGTACCTGGTGGTCCCGTTCGCCGTACTCACCGGATTGGTGTCCTGACATGGAACTCTTCACCGAGGGCGACCCGATCGCCGACACCAAGGCTCCCGCCGGCCCGGTCGAGAAGCGTTGGGAGACCCGGCGCTTCGAGGCCAAGCTGGTCAACCCCGCCAACCGCCGCAAGATGACGGTGATCGTGGTCGGCACCGGCCTGGCCGGCGGCTCGGCCGCGGCGACGCTTGCCGAGCAGGGCTACCACGTCAAGTCCTACTGCTACCAGGACAGCCCGCGCCGGGCGCACTCCATCGCGGCGCAGGGCGGCATCAACGCGGCGAAGAACTACCGCAACGACGGCGACTCCGTGCACCGGCTCTTCTACGACACGGTCAAGGGCGGCGACTTCCGCTCCCGGGAGTCGAACGTGCACCGGCTCGCCGAGGTGTCGGTCAACATCATCGACCAGTGCGTCGCCCAGGGGGTGCCGTTCGCCCGCGAGTACGGCGGCCTGCTGGACACCCGCTCCTTCGGTGGCGCACAGGTGCAGCGCACCTTCTACGCCCGGGGCCAGACGGGCCAGCAGCTGTTGCTCGGCGCGTACCAGGCGCTGGAGCGGCAGATCGGCCTGGGCAACGTGGAGATGAACGCCCGGCACGAGATGCTGGAACTGGTCCTGGTGGACGGCAGGGCCCGGGGCATCGTCGTCCGGGACCTGGTCACCGGCGAGATCAGCACCGAGATGGCCGACGCCGTGGTGCTCGCCTCCGGCGGCTACGGCAACGTCTTCTACCTCTCCACCAACGCCAAGGGCTGCAACGTCACCGCCACCTGGCGGGCGCACCGCAAGGGCGCGTACTTCGCCAACCCGTGCTACACGCAGATCCACCCGACCTGCATCCCGGTCTCCGGCGACCACCAGTCGAAGCTGACCCTGATGAGCGAGTCGCTGCGCAACGACGGCCGGGTCTGGGTGCCGAAGACCAAGGGTGACGACCGCAGCCCGAAGGACATCGGCGAGGACGAGCGGGACTACTACCTGGAGCGGATCTACCCCTCCTTCGGCAACCTGGTCCCCCGCGACATCGCCTCCCGCGCCGCGAAGAACGTGTGCGACGAGGGTCGGGGCGTCGGGCCGACGAAGCTCGGCGTCTACCTCGACTTCGCCGACGCGATTGGCCGGCTGGGCCGCAAGGCCATCGAGGCCAAGTACGGCAACCTCTTCGAGATGTACGAGCGGATCACCGGCGAGGACCCGTACGAGGTGCCGATGCGCATCTACCCCGCCGTGCACTACACGATGGGCGGCCTGTGGGTCGACTACGACCTCCAGTCGAACATCCCCGGCCTGTTCGTGATCGGTGAGGCGAACTTCTCCGACCACGGCGCGAACCGACTCGGCGCCTCGGCGCTGATGCAGGGCCTCGCCGACGGCTACTTCGTGCTGCCCACCACCATCGCCAACTACCTGGCCTCCGGCCCGCTGGAGAAGGTCGACGCCAGCCACCCGGCGGCGGTCGAGGCGCGCACCGACGTCGAGGACCGCGTCCAGCGGCTGCTCGCGGTCGACGGCGACCGGACCGTGGACTCGTTCCACCGGGAACTCGGCCAGATCATGTGGGAACACTGCGGCATGGAGCGCAGCGAGGCCGGGCTGCGCAAGGCGATCGACGAGATCCGCGCCCTGCGCGAGCAGTTCTGGCAGCGGGTCAAGGTGTCCGGCACCGGCGAGGAGCTCAACCAGTCGCTGGAGAAGGCCGGCCGGGTGGCCGACTTCTTCGAACTGGCCGAGCTGATGTGCATCGACGCCCTGCACCGCGAGGAGTCCTGCGGCGGCCACTTCCGGGCCGAGCACCAGACCCCCGACGGTGAGGCGCAGCGCGACGACGACCGGTTCGCGTACGTGGCGGCTTGGGAGTTCACCGCCGACGGCGGGCCCTCGGTGCTGCACAAGGAAGACCTGAAGTTCGAATACGTCCACCCCACGCAGCGGAGTTACAAGTGAACCTGACCCTGCGCATCTGGCGCCAGAAGGGCCCTGAGGACAAGGGTCGGATGGTGACCTACCCGGTCGACGACGTGTCCCCGGACATGTCGTTCCTGGAGATGCTCGACGTCCTCAACGAGCGGCTGATCCTCGCCGGTGACGACCCGGTGGCGTTCGACCACGACTGCCGCGAGGGCATCTGCGGCATGTGCGGCCTGATGATCAACGGCGACGCGCACGGGCCGCAGCGCGGCACCACCGCCTGCCAGCTGCACATGCGGCAGTTCAAGGACGGCGAGACGATCGACATCGAGCCGTGGCGGGCCAGCGCCTTCCCGGTCGTCAAGGACCTGGTCGTCAACCGGAGCGCCTTCGACAGGATCATCGCGGCGGGCGGCTACGTCACCGCGCCGACCGGCAGCGCCCCCGAGGCGCACTCCACCCCGGTAGCCAAGGCCAACGCGGACGCCGCCTTCGAGTCGGCGGCCTGCATCGGCTGCGGCGCCTGCGTGGCCGCCTGCCCGAACGGCTCCGGCATGCTCTTCACCGCCGCCAAGCTCACCCAGCTCTCGCTGCTGCCGCAGGGCCAGCCCGAGCGTTACACCCGGGTGATCGGCATGGTCGACGCGCACGACGAGGCCGGCTTCGGCGGCTGCACCAACGCCGGCGAATGCACCCCGGCCTGCCCGAAGGGCATCCCGCTGAACACCATCGGCCGGCTCAACCGCGACTACCTCGCGGCCACCGCCAAGGGAGCCAACAACACCCCCGGTTCCTGAGGTCCACCGTACGACGCCAGACCGCCGTATCCCGCGCTTTCCCAGGGGTACGGCGGTCTGGCGTTGGCCGGCATGATCCACTCGGGTTTCCGGAAGTCGGCCTGTCGCCGAGCCCCGGATACCGCGACTTCAAGGAACGCGAGTGGATCAACCCGACCACCGACGAGCCTGAGACGCCCATCGAGTGCGGCCGGTTCAAGTGCCCGAGCCCGGGTAGCAGTCTTGCGAGACGGCAGAAGGGATGAGGGACATGAAGGCGCTCACCTGGCAGGGCAAGCGGGACGTACGGGTCGAGGAAGTCCCGGACCCTCGGATCGAGGAGCCGACCGACGCGATCGTGAAGATCACTTCGACCGCGATCTGTGGTTCCGACCTGCACCTGTACGAGGTGCTCGGGCCGTACCTGAAGCCCGGTGACGTCCTGGGTCACGAGCCGATGGGCATCGTCGAGGAGGTCGGGTCGGAGGTGAGCGGGCTCAAGCCGGGCGATCGGGTGGTGGTGCCGTTCAACATCGCCTGCGGCAGGTGCTGGATGTGTTCGCGCCAGCTCTACGCGCAGTGCGAGACCACCCAGGTCACCAGCGAGGGCAAGGGCGCGGCCCTGTTCGGCTACACCTCGCTCTACGGTTCGGTGCCCGGCGGGCAGGCCGAGTACCTGCGCGTCCCGCAGGCCCACTTCGGGCCGATCAAGATCCCGCAGACCGGCGCGGACGAGCGCTACCTCTACCTGTCCGACATTCTGCCCACCGCCTGGCAGGCGGTGAAGTACGCGGACACCCCGCCGGGCGGCACCCTGGCCGTGTTCGGGTTGGGCCCGGTCGGGCAGTTCTGCGCGCGGATCGGCCGCCACCTCGGCGCGGGCCGGGTGATCGGGCTGGACCTGGTGCCCGAGCGGCTGGAGTTGGCCCGCCGGCACGGCATCGAGGTGCTCGACGTCAGCGAGCTGTCCGACGTGCCGGGCGCGCTGATCGAACTGGTCGACGGCCGCGGCCCGGACGCGGTGATCGACGCGGTGGGGATGGAGGCGCACGGTTCGCCGGCGGGGAAGTTGGCCCAGACCGCCGCCGGGCTGTTGCCGGACAAGCTGGCCCAGACGATGACCGACCGGGTGGGTGTGGACCGGCTGTCCGTCCTGCACGCCGCGCTCAAGGCGGTTCGCCGCGGCGGCACCGTCTCACTCTCCGGGGTGTACGGCGGCGAGGCGGACCCGATGCCACTGATGGAGATGTTCGACCGGGGCATCCAGCTGCGGATGGGGCAGTGTCACGTGCGCCGGTGGACCGACGAGATCCTGCCGCTGCTCTCCGGCGACGACGACCCGCTGGGTGTGGAGGACCTGTGTACCCACCGGTTGCCGCTGGCCCGGGCGCCGCAGGCGTACGAGATGTTCCAGAAGAAGGAGGACGGCTGCATCAAGGTCGTGCTGGAACCGTGAGCCGGGTGGTCGTGATCGTTGGCGCGAGCAGCGGGATCGGCCGGGCGACGGCCCGGGCGTTCGCCGAGCGCGGCGACCGCCTGGTCCTCGCCGCTCGCGCCACCACGACCCTGGCCGAGGTACGCGCGGAGTGCGCCGACGTCGACGTGCTGACCGTGCCGACCGACGTGACCGAGCCGGGCGCGCTGGACGCTCTCGCGGGCGCGGCCGTCGATCGTTTCGGCCGCATCGACGTGTGGGTGCACACGGCGGCGGTGATGGCCTACGGTCGCTTCGACGAGCTGCCGGAACGGGTCTTCGACCAGGTGGTGCGGACCGATCTGCTCGGTGCGGCCGGCTCGGTGCGGGTGGCGCTGCGGCACTTCCGGGCCGCCGGGGCCGGCACGGTAATCCTCACCGGTTCGGTGCTGGCGCACATCACCGCGCCGTACATGAGCGCCTACGTGGCGAGCAAGTGGGGGTTGCAGGGTCTGGTCCGGACGGTGCAGCAGGAGTTGCGGGACAGCCCGGAGATCCGGCTGTGTCTCGTCAACCCGGGCAGCGTGGACACTCCGGTGTACCAGCAGGCGGCCAACTATCTGGGCCGGGTCGGGCGGCCTCCGCCGCCGATCGCCGGCCCGCAGCGGGTGGCCCGCGCCATCGTGCACTGTGTGGACCGGCCCCGCCGGGAGGTTTCCGTGGGCCGGCTCAACGTGGTGCTGCGGGCCGGCTTCACCGTCCTGCCAGGGGTCTACGACGTCCTCGTCGGGCCGTTGATGCGGGCGGCCGGCCTGAGTGGACGGTCAGTCGACGCGCATGACGGCTCGGTCTTCACTCCGAACCCCTCTGGCGAGGCGGTCCGGGGCGGTCACCTGCCCGACCTGCGGCAACTCCTGTTCGGACCGGTCGGTGCGGTGGGTGCCGCACTACGACGACGGTTCGGCTGACCCTGTTCGGGACTGTTCGGAACATGTTCGGGGGGCGTCGTGCGTCGATCAACTCGCCTAGGGTGGTGGGCCAGCAAGCGCTCTGGCGCACCACGATCGGGGAGACGATTGACCATGCGACTGAACCGCAGAACGGCACTCGGGTTGGGCACGGTGGTCACCGCCGGCACGGTGCTGGGCGCCGCCTCCTCGGCGAGCGCCGCCGAGAGCACCGAGGCCGTCCCGACCACGCCCGCCCGGGCCGCCCGCCGGGTCGCCGAGGTCTTCGCCAAGCACAGCACCGAGGCCGGCGGCAACTGGCAGGCGTACGTCAGCGTCGCCGACCCGGCCGGCACGCCGGTGGTCGCGGTGGAGGCCGACGCGGACCGGCGGATCGAGGCGTACAGCGTCAACAAGATCGCCGTCGCCACGGCGGTGCTCGACAAGGTCGACCGAGGGCTGCTCACCCTGGACCAGCAGGTCGAGGTGAGCGCGGCGATCGTCGTACCGGGCGGGGACGGCATCTTCAGCCTGGACGGCGCGTACCCGAGCCTGGTGACCCTCGGGCACGTGCTGGCCAACCTGCTGACCGTCTCGGACGACACGGCGGTGCGGCTGTGTGGGCTGGTCGCCCCGGCCGCCGAGATCAACTCCATCCTGGTCGCCAAGGGCTTCCCGAACACCCAGGTCCAGCCGGTGGCCAACCCGAACCGGTTCTTCCTCGGCACCAGCACCCCCCGGGAGACGCACGACCTGCTGCGCGCCCTGGTCGCTGGCACGCTGCTCTCCCCCGCCTCGACGACGTACCTGTTGGGCATCCTGCGCTCCCCGGTGGCGTTCACCGACGGCATCCGGCGCACCATGTCCTCCGACGAGCGGGCCCGGATCGCCACCAAGGCCGGCTGGTACGCCGACGCCCGGCACGAGGCCGGTGTGATCTTCGACCGTTCCGGCGCGGCGGTGCTCACCTACGCGCTCTTCGCCGACGGGCAGGCCAACCCGGAGGACTTCGGCGCGACCCACCCGGCGGTGCAGGCCCGGGCCGCCATGGGCCCCAGGTTCCTGGCCGCCGTGGACCGGATCGCGGGCGTGGGCAGGACGTTCCGGATCACCGCCCGACGCCCCAGCAACGGCGGCTAGGGCACCCGCTGAGCTCGTCCCGGGTCGGTCGCCGCTGCCGGCGACCGACCCGGCGTGGCGACCACCGAGGCACGGGTCGGTCCGGGTGACTACCGTGTAGGGCGGACACGTCGGAGGGACGGCAATGGCACGAGCGCAGAACACGGACGTCGAACGGTCGCTCGGGCGGCGGATGCGGGGCGCGGCTGGCCACCAGCGCGGCG
>NZ_JAKKFF010000117.1 GCF_022229015.1 Micromonospora foliorum
CGCCCGCACCGGCACCGTCACCGTCGACGACCTGTTCGCCGTGCGCCGCTGGTGCGACCTGTGGCAGGCCGAGTCGACCGTCCGCGCCACCGCCGCCGACGGCCTCGGCCTCGCCGACCTGCTGCGCGCCACCTGCCCCGGCGGCTCCGTCACCGGCGCCCCGAAACTCGCCGCCCTGACCCAGATCAGCGCCCTCGAACCCGTCGGACGGGGCGCCAGCATGGGCGCGCTGGGCTGGGTCACCCCGGGCCACATCGACCTCGGCCTGACCATCCGCACCGCCGCCGCCGACGGCCAACGGCTGCACACCTGGGCCGGCGGCGGCATCACCTGGGACAGCGACCCGCACGCCGAGGTCGCCGAGGCCGCCGCGAAGACCACCCCGATCCGCGCCACCCTGGCCGGGCGCCGACCGCCGCACCCGACGGCGATACGCTGACCCGCATGACCATGCGGCCCATCCGGATCATCGGCGACCCTGTCCTGCGCACCGGATGCGAACCGGTCACCACCTTCGACGCCGAGCTGCGCGCCCTCGTCACCGACCTGATGGACACCCTGCTCGGCGCCCCCGGCCGCGCCGGCGTCGCCGCACCGCAGATCGGCGTCAGCGCCCAGGTGTTCGTCTACGACGCCGACGGGCACCGCGGCCACCTCATCAACCCCACCCTCGAGCTGTCCGAGGAGCTCCAGGACGACGAGGAGGGCTGCCTGTCCATCCCCGGGCTGTACTTCCCGACCGTGCGGGCCCTGCACGCCACCGCCCACGGCGTCGACCAGCACGGCGAGCCGCTGACCATCGCCGGCAGCGGGTTCCTGGCCCGCGCCCTGCAACACGAGACCGACCACCTGGGCGGGAAGCTCTACGTCGACACCCTGCGCGGCGACACCCGCCGCCGGGCCCTGCGCGAGATCCGCGCCGGACGCTTCGACTCACCCAGCCGCCGCGGCTAGCTCACCCACTGGTCGTGGCCGAGCTTCGCGACCAACGCCACCACCACCACGAGCAGCACCACCCGCACGAACCCGGAGCCGCGACGCAACGCCATCCGCGCCCCCAGCACCGCGCCGGCGATGTTGCACACCGCCATGGCGGCGCCCAGCAACCACCACACGTGCCCGGTCACCCCGAACACCACAAGCGCGCCCAGGTTCGTCCCCGCGTTGACGACCTTCGCCATCGCCGAGCCGTGCACGAAGTCCGCGCCGACAAGCGCGGTGAACGCCACCACCAGGAACGTGCCGGTGCCCGGGCCGATCAACCCGTCGTACAGGGCGATCCCCACCCCGGCCACCGCGATCACCATCGCCACCCGCACCGGAGTGCGCCGCTGCGGCGCCGGCAGCACCCCCAGCCGGGGACGCAGCAGCACGAACACCGCCACCGCCACCAACACGACCAACACCACCGGCCGGTACGCCGACGCCGGCACCGCCCCGGCGAGAGCCGCGCCCACACCCGCGCTGACCACCGCCAACCCCGCCGCCGGCCCCGCCACCCGCCAGTCGACAGTCGTCCGGCGGGCGTACGTCGCCGCCGCCGTGGCCGTACCGAAGATCGCGGCCAACTTGTTCGTGCCCAGCGCGGTGGCCACCGGCAACCCCGGGGCGGCCACCAGCAACGCCGGCAGCAGCAACAACCCGCCACCACCGACCACGGCATCGACCCACCCGGCCATCGCCGCGGCGGCCAGCAGCGTACTCAGCGTCACGGCGTCCACGGGCGGCAATTCTGCCCACCCGACGCGCCCCACCAGCCCCCGAGTGGCAAGCCTCACCCGGTCACCGACCCCGCGTACGCCGCAACCACACCCCCAACGCCCCGACCGCCACGAACACCAGCACCGAGCACAGCAACACCTTCACCACCCGGCAACCATGCCACGGGCACGTAAGGTGCAGGAGTGCGCCTGGCCACGTTCAACCTGCTGCACGGACGGTCCCTCACCGACGGGCTCGTCGACCCCGCCCGACTCGCCGCCGCCATCGCCGCCCTCGACGCCGACGTGCTCGCCCTGCAGGAGGTCGACCGCGACCAACACCGCAGCGGAAACCTCGACCTCACCGCCATCGCCGCCCGCGCCCTCAACGCACCCCACCACCGCTTCGCCGCCGCCGTCGTCGGCACCCCCGGCGAACAGTTCCGCCCGCTGCGCCACGACGACGACGGCCACGGCGAACCCTGCTACGGCATCGGGCTGATCAGCCGACACCCCGTCCGCAGCTGGCAGGTCACCCGACTCAAGCCGGCACCCGTGCGCTCACCGGTCTACGTGCCCGGCCCCCGCGGCGGCCTCATCCTGCTGCACGACGAACCCCGCGTGGTCCTCGCCGCCGTCCTGGACACCCCCCACGGCCCCCTCACCGTCGCCGCGACCCACCTGTCCTTCGTGCCCGGCTGGAACGCCCGCCAACTACGCCAGACCGTCCGCGCCCTGCGCGCCCTACCGGGCCCCCGCGTCCTGCTCGGCGACCTCAACCTGCCCGCCGGCGCGGCCCGGCTCATCTCCGGCTGGCACCCCCTGGGCCGACGCCCCACCTACCCCTCCGGGCAGCCCCGCGTCCAACTCGACCACATCCTCGCCGACCGGCACGCCCTCGCCGACCTCCCACCGGTACGCGCCGTCACCGCACCACCGTCCACCATCTCCGACCACCGCCCCCTGCTGGTCGACCTCGGCTGACACCGTCCCCGACACCACAGGGAGCTGACCATGAACGACGCGCCGGACACGATCGTCCTCATCCACGGGTTCTGGGTCACCCCCCGCAGCTGGGAAAACTGGGTCACCCACTACCAGGACAAGGGCTTCCGGGTGCTCACCCCCACCTACCCCGGGCTGGAAGGCGAGGTCGAGGCGATCAACGCCGACCCCAGCCCCCTGGAAACGCTGACCGCGCCGCAGGTCATCGCGCACCTGTCCACGGTGGTCGCCGCGCTGCCCACGCCGCCGATCCTGATGGGCCACTCCGCCGGCGGGGCGTTCACCCAGGTGCTGCTCGACCGCGGCTACGGCGCCAGTGCCGTCGTGCTCAACTCGGCACCCACCGAAGGCGTCCGGAACATCCCCTTCTCGCAGCTGCGCTCCACCTTCCCGGTGCTGCGCAACCCCGCCAACCGGCACCGCGCCGTCGGGTTCACCTTCGAGCAGTGGAACTACGCGTTCACCAACACCTTCGACGAGCAGACCGCCCGCGCCCTGTACGAGCGCTACGCCATCCCCGCCGCCGGCGGCATCCTCTGGGACAGCGTCCTGGCCAACCTGCTGCCCGGCCCCCAGGGCATCGCCGTCGACTACCACAACGACCAGCGCGCGCCGCTGCTGTTCATCTCCGGCTCGGAAGACCACATCCAGCCGCCGAGCGTGCAACGCGCCAACGCCGCGCTCTACCGGGGCGACACCATCACCGAGGTCGAGCTCTTCGAGGGGTACCCGCACCTGCTGCCCGCCCAGCAGGGCTGGCAGCGCATCGCCGACGTCGCCCTCGACTGGGCCCTGCGGCACGCCCGCTGAGCACCACGCCCCGCCGCGCCGACCATTCGGCCTGACGCCACCCTCAAGGTCGACTCGGCTTCCTGAAAACCGGCGCATCCCCGCGCCCGGGACACCGCGCCTTCCTGAAAACCGAGTCGATCAAGGGCCGGCGGGGGAGCGGACCGCAAGATTCCCTCAAGATCATTGCATCGGCGAACTCCGACGATCATGCTGGTCGATACGCGCCACGATCAACTCGTCGGAGGCCACATGAGACGCAAGCGACCCACCCTCATCGCCGTGTCCACCCTCATCGCCATCACCCTCACCACCGCAACACCCACCCCCGCCAACGCCGCACCACCCGACCAGGTCACCGCCCTCACCGCCCACCAGGCCGACGGATACACCACCCTCGCCTGGCAACCCGTCGCCGGCGCCACCGACTACCAGATCGAACGCACCCCCGTCGACGCCACCGGCACCCCCACCGGCGCACCCACCATCGTCGGCGTCTGGCGACCCAACCGCCAGATCAACCAACAGGCACCCACCTTCGCCGACGCCGGCTACAACCCCGGCGACACCTTCCAATGGCGCGTACGCGCCCGCACCGGCACCACCGAACAGCCCTACTCCGACCCGGTCACCGCCACCACCACCGCACCCTGGGGCAACCCCGACACCCCCGGCGAAAACCTGCGCACCCAGTGGGAAACCACCCACGCCGCGCAATACACAAGCGACACCGACGAGTACGCCTACACCGCCGCCATCGACACCCTCAGCGACCGCGTCCGCGTCGTGGAACTCGGCCGCACCGTGCAGAACCGACCCATCAACATGCTCGTCATCGGCCACCCCACCCCACCGGCCACCCCCACGGCCGTCGCCGCCACCGCACCCGTGGCCATCAACTGCAACGTGCACGGCAACGAACCCGGCGACCGCGAAGCCTGCCTCATCATGGCCCGCCAACTCGCCTTCAGCACCGACCCCCGCATCACCGACCTGCTCAGCCACACCACCGTCCTGATCGTCCCCACCATCAACGGAGACGGCCGCGCCAACAACACCCGCGGCAACTCCACCGGCCAGGACCTCAACCGCGACTACTCGCTCATCCGCCAGCCGGAAACCACCGCGTACATCAGAATGGTCCGCGACTACCGACCCGTCGCCGGCTACGACGGCCACGAGTTCGGCAACTCCCGCGCCGGCGACCTGCCGATGCTGCCCCCACGGCACCAGAACGTCGCCCAACCCATCTTCGACCAGTCCCAGGACATGATCGAGGGCCACATGTACGCCAAGGGCGCCGAAGCCGGCTGGTGGGCCTGCCCCTACGGCTGCGAAGGCGGCGGCAACGTCGGCCTCAGCGAGGAAACCATCCTGCGCAACACCCTCGGGCTCAAGAACGTCACCAACTCCCTGCTGGAACTGCGCAGCTCCGGCGGCCAGACCCGCCCCGACGAGGGCAACACCGCCAACAACCGGCGCCGCAAGACCTACTCCGCCCTCTGGACGTTCCACCAGTTCCTCGACTACCACCGCGCCGACCGCGCCGACATCCTCAAGGCCCGCACCGAGGCCATCGAAACCCAGGCCGCCAACACCGGCCGGCTCGTCTTCCGCGGCTCCCGCCCCATCCCCGCCCACCCGGCACCGCACCCCGGCGACAGCCCACCACCACTCGACGCGCCCCCCGCCGACCTGATCCTCGACACCCCGCCCTGCGCCTACAAACTCACCGACGCGCAGTACAACGGCGCCCGCACCGACGGACCCGGCGGCGTCGGCACCACCGTCGCCCAACGCATCGCCGCCCACGGCTGGAAGGTCATCACCATCGGCGACGACCACTACGTCCCCCTCAACCAACCCGAACGCGGCCTCATCCCCCTGCTCCTCGACCCCAAGGGCGTGGAGAAGCTCACCGACGGCGAACGCGTCTATCCCACCCTCACCGGCCGCCGCAACGGACCCCTGGTCGTCACCGGGTTCACCTGCGCCGACGACGCCACCATCAACGGCCCGGTCACCGTCCGCCCCGGCACGGCACTCGTCACGACCGCGACGACCATCAGCGGCCCGCTCACCGCCACCGGCGCCGCCGGCGTCCTCCTCGCCGACAGCACCGTCAACGGCCCGGTCCGCATCGCCAACACCACCGACACGATCTCCATCATCGACGCCACCATCGCCGGCCCCGTCGACCTGACCGGCAACACCACCGGCGCCGACACACCCGTGCTGGCCGGCACCACCATCCGCGGCCCACTCAACTGCACAGGCAACAACCCCACCCCGGACAACCTCGGCATCGCCAACACCGTCCACGGCCCCCGCACCACCCAGTGCGCGGCACTGTGACCGACAACTAGCGAACCGTCACGCCGGCGGCGCGGCCCGACACCCGCGCCGCCGGCACCCCACCACCCACCAACCCCCGCACCCGTGGAGGCCGCCGTGTCGCACCCCGCCACCCCACCGCGACACCCCCGACGACCCCGCGGACCGCACGCCGCCCGGCGCGTCCGACGGGCGCTCGGCCCGCTCCTGCCAGCACTGCTGCTCGCCGCCTGCACCGGCAGCCCCGCAGCTCCCCACACGACCGCCGCACCCCAGGTCACCGGGGAACTCTGCGCCGCCCTGCCCACCGGCACCGAACCCGGCAACCCGAGCTTCCTCGCCGGTCAACCCGTCGACCAGGCGCTGCGCTGGATCCCCACCCTCACCACGTTCGAAGCGGCCCTGCGTACCAGCGGCGTCCTCACCGACCTGCCCGCCGGCGTCACCGTCCTGGCACCCTCCGACGACGCCTTCGCCGCCACGTTCTCCGAGGACAACTGGGACGACCTCATGACCCGCCACACCGACCAGCTCCGCACCCTGCTGAAAGCCCACCTCATCACCGGAACACACCCGATCGCCGACCTCACCACCGCCGGCACCGCCACCACCCTCGACGGCGTCACCATCACCGTCACCCGCACCGGGGACACCGCCCGCATCGGCGACCGCGCCGACACAGTCTGCGCCGACTACCAGGCCACCAACGCCCGCATCCACATCATCAACGCCGTCCTCGGCCCCCTGCCCGTCACCGCCGACGGCACCGGCGACCGCGCACACTGACCACGCTCACCCCGGCGGCACCAGACCCGCCAGCGCGCGGTTGGTCCGGTTGGCGCGCACCGCATCGCGCTGCTGCCCGGCCGTCACCTCGATGTACGTCTGCGACGACGCCAACGACGCGTGCCCCAACAACCGCATGATCTCCGCCGCGCTCGCACCGTCCTCCGCCAACCGGGTCGCGAAGGTGTGCCGCAACGCGTGCAGCCGCGCGCCACGCGGCACCCGGTCACCGATACCGGCCCGCCGGTAACACGACTCGACGAGATACTGCAGGCCACCACGGCGCAACGGCTCACCACGCCGATCCACCAGGAACGCCGAGTCGGGGCGTACCGACCGCGAACCGAAGCGCCGCACCCGACTGTCCAGGTAGTCGCGCAGCACCCGGTCCAGATCCGCCTCGATCGGCACCACCCGAGGCCGCCCGCCCTTGCCCGCCACCTCGACCCGCCGCTCACCCGGCCGACCGCCGAGCGAGTCGACCCGCAACGCCAACAGCTCCGACAGGCGCAGCCCGGCGCAGAGCGCCACCGCCAACACCGCCACGTCCCGCTCCGGCCACGGGTCGCGTTGCCGACCGTCGTCGCGCGCGGCGGACGCGAGCAGCACCTCGGGGGTGTCCGCGCCACGCAGCGGCTTGGGCTGGGGGAGTAGCGCCCGAGGGCGCCCGACCGCCGGCATCGGGTTGCCCGCCACGAACCCGTCAGCGACCAGGAACGTGAAGAAACTGTTCCAGGTGGACCAGGCCCGATGCACCGACGCGGGCGCCCGGGGAGCGGCGAACCGGGCGAAGGCCGCCCGCATCACCCGGGGGGAGAGGTCGGTGATCGACAACGCGTCCAGGGGGAGGGGAGGGGTGAAATCCTCCGCGACCAGGGCGGCCACCGTGTGCAGATCCCTGCGGTACGCGGCCAGGGTGTGCGGGGAGGGCTTGCGGGTGGCCCGCGCGGTCAGGAACTCCTCGATCAGCACCGCGAGCGATTCGTCCTGTTTGTCATGCATAAGGGATATTATGCAGCATTTTCGCGTATCCGGGAAGCGGATGAGCCAGGGGAGAGGGCCACATCCCAGAGCGCCACGAGTACGCCTGGAGCTGATCGAGAAGCACGTATCGTCCCCGGCATGACGTCGCTCGCCGCCACCTGTCCCACCTGTGGCCGGCTCGGCACGCCCATCGCGTACCGGGACCTCGACGGTCCGACGGATCTGGTCTGCTCCGAGGGGCACCAGTGGCGGGCCGCCGGCCGAGCCGGGCGGGCTCCCTGTGCGTCGCCCGCCGCCATGAACCGCGACGCGCAGGACGCAACGACCCGGACGGCGCCCATGGATGTCAACAAGGACGGCCGCACCTGGCGGATCGGCACGGCCAGCGACGTCGCTTGGCTCGCCGGGCGCACCACGCAGGGTTTCTCGGTCACCACCGCGATCCCGCCGGTGTTCGA
Source organism: Micromonospora foliorum (assembly GCF_022229015.1). Lineage (GTDB taxonomy): Bacteria > Actinomycetota > Actinomycetes > Mycobacteriales > Micromonosporaceae > Micromonospora > Micromonospora foliorum. The sequence continues at coordinate 8,057 of NZ_JAKKFF010000117.1, forward strand.
GGCGTACGGCACCTTCCACCCACCGGAAGGGGTCGGTCTCGACGCCCACGAACGCGCGGTGGTCGACGAGCTGGTGTCGTGCACACCGGATCAGCCCTGGTGGCTGGGATTCCTCGACACCGGCGCCCACGACGTCGTCTTCCCGCATGCCCCAAGAGTGTCCCTCTACTGGGACTGGCCCTACGTGTTGGTCGAGGCCGGGCCGGAACAGGCCCTCACCTGGCGGACCGGTCACATGCGCGGCGACGGAACGCTGCCCGACCTGTTCTTCCCGGCGGATCGCTCCTGGCTCGTCTCCGCCCTGTGGGACGACACCTGGACCGACATCGGGGCCAGCGCCGCCGTGCTCGCGGCGCTGGCGCGCAACCCGCTGGTCAACGCGCGCCTCGTCGGGCCGGACGAGGACGCGTGCCCGCCCGGCCTGACGCGCGACTGACCCCGGTTGGGCGACGGCGAGGGGACCGCCAGAACGCCTTACTTTACATAATGTGCGTTATCGAATCGCCTTGTGGTGATGGTGGGGTGGGTCGCTTGTGGCCTGTTGCTGCGGCGCCAGGGTGCGTAGGACGCAGAATTCGTTGCCCTCCGGGTCTGCCATGACCACCCAGTTTCGCTCTGCGCCCTGGCCCACATCCGTCCTGGTGGCACCGAGGCCGAGCAATCTGATCACCTCGTTCCCGGTGCTGCCGTCGATCGGGCTGACGTCGAGGTGAAGCCGGTTCTTGACGGCCTTGCCCTCGGGCACCTGGATGAACAGCACGGTGGGCGGCATCTGGCGGGCCCGAACCTCCTCGACGGTCGGCACCCAGGAGCCGATCTCGACCCTGCCCACGCCCCTGTCGATCACCGTGAAATCCAGGACCTCGCACCAGAAGGCCGCCACCCTCTCCGGGTCGTGGCAGTCAACGGCCAGCTCGGTGAACCTACTTGTCACGATTCTCCCTGGTGGTACGGACGGCGCGAGCGTTTCGAGGCCCGCAAGGGCGCCCGTTGGGGCCGGTCCCCCATTGTCCAACCAGTAGCGATGCGGTTCGGTCCGGGCCTAGCCGCGGGTACGGCGCAGCCAGTCGTGGGTGAGCGAGCGCAGCAGGGTGGGTTGTTCGTACGGCAGGTAGTGTCCGGCCGCGTCGATCATGGTGTAGGTGCCGCGCGGATAGTGGCGCATGGCGCGGAACTGGTCGGCGTAGCCGACGATCCGGTCCTGTCGGCCGGTGACCACGGTGACCGGGCCGTCGAAGGCGACCTCGGCGGTCTCGTCGGGTAGCGCGTAGTCGGGACCGCTCTGCAGCTCCTGTTGGAAGGTCGCGTCGCCGGGGCCGCCGGAGTGCAGTGCCGCGAGCACCGTCGCGACGACGGCTGGGGTGCGGTGGCCGAGGGCGGCGTCGAGGTGTGCGCGCAGTCCGGTGGGAGCGGCGTCGAGCCAGCCGGTGGGCGCTTCGAGTGGTGGGTCGTCGGGCAGGTCCCGGCTGTCGCGGGCGATGGTGACACCGGGACAGACCAGGAGCAGGCCGCGGACGAGGTCGGGTCGTTGGCGGGCGATGCCGGCGGCCAGGTACGCGCCGTAGGAGCCACCGGCGAGCAGGACTGGCGTGTCGAGGTGGTGGTCGATCCAGGCGCAGACGGTGTCCAGCAGCGCTTGGGAGGTGGGTGGGCAGTTCGCGGGGGTGTCTCCGTGGCCGGGCAGGTCCAGGTAGATCTCTCGTAGGCCCTCCCCTGCGAGGGCGGGGCGGAAGGCTGCGGCGGTGGCGGCGCGGCTCATGCTGAACATGGGTAGGCACACCACAGGTGGTCCGGTCTCCGCTGATTGATCGACCGCCAGGTTCATGGTCGAGATGCTACTGAGGGTGTTGGCTTGGTGTGTACGGCGTAGGTGGACGGTGATGGCACGGCACAAGAGGGGTGGTTGTGTCGTGGGTGACGACAGTCTGGCCGGTCCGAAGGCCACCGAGGTCGAGGCGCCGGATCTCGACCCGTCGCTGAAGGCGTTGGACACCGTCTGCGGTCGCTGACCGTCGTGGGCACCGGCCGGGTCGGCCGGTGCCCACGAAGAGTGTGCGAGGTGGGTACGGGTCAGAGCCAGGGCACCTGCGGGGACGGGTAGAAGTCGACCTGTTGCAGTCGCCAGCGGGGTGCCTGCTCCCCCAGCCGGGCCCGGAACGACTCCCAGTCGTGGCTGGCGGAGGTGGACCAGCCGAGTTCGGCGATGGCGGGCAGGCGGGGGAAGGCCATGTATTCGATGTCGTCGAGGGTGCGCAGCGTCTCGGACCACAGCGGGGCCTCGACGCCGAGGATGGCGGTCTCGCCGACGCCGGTGACCCGGGTGGCGGGGTCCCAGCCGTACGCGTCGGACACCTCGATGAGGCCGGCCCAGCGGAGGCCGAGGCGGGTGTTGGCGTCGTACTTCATGTCCAGGTAGGACTTGTTCGCCGGCGACATGATGATTTTGTTGCCGCGGGCGGCGGCCGCGGCGAGGCTGGCGTTGGTGGTGCCGGTGCCCCAGAACTGGGCGACGACGTCGGTGCTCGGGTCGGCCTGGGTGATCTCGTTCCATCCGGAGGCGCGCTTGCCGTACTTCGCGACCAGGGGCAGGACCCGGTTCATGAAGGTGCGGTAGTCCTCGTCGGTGGTGGCGTGGGCTTCGTCGCCGCCGATGTGCAGGAATGGTCCGGGTGTGATGGCGGCGAGTTCGCGGATGACGTCCTCGACGAAGCGGTAGGTGAGGTCGTCGTTGATGCAGAGGGAGCTGTAGCCGACCGCGATGTCGGTGCGCGGGGGCGGTGCGACGCCGTCGCAGTTGAGTTCGGGGTACGTCGACTGGGCGGCGTTGGTGTGCCCGGGCATGTCGATCTCGGGGATGATCGTGATGTGTCGGGCGGCGGCGTAGGCGACGACGGCCTGGTAGTCGGCCTTGGTGAGGTATCCGGGGCCGACGCCGTCGACTCCGGTGCCGGGTCCGCCGCCGACGGTGGTGAGGCGGGGCCAGGAGTCGATCTGGATGCGCCAGCCCTGGTCGTCGGTCAGGTGCAGGTGCAGGTAGTTGATTTTGTACTGGGCGAGCAGGTCCACGTAGGCGGTGATGTCGTCGACGGTGTGGAAGTGGCGGGCGAGGTCGAGCATCGCGCCCCGGTAGGCGAAGCGGGGGTGGTCGACGATTCGTCCGCCGGGGACGGTCCAGGTGCTCCGTTGCCGGTCGGGTGCCTCGATCTCGGCGGGGAGCAGTTGGCGCAGGGTCTGGGTGCCGGCGAACAGTCCGGCGGGGGTGTTGGCGCGGATGGTGACGCCGCGGCGGGTGACGTCGAGTTGGTAGCCCTGTTGGCCGATGCGGTCGTCGGCGTCTCCGATGAGCAGGGCGATCTCGGGTAGCGGGGTGGATCGTGTGGACAGGACGGGCAGGGGGTGGCCGGTGGCGGGGCGCAGCGTGGTGGCGAGTTGTTCGCCGATGCGCCGGGCGGCGGCTGAGCCTGGGGTGGTGCGGATCACGGTCGGGCGGGTGATCCGGAACGTGTTGTTGGCGTCGGGGTGGGTTTCGACAGGTGCGGGGATGACGTCGTCGAGGTGTCGGGCTGGTGGGGTCGGTGCCGCGGCGGTGGCGGGGGTGGCGGGCAGGATGAGTGGGAGTGCGAGTGCGGCTAGGGCCAGCAGCCGTGTGGTGGTGTGTCGGCGACGCACGGTACCTCCAGGCCTCGTCATGATCGACCTTCGTCGATTAGAATCGCAGGCTACCGGCGCTCCGCCTGTACTGTAAACCTTCCTTAACATAAGGGCTCGTCGAGACAGTGTTGTCGCCGACCTCACGTACGCCGCACGCTGGGGAATTCCTGGAGTGGGTCGTGCCGTTGTCCGTTCGGAAGATCAGGTTCGGATGATCGAATGGGAAGTGCCATGCACATGCGCTCAGACGCGGTAGTGCTGTTCGGCGTCACGGGAGACCTTGTCTCGAAGAAGCTGTTCCCGGCGCTGTACGAGCTGACCCGGCGCGACCGCCTCGACGTTCCGGTGATCGGCGTGGCCCGCTCCCCCTGGGATGATCAGCAGCTGGTCACCATGGCCCGCAAGTCGGTCACCGAGGCCGATGACGAGATCGACGACGAGACGTTCGATCGGCTGGCCGACAACCTTTCGATGATCTCTGGCAACTACGCGGACCCGACGACGTACCAGCGGCTGGCTGAGCGGTTGCGCGACGCCGAGCGGCCGGTCTTCTACCTGGCCATCCCTCCGGCGGTGTTCGGCTCCGTCGTCGAGGGCCTGGCGGCGGTGGGTCTGGCCGACCGGGGCCGGGTGATCGTGGAGAAGCCGTTCGGGCGTGACCTGGAGTCCTCCCGCGAGTTGGAGCGCATGCTGGGCGCGGCCTTCGCGCCGGAGCGGGTGTTCCGCATCGACCACTACCTCGGCAAGGAAGCCGTCGAGGGCCTCTACGCCTTCCGGTTCGCCAACCGGCTGTTCGAGCCGCTGTGGAACAACGAGCACATCGACAACATCCAGGTGACCCTCGCCGAGGGTTTCGGCACGCAGGGCCGGGCCGGCTTCTACGACACGGTGGGCGCGACCCGGGACGTGCTGCAGAACCACATCCTGCAGGTCGTCGCGCTCATCGCGATGGAGGCGCCCGCCAGCGAGGACGCCGCGGCGTTCCGGGAGGCGGAGGCCGCTGTGCTGCGGCAGATCGCGCCGCTGTCGCCAGAGTCCACCGTCCGGGGGCAGTACGCCGGCTACCGCGAGGAGCCGGGGGTGGCGGCGGACTCGAACACGGAGACGTTCGTGGCGACCAGGCTGACGGTCGACTCCCCCCGCTGGGCGGGTGTGCCCTTCTACCTGCGCACCGGCAAGTCACTGCCGGGCACGGCGACCGAGGTCGTGGTCGAGTTCAAGCAGCCGCAGCGCTCGCTGATCCCCGCCGAGCGGGGCACGGCGACCGCGGCGAACCTGTTGCGCTTCCGCCTGGGGCGCGGTGACGGCATCACCATGTCGATCCAGGCGAAGAGCCCGGGTGCCGAGGTGGCGAGCCGTCCGGTGGACCTGTCCGTCGACTTCGGCGCGGCTCTCGGTCGCCGGCAGGAGGCGTACGAGCGGCTGCTCGACGACGCGATGGACGGGCAGCACCTGCGCTTCGCGCGGGCCGAGACGATCGAGCAGGAGTGGCGCATCGTCGAGCCGATCCTGGATCTGGCGGCGGCGGTGCAGTCGTACGAGAAGGGCAGTTGGGGTCCGGCGGACGCCGACGCGTTGGCCGGCGGCTGGCACCTCCCGGACCTGCGGTAGCGGAGGGCGGCGCCGCTCGCGGGCGGTGGGGTCAGCCGGTGGTACGGGTCGCCGGGCGGATGCCGCGGATGCCGGCGACGGCGAACTCGATGCCCAGGTCGTAGTAGCCGTCCCGGTCGCCGCAGAGGGTGAGCGCGTCGGCGGCGGCGAGGACGTGCGGGAAACGCTGCGGCGCCAACGCCTGCAGCGCGGCCCGCTTGGCGCGGATGGCGTCGTCGCGGGTGTCCGGGTCGGTGCTGCCCATGGCGCCGGGTTCGGTGGCGACGAGGGTCACCAGGGAGCAGAGGGCCTGGCTGCCGATCTCGGTGGCCTGCTCCGGGGGGTAGCCCGCCCCGTCGAGCAGGGCGAGGATGCGCTCCACCAGGATCAGGCCCGGCTCGGACAGCAGGATGCGGGTGGGCACGAGGCCGGCGACTGTGGGGTGTGGGCGCAGCACGGCGAGGCAGGCGGCCAGGATGGCGCGGACCTGCTCGTCCCAGGGTGCGGTGCTCGGCTCGGGTAGGCGGATGTCGGCAAGCAGGCGTGCGGCGAGCGCGTCGAGCAGGTCGCCCTTGTCCCGGAAGTGCCGGTAGAGCGCCATCGGGGTGACGCCGTGTTCCTGGGCCAGCCGGCGGATGGTGATCGCGGAGAGGCCCTCGGCGTCGGCGATGCGCAGCGCGCTCGTGACGATCGCGGTGGGGTCGAGACGTTGCGGGGTGTCCTTGCTCATACTGGCCACGATGCCAGTGTACTACGTACACATCGCGGTATACGTTGTAGATGTACGGCGTATACCGCGTCGTGCGTGAAGTCTTCTCTCCGATGAGGTAGGCATGCGACGTAGTCCCTGGGCAACTCTGGCGGTGCTGTCGGTGGCGCAGTTCATCGTCATCCTCGACGTGACGATCGTGAACGTGGCGCTGCCCAACATCCAGTCCGATCTGAGCTTCACCGCTGACGACCTGCAATGGGTCATCAGCGCGTACACCCTGCTCTTCGGTGGTTTCCTGCTGCTCGGCGGTCGCGCCGCCGACCTGCTCGGCGCCCGCCGGATCTTCATCGTCGGCCTGGTGCTGTTCGGGGCGATGTCCCTGCTCGCCGGGCTCGCCACCTCGCCCGGCCTGCTGATCGCCGCGCGCGCCGTGCAGGGCCTGGGCGGCGCGTTGCTCTCCCCCGCGGCGTTGGCCATCCTCACCGTCACCTTCGCGCACGGACGGGAGCGCAACATCGCCATGGGCATCTGGGGTGCCCTCGCCGGGCTCGGCGGCACCCTGGGCGTGGTGGCCGGCGGCCTGCTCGTCGACGCGCTGAGCTGGCGGTGGGTGTTCTTCGTCAACGTACCCATCGTCATCGCGCTCGTGGCGATCGTGCCGACCTTCGTGGCGGCCGTGCGGCACTCCCAGCCCGGCCCCCGGACCTTCGACGCGCTCGGCGCGGTCCTCGGCACCACCGGCCTGCTCGCCGTCGTGTTCGGCGTGGTCCGGGCCGAGTCCGCCGGCTGGGGCTCGGCGCAGGTGCTGGCCACCCTCATCGGCGGGGTCGCGCTGCTGGCGGTCTTCGTCGGTGTCGAGGCGCGTTCGACCGCGCCGCTGGTGCCGCTGCGGCTGTTCCGCTCCCGGGCGCTGAGTGTCTCCAGTGGGGCGCTGGCGCTCAACGGCGCCGCGTTCCTGTCGATGTTCTTCCTCACCGCGATCTACCTGCAGCAGGTACGCGGCGCCTCGCCGTTGACCGCCGGCCTGCAGTTCCTGCCGATGGGCGCGACGGCCATCGTCGGCGCCGCCCTCGCCACCCAACTGGTGCACCGACTCGGCACCCGCACCCTGCAGATCATCGGCGCGCTGCTCAGCGTGACCGGCCTGCTGCTGCTCAGCGGGGCGAGCGCCACCGGCTCGTACGCCGGCGAACTGCTGCCCGGCCTGCTGCTGTTCGGCCTGGGCATCACCACGCTGGGCGTACCCGCCCAGATCTCCGCGATCTCCGACGTCGAACACCATGAGGCCGGCGCCGCGTCCGGCGTGGTCACCGCCGTGTACCAGGTCGGCGGCGCCCTCGGGTTGGCCATCGTCACCACACTGTCGGTCACCCACGTCACCGAGGCACTCAGTCGCGGTGCCGGTCAGCAGCAGGCGCTTGTCGACGGGTTCCACCGCGGGCTGTTGATCGCGGCCGTCTTCGCGATCGTCAACCTGGTCATCTCGCTGGCCACCCCGCAACTGCGCCCCGACGCCGAGCGGGTCGCCGAGGCGGCGGTCGCGGCCTGAGCCGGCGCGCTGGAGGTCGGCACGGTCGGCCTCCAGTGGCAGCGTGATCGACTCGGTTTTCCGGCATGTCGCGGTGTCCGGCTCTGTGCGACACCCCGAGTTTCCGGAAGCCGAGTCGATCACGCGCGCACCGGGCGGGCGCTGACTGACCGCTCAGCTCAGCGGAGCGACCGTCCGGCGACGGTGAGGTTTGCCGCTCACGACTGGTGTGGGCACGTTGTCTGCGACGTTTCTCGTCCTCATCGGAGAGGAAGCAGCGCATGCTTTCCGCACTCGATCGTCGGCACACCGTCGCGCCGCCCGGCTACAGCCGCTGGCTGATCCCCCCGGCGGCGTTGGCCATCCACCTCTGCATCGGTCAGGTCTACGCCACCAGCGTCTACAAGAACTCCCTGATCGCTCACTTCGACACCAGTCAGACGGCGATCGGGGTGATCTTCAGCATCGCGATCGTGATGCTCGGGTTGTCCGCCGCGGTCGCCGGGACGTGGGTGGAGGCGAACGGGCCGCGTAAGGCCATGTTCGTCTCGGCCTGTTTCTGGGCGGCGGGTTTCCTGGTGGGCTCGCTGGGCATCGCCACGAAGCAGTTGTGGCTGTTGTATCTGGGCTACGGGCTGCTCGGCGGCATCGGGCTGGGCATCGGCTACATCTCCCCCGTCTCCACCCTGATCAAGTGGTTCCCGGACCGGCCGGGGCTGGCCACCGGGTTGGCGATCATGGGGTTCGGTGGTGGGGCGATGGTCGCCTCTCCCCTGTCGCGGCAACTGCTGTCGTTCTACGACGCCGGCTACGACCCGGCCAACGCGGGGTCGACGGCGTCGGGCAGCGCCCTGGTGTGGCTGTTCGTGACGCTCGGCCTGGGCTACTTCGTGATCATGATGTTCGGGGTGGCGAACGTGCGGGTGCCGGCGCAGGGCTGGCGGCCGGCCGGCTTCGACCCGGCCAGCGTGGCGGCGAAGCCGCTGGTCACCACGGCGAACGTGTCGGCGGCGAACGCGGTGAAGACCCGCTCGTTCTGGCTGCTGTGGGTGGTGCTGTTCTGCAACGTGACTGCGGGCATCGGCATCCTGGAGCAGGCCAGCCCGATGATCCAGGACTTCTTCCGCGACAACGGCACCTCGGCGGTGACCGTCGCGGCGGCCGGTGGGTTCGTGGGTCTGCTGTCGCTGTTCAACATGGCCGGCCGGTTCGCGTGGTCGTCCACCTCGGACGTCATCGGCCGCAAACCGATCTACCTGGTGTACCTGGGTGTCGGCATGGTGCTCTACGCGCTGCTGGCGCTCGTCGGGCAGACCTCGACGGCCCTGTTCGTGCTGCTGGCCTGCGTGATCCTGTCGTTCTACGGCGGTGGGTTCGCGACCGTGCCGGCGTACCTGCGGGACCTGTTCGGCACCTTCCAGGTCGGCGCGATCCACGGTCGGCTGCTGACCGCCTGGTCGGCGGCGGGGATCGCCGGTCCGCTGATCGTCAACGGGTTCCTCGACGCGCAGGGCGAGCCGGGCTCGCTGACCGCCGCGGCGTACCGCCCGGCGCTGTTCACGATGGTGGGGGTACTGGCCGTGGGCTTCGTGGCCAACCTGCTGGTGCGGCCGGTGCCGCAGCGCTACCACGAACCGTCGGCGGAACAGGACGTGCAACAGGGCGCGGACGGCAACCGGGACCTGGACGTGGACGAGGACACGACGGCGCAGAGGAGTGGTACGCGATGAGTGAGGACAGCCGACCCGGGCAGCAGGCCCGGTTGTGGATCTCCTGGTTGGTGGTGGCGGCGCTGCTCGGCTACGGGGTGGCACAGACCGTCATGACCGCGGCGAAGCTGTTCACCCACTGAGCCGGCACCGGCGGTCTCCGACCGCGTGAACGCCCGGCGGTCTCCGACCGCTTGGACGCGTGGTCAGAGACCGCCGGAGACCCGCAGCACCGTCCCGGTGGCGTACGAGGCGTCCGGGCCGAGCAGCCAGGCGATGGCGGCGGCGATCTCGTCGGGTTCGCCGGCACGGCCCAGCGGGATGCGACCGACGGCGGACTCGGCGCGGTCGGGCACCCCGGAGTCGGCGTGGATGTCGGTGCGCACGATGCCGGGAGCCACGGCGTTGACCCGGATGCCCTTCGGGGCGAGTTCCTTGGCCAGGCCGACGGTGAGGGTGTCGGTGGCGGCCTTCACGGCGGCGTAGTGCACGTACTCCCCCGGGCTGCCGAGCGTCGCGGCGGCCGACGAGACGTTGACGATCGCCCCGCCGTCGGTGAGCCGCCGGGCGGCCTGCTGGGCGCAGAGGACGTAACCGACGAGGTTGACGTCGACGACCCGGCGCAGGTCCTCGACGCGCAGCTCGGTGAAGGGCCCGATGAGGCTGGTGACGCCGGCGTTGTTGACCAGCCCGGTGAGCGGGCCGAGTTGAGTGGCCGCGTCGAACAGGGCGTGCACCTGCTCGGGGTCGGTGGTGTCGGCGCGTACCGCGATGGCCTGTGCCCCGGCGGCCCGCAGGTCGGCCAGGAGGGCGGTGGCGGCGGCCTCGTCGCGGCGGTAGCACAGGGCGACGTGGTGACCGGCGGCGGCGAGCCGGCGGGCGGT
>NZ_JAKKFF010000118.1 GCF_022229015.1 Micromonospora foliorum
GGGGCCGCAGCGGCACCGCGGTTACGGGCGTGGCCGGGCGTCGCTCGTCCCCCAGCGGGGGGTCAATGCCGTGCTGGCGGGTGTGGTGGCACGGTTCGCGACGAGCGGGGTCCGGTCCCGGGCGATCCGGCGGCACGCTGCCACCGCCGCGCCGGGAGCCCGCGCCGATCGCGGCGGGGGCCGCGGCCTGCCCGCCGTCCTGGGTCCGTTCGGTCTCCCTGCTGGCCTCGGCACGGCCCTCCTCCCGGGCGGCGGCCACCGCCCGGGCGATCTGTCGGGCCCGCCGCCGACGGCCGGCGACCAGCGCCCAGCCGGCGAGGGCGAGCAGGGCCAGCAGGACCAGCTGGGGCCAGGGCACCGCCCACACGGAGACCCGCGCCGTGGCGACCGCCGGCTGCGGGTCGAGGACCTGGTCGCCCACGGCGGCAGGCGTGACAGCGGCGCTTGCGGTCAGCCAGAACAGTGGTGGTACGCCCGTCATGCGGACGGTGGTGGTCAGTTCGCCGCCGGGCAGGATCTCCGGCAGGGCCTGCGCGTCGACCGAGTGCCGGCCGAGGCCGAACGGGCCGGACGCGGCGAGTGTGGGCTGCCCGGTGAGCCGGACGTTGCCGGTGTTGCGGACGGTGAAGGTGGCGGTGAGCGTGCCACCGGCGAGGGGGTTGAGCGAGCCGGTGTGTCGTACCCGAAGGTCCTCGACGGTCAGCGCCGGTTGCAGCTCGCCGGTCACCCGCAGGTAGATCCGCGCGCCGACGCGGTGGTCGACGGCAACCTGGCTGCCCTGCGCGTCCGCCGACGTGGCGGCGAGCGAGGCGACGATCCCGCCGACGTGGTCTCCGGGCGTGGCGTTGTTCGGCACCGTGAGCGAGAACGGGATGTCCAGGCGGGACGTGGACGGGATGGTCACGGTGCCGCCGGTGAAGCGGACCCAGGCGCCGACGTCGGTGGGCTTCTGACCACCGGCCAGCAGGTCGAACCCGCCCTGCGCAGTGGTGAACGCGTCGCTGGCATAGAGGTTCAGGGTGAGCGGGCGCGCCGAGTGGTTGGTGACCGCGACGTAGTCGGTCAGGGTGGCGCCGGGATCGAGCTTGTAGGTGAATGCCGGCCGACCGTTCGGGCCCTTCGCACTCGACGGCGCTACTCCCCACGTCGCGGCTGACGCCGGCGGTGCGGGGGGCGTCGGCGTGGGCGGTGCCGGAGCCGCGCCGAGCAGGGCGATGCCGGTGGCGATGGCGGCGAACAGGCGCATGGCGAGGATGAGTTCCGTTCCTTGATAGAGGGGTGAGGCGGGGTGGGCGGGTCGCGGCAACGGCCCACCCACCCCGCGACCGTCCGGTGGCACGGTTCAGCGCCGGGCCACCGGACGGGTTCGGGCGGTCAGATCGCGGTGAGGGTGAGGGTCGCGGTGTAGGTGCCCCCGGCCGTCTCGGTGGGCAGGCTCAGCCGCAGACCCGCGCCCAGTTGCGCGGTGCCCCGCCCGGCACCGCCCGGCGCCGCTCCCAGCACCGCGCTGTTACCGAGACCGCCGCCGGACCCGACGACGTACGGCGTAACCTCCGGACCAGCGATGACACCCTGCCCGGAGCCCTGGGCGATGACCCGAGGGCTCCAGCCGAGGTAGCCGGAGCTGAACGTCACACCATCCGGGCCGGCGAAGTCCGCCGGGATCTGTCCGGACGCGCTCCACCCCGGTTGGCCGGCGCGGGTGTCGGTCACCGTGACCGGGCGGAGCTCACCATTGCTCTCCCACCGGTCACCACCTGCGGTGAGCTGCGCGGGCGGCAGCACCACGGCGCGGTCGTCCGGGTTGACGCTGATCACCAGAGAACCCTGCGTCTCGTCGATCGACGCGGTGATCGTCTGCGAGGTGCCCGGCTCCTCCGGCGGGAACGCCACCCAGAGGGCCACCGGTTCGCTGGACGCGACCACGACGTGGTCGTCGTCGTAGAGCTTGGCCACGTACTCGCAGGCGTTCAGCTCCCGGGTGGCCGTGAACGAGTAGCTCGCCCCCGCCTCACCCGCGATGATGGCCCAGTCGTCCGTGCCGGGGCACCTGCTGAACCAGTGGTAGTGGTCCAGCTCGGTCTGCGGCGTCTGCACCGCGTTGAGCGTCACCGTGTCGTTGGGCTGGTACTCGTTGGCCATGCCGCTGACCGACAGGCCGACCTGCGGCCCACCGCCGGACAGCTCGCCGACGACGAACGAGTAGTTGACCGGCCCGGTGCTGACCGTCGTGCCGTTTGTCAACGTCGCGTCGGCCTGGAACGTCAGGGTGTAGCTGCCCAGCGCGTTGAACGCCCAGTTCGAGTGCGCGTGGGTGTTAACCGGCACGTCGATCGCGTCCGGCAGAGCGTCGTCGGAGCGGAACTTGATGATCGGACCGCCGAACGAGTCCTGCGTGAACAGTGTGACGGTGCCCGGCCCCTGCACATCGACCAGGCTCAGCCGCACCTTGTTCCCCTCGAACACCCCCGAGCCGAGCGTGGTGGTGTTCCAACCCGGCCAGAGCAGATCCGGGTCCTGGGTCAACGGGAGCAACCAGACCTGGTTGCCCGCCGGCCCGAGGAAGGCGAACCGAGGGTCGTCCGGAACGGCCATCGCCGCCTCCGGCAGAACCTGGAACGTCACGTCCGCCGGATCCCGCGTCACCGAAGGGCTGACCGTGTCGTCGTGCACCTTCAACGACAGCGCACCATCCTCGTAGTGCACGTCGAGCGCATCAACGTGCCCCTCGGACAACACCACCTTCTCGGCCGCCGACGCAGCGGTCGGTGCCAGCACCGCGCCGGCGACCACCACCGCCCCGGCAACCAGGGCCGCGAGACCGCGAGGCCTCAGAGTCGCATTCATACCTCCCCTTTCACGCCGCGCGTACCTGCGCGCGGTGGTATGTGTGGTGACGTCACCACGACGCCTTGCGCACCCCGGGCAGCTCGCCACGTAGGGCCAGCTCGCGGAAGCGCACCCGGGACAGCCCGAATCGGGTCAGCACCCCGCGCGGGCGGCCGTCGATCTGGTCGCGCGAACGCAGTCGCACCGGGCTGGAATCCCGTGGCAGACGGCTGAGCCGGCGCACCGCAGCGGCGCGTACCTCCGGGTCGGTGTCCGGGTGGGCGACCAGCCGCTTCAGCTCCGCGCGCCCCCCGGCGTGCCGGGCTACCAGTTCCTCGCGGCGCGTCTGCCGATTGACCAGACTCTTCTTGGCCATCAGCGGGCCTCGCGGAACTCGACGTGCCGGCGGACGACCGGGTCGTACTTGCGCAGGACCAGCCGGTCCGGGTCGTTGCGACGGTTCTTGCGGGTGACGTAGGTGTAGCCGGTGCCGGCGGTGCTGCGCAGCCGCACGATCGGTCGCACATCGGTCTGGCGGGCCATCAGAGCTTCACCCCCCGGACGCGCAGTTCGGCGACGACCTTCTCGATGCCCTTGCGGTCCACGGTCTTCAACGCCTTCGTCGTGAGAGTGAGGCTGACCCATCGCCGTTGCGACGGCAGCCAGTAGCGGTGGTTCTGCAGGTTCGGGTTCCACCTGCGGCGGGTGCGCCGGTGGGAGTGGGACACGGCGTTGCCGAAGCTCGGCTTCGCGCCGGTGACGTCACAACGTCGGGACACAGTGCACGCTCCCTTGCTCAGGACAAACGATAACGACAACGGTTTTCAGTTCTACATCACCCGTTCGGTCAGACCCGCCCCGGGGCGCTGCCAGTGGCCTCGACAGGAACCCGCCGCGCCTCTAGGGCCGCCATTCGCCTCGCCACCCCGAGTGTGCCTAGAATGACAATCGTTTTCAGTTAGCGTCGAGAGGAGTGCGATGTCGTCGTCACCACAGGCCCCGACCCACGTCGTCACAGCGGACGCGGATACCCGCCCGTCGTTGACGGTGCTGTCCGGGTTCTGGCCAACGGCGACCTTCGCCGTCGCCCGGGCGTTGCTCGCCGCCGACGAGTCACTGCTGCTGGTGCGGCACGACCTCGCCGGGATCCGCGACGGCGTCGTACGCCGGGTGGTTCGCTCCAGCTCAGGCATCGTCGAGGACGAGCAGGCCACCCTGAGGCACGGCTGCGCCTCCTGCACGCTGCGCGAAGACGTGCTGCCCACCCTCGTCCGACTCGCCCGCAGCCATCCCGGCCGCGACCTGGTGCTGATGCTGCCCGAAGTGGTGGAACCAGAGGCGGTCGCCGCCGCCTGCGCCCACTGCCTCGTCGACGGCGCACCGATCACCGCGCTCATCCGCGTCGACTCCTACGTCACCGTCCTCGACGCCGAACACCTCCTCGACGGCCTCGCCAGCACCGACGACCTCACCGCACTCGGCATCCAGGCCGCGGATAACGACGACCGCGCGCTCGCCGACGTCGTGATCCGCCAGATCGAGTACGCCGACACCCTGCTGCTCTGGGGCCAGTCCCGGGAGGGCGAGTTCGACACCAGCCGGCTGTCGGTCCTGCTACAGCGGATGGCGCCGTGGGCGGCTCACGTCCGCGTCGACGGTGACCTCGTCGACGCCAGCACGCTGACCCGCCAACTGCGCCACACCCACCGGCACCGACCGGAGACCCCCGGGCTGCTCGCCCGCGGTCTCCAGGGCTACACGCTGGGCACCCACGAGCCGGAATCCGACTGCGGTGTGGTCTCCGCCGTCTTCCGCGCCCGCCGCCCGTTCCACCCGCAACGCCTGCACGACGTCCTGGAGCAGGTCAACGCCGAGATGATCCGCTCCCGAGGCCACCTCTGGCTGGCCAGCCAACCGGACACCGTGGTGGCCTGGGAATTCGCCGGCGGCGGCCTGTCCATGGGCTCGCTCGGACACTGGCTGGTGAGCCTGCCCGAGAACCGCTGGGAGCACGTCGAAGACCAGCGCCGCCTTGCCGCCGCCCTGGAATGGGATCCCTACTACGGGGACCGCCACCAGCACCTGGTCTTCATCGGCCTCGACGCCGACCCCGTCGAGCTGCACCGCACCCTCGCCCGCTGCCTGCTCACCGACGGCGAACTCGCCGACGGCGAAGAAACCTGGCGCACCTACCACGACCCGTTCGCCGGCTGTTTCCCCCTCAACACCGAGGAGTTGGCCGACACCGACACCGACACCGACACCGACACCGACACCGAAGGAGCGCAACCCGCATGAAGCCCGGAATCCACCCCGACTACCGACCCGTCGTCTACCGCGACAAGAGCGCCGACTTCGCCTTCCTCACCCGCTCCACCGCCACCAGCGACCAGATCATCGAGTGGCCCGACGGCAACACCTACCCCGTCATCGACGTCCAGATCTCGTCTGCCAGCCACCCCTTCTGGACCGGCAAGCAACGCCTTCTCGACACCGCAGGTCGAGTCGAGAAGTTCCGCCAGAAGTACGCCCGCCGCAGGCCACAGGGAACCTGACCATCGGGGCGCCGGTCGACCGGACCGACCGGCGCCGCAGGTGGTCGACGTAGCCCCGCGCGATTGAGCCTGATACCCGACCTCGACCGCGAGCTGGTTGCCCGCGGCGACCGGATCGCGGTCCAAGGCGGGAAGTCAGCCGATCGGCAGAAGATGCTCGGCCCCCATGGATGGACCAGGCCGGATTCTTCCGGACTTCCCGGCCCTACCCCAAGGAACGATCCGTTGATCGCTCAGCGCACGCACTCGGCACAGGTGCCGAAGATCTCCAAGGTGTGACCGACGTCGACGAACCCGTGCTGCGCGGCAACCTGGTCGGCCCACCGTTCCACGGCCGGCCCGGCCACCTCGACCGTGCGCCCGCAGTCTCGGCAAACCAGGTGGTGGTGGTGTTTGCTCTGGCTGCAACGGCGGAAGAGTTGTTCTCCGCCCGGCAGCCGAGTCGAGTCGACCTCACCGGCATCCACCAGCAGCTGCAACGTCCGGTAGACGGTGGTCAGGCCGACCCCCGCCTTGCGGGCCAGCAGCATCTGGTGCAGTTGCTGCGCCGAGTGGAAACCCTCCACCTCGCGCAACAGCGCCAGCACCTCTGCCCGCTGTCGGGTGTTCCGGGTTACATTCGGCATCGCCTGATTCACCGTGGCCGCCATCCTCCCGCAATTTCGGCCGCCGCCGGCCTGCCGCTTCCGACACGCGCCTCGCTGCCGGTCGCACCATTATGCGTCGCCGGGCCTTACCGCGGCCGCGCCATGTCTCGACCTGCCACTTCGCCCGTGCAAGGCAGCAGATCGGCCCGTTGCGAAAAGTGCCGACCGCCTGGGTGCGCGACAGCGAACGTTGACGATGTCACGGACAGATCACAACGTCGTGACATCTATCGACAACGACTACCAACACCACGAAGGATTTGCTCAAGGGTGCCCTGTCATCTCAGAGCCCTGTTCTCTGGAGGAGAGAACGTGCGTAGACGCCGCAACCCGAGCAGGCGTACCTTGACCGGGCTCTCCGCGTCGGTCCCGGCGGCCGGCGTCAGAACCGTGACGGGCGCGGCCGCTACCGCGAGCGCCGCTCCCTCCACCTCCGGCACCCCTGCGGCCACCGCCGCCGAGGCGGTGGGGTCGCACGACGCCGAACTGCTGGCGCAGGCCGAGGCGAAGCACGTGCCGAAAGTCACCCTTGATCGTCGCCACCACGAAGGCTCACGCCAGATCCACATGCCCAGAGCAGAGAAGGGGGCGGCGTGGCCGCATCCGAGCCCACCACCTCGTCGAGCACCAGCACAGCCGCCGACGCGCCCCGCGACGCAGACGCCACACCGCCAGCCCTCGACGCCGCTCAGCACGACCGCGATCACCGGCCCCTGTTTGCCTTCGCCGGCCGGGTCGGTTCGGTCGAGATCTTCGCCGCCGTGCTGTTGCTGCTCATCTTCCTGCGCGACCCCCTGGCGAGACTGCTGTCCGCACCGTCGCTGGCGACCTGGACGACGGTATTCGTCTCAGTGATGGTGCAGGCCGTACCATTCCTCGTCTTCGGGGTGCTGCTGTCCGCCGTGATCGCGGTCTTCGTACCCCGCTCGTTCTGGGCCCGGGCCCTGCCCAAGCACCCCGCCCTCGCCGTCCCGGTAGCCAGCGCCGCCGGGGTGGTCCTTCCCGGCTGCGAGTGCGGGGCCGTGCCGATCGCAGGCTCCCTGATCCGCCGCGGCGTCACACCGGCGGCGGCACTAGCATTCCTGCTCGCCGCACCGGCGATCAACCCGATCGTTCTCGTCGCCACGGCCGTGGCCTTTCCTGACAACCCCGAGATGGTCCTCGCCCGCGCGGTGGCCAGCCTCGTCGTCGCCATGGTCATGGGCTGGCTCTGGCTGCGACTGGGCCGCGCCGACTGGATCCGACTCCCCCGTCGACCCGACCTGGACGGGCTCCGACGCGGCGAAGCGTTCTGGTCCGCCGCACGGCACGACGTGGTCCACGCCGGCGGGTTCCTCGTCATCGGCGCGATGGCCGCGGCCACCATCAACGTTGTTGTCCCGGAACAGTGGCTGCAGACCCTCGCCGACCAGCCGGTGCTGTCCGTGCTCGCCCTGGCCGGGCTCGCCGTCCTGCTGTCGATCTGTTCCGAAGCGGACGCGTTCGTCGCCGCCTCGCTGTCGCAGTTCTCCCTCACCGCCCGACTGGCCTTCCTGGTAGTCGGCCCGATGGTCGATCTGAAACTCATCTCCATGCAGGCCGGCATCTTCGGCCGGCGCTTCGCCGCCCGATTCGCGCCAGCCACCTTCACGGTCGCCGTCGCGGTCGCCGTCATCACCGGGATGGTGCTGCTGTGAACCGGATGGCCCAGGCCTGCGTCATGATCTTCTTCGGGGCTGCGGTCCTGCGGGCCAGCGTCACGGACCTCTACCTGCGCTACGTCAAGGAAGGGCTGCGACCGTTCCTCATCGCCGCCAGCCTCCTGCTGATCGTCGCCGCGGTGATGACCCTCTGGTACGAACTGCGTCCCCACACCGACGCGCTCGAGGACGGGAGCAACCCGAACGACCACGCTGGCGAGAATGGACGGAACAGCGCTGAGCAGAGCACGAGCGTGTCAACGGCGGACGAACTCCACGACGAACACAGCCACCACGAACTACGGGTCGCCTGGCTGCTTCTCCTTCCCGCACTTGGACTGCTGCTCGTAACCCCACCAGCCCTCGGTTCCTACGCCGCCGGCCAAGCGGGCACCGCACTCACCGCCGAGCAGGACTACGACTACGACTACCCTCCCTTGCCTGCCGGCGATCCGGCGACGACCACGGTGTTCGACTACGCCTCCCGCGCCCTGTTCGACAAGGGCCAGTCGATCGGCAACCGCCGGGTCCAGCTCACCGGCTTCATCACCCCGGGACCCGACGGACAACCGATCCTCGCCCGCATGATCCTGTCCTGCTGCGCCGCCGACGGCCGACCCGTTAAACTCGGCATGGCCGGCAACGCGCCCACCGACCTGGCCGACGACACCTGGGTCCAGGTCACCGGCCGCTACACCGACCGCGTCACCCGCGACTCCATCAACGACGAAGAGATCCCCTACATCGACGTCGAATCCTGGCGACAGGTGACCGCCCCCAAGGACCCGTACGAGTAGTCCTCCGCACCCGCCGGGCACCCTCAGGCGAATGGGCCGCCGAAGCGCTGCGGAGACTGGCGCCCCAGCGAGGAAAGCAGAGAAGCACGCGCAAGCCGGTCTCGGTTCCTACCAGCGACCGGTCACCCGCCCGATCCCTCGGCCGCGCCGTCAGGAGTAAAGGCGCCACCGCCGGGACCAGTGTCCAGGTAGACGTGCTGATGGCCTTGGCCGGCATCAATGTTGACCTGATCGAGCTGAGTGGCCGCGACGGACCAGGCGGCCGCCGCTTGGACTGCCTGTCGTTTCGCCAGTTCGGTCAGAGCGGCCCGCTGCGTGGGCGGCCCGGTAACCGCGAGGAGATACGACTCGACAGCCAGGGACGCCTGCTCCACGGCGCTGCGCAGCCCTCCACGCGCCACATTGGTCGCGGTAGTGCCCGACGGAGGATTTGCGAACGGCTCCGCCGCCCGCAGCATGGTCTGTCGCCACTGGCGCGCCTGCTCAGGGCCTGGCTGCTGACCGGTTGGCGTCTCTGCGCGCAGAGCGCTGAGAATGGGAGAGATCTCCGCACGAAGGCTGCGGGCCGTTGCCGTCAGCTCGACGATCTGCTGACTGTCACGCTGCGCCTCGGCCTCGCGTAGGTCAGCGACAGCCGAGTCGACGCCGTCCGGTTGGTTGGCCGTGTAACCGGCGGCGCCTCCCACCAGAACAGCCGCGAGCCCAATCGTCGCGACGACGACGGCGACACGTGCCATACGACGGCGGTTCGTGTCAGGCGCGGACAGCTGGTAGGAGGGCTTACCGGTACGGCGCGACACGACATCTCCTAGCGTCGATGGAAGCCTGGGCGAAGCCTAACCTTCCCCTCCGACGCCAGTCGAGAGTCAGCAACGGTCGCGTGCGCAACCATTGCGCCGTAAGGCAACGCGGCCGGAAGCGACGTCGCGATGAAGACCGTCGCACCCCAGGCGCTCGTGGTCGCCGACCGCCCGCCCGCGCGGGCGGGCGGGCAGGCGGGCGGGCAGGCGGTGTCCGGCCAGGGACGCTTCACGATCGGGTCGAAGCATGCTCTTCCGTCGCACGAGGTGGCTCGCACCCCGACTGCCACCTGACCAACCGGCAACATCCGCTCTCGACGTGAACCGATGTCACCCGCTGACAAGCGAGAGCCACCCCGGTTGACACCTTCGAATCCGTAGAAGGTTATCGGCGCCGCAGTGGCGTCGTGGGCTACCCAGCACGATCCCGGCGCGTTCGAGTCTCGGGTGATCAACGAAGGGGACGAACGCGTCGACTGGCGGATGCGGCGCTGCGACCAGAAGCTCCCGCACCTGGGGCAGCGGCGGCGACGTCTGGTAGCGGGACCCTCCGACATCAATCAGCTCGACCTCGTTGAACCGATATGATCGTTCCCTACCAGGCCGCTGAAGCCGGCCGAGTCCGACGACGCAGAGCGTGACGGGAAATGACGAGAGACATCGTCGGCAGAAGCGACGTTCTAGCGGCAATCGATGACCTCTGCGAGCACTCTCGCACGTCCGGTAAATCTTTGATCATCGTCGCCGATCCCGGTTTGGGTAAGACCACGCTGCTGCGATACGCCGCCCGCCGTTGGGTGGCAGAGGGTGGCCGTGTCCTGGAGGTGACGGCGGTCGAGTTCGAAGCGGATATCAGTTTCGCGGCACTGAAACAGATTGTGAGCCCGATCGTCGATGCGGTCTCCGGCGCCGAGGTTACGCACGCCGCCATCCTGGAAGCCCTGTTCCATCCGACCACTCCTACGACACTGGACCGGATGGCCGTCACCGAAGCTCTCCGGGATCTTCTCCGTGCCGCAGCTCAAGATTCACCGATCCTCATCCTCGTCGACGACGTCCAATGGCTCGACAGGTCAAGCGCCGCGGTGCTCACGCTCCTGGCCCGGCGACTGACCGGAACGCGCGTCGGCCTGCTGGGGTCGACGCGCCCGGCGGCCGAAGGTTTCTTCGAGCGCGCACGGCTCGACGAGTACGTGCTGGCCCATCTCGACGAGCAGGCGGCGGCAGAGCTTCTGACGGCCCGTCATCCCGAGTTGCCGCCCGCGATCCGACGACAGGTGTTGGCCGGCGCGGCCGGGAACCCATTGGCCCTCGTTGAACTGCCGCTGGCCCTCGCCGGCCCAGGTCGCGACAGTCCGACGGCGGACCTCTCTGTCGTCCCGCTCAACCGCCGACTCCAGGCGGCATTCTCGTCTCGAATCGCTGGTCTGCCGGATGCCACGCGACAATCGCTGCTTCTCGCCGCCCTCGAGGCGACCGGAAGCCTCCGCGTCCTTGAGGCCGCGGCGGGTAAGCGGCTCCTGGAGACGCTGGCACCCGCGGAACGCGCTGGAGTAGTCCACATAACTGACCATGGCACGCGACTGGTGTTCTCTCATCCGCTGACGCGATCGGCCGTCGTCAACACCTCCACGGCCGCGCAGCGGCGCTCGGCGCACCGCCGGTTGGCCGAGGGCACGCGTGACGACCCGGACCGGCGGGTGTGGCATCTCGCGCAGAGCAGCCACGGGCCTGATGAGCAAGCAGCCTCCTCGTTGGAAGAAGCGGGATATCGGCTGGTCCGGCGCGGCGACATCGTCGGCGCGGTGACCGCGCTCACCAACGCCTCCATGCTCAGCCCGGCCGGCACGCAGCAAGCTCGCCGCCTGGCTGTCGCGGCCTACCTCGGTGCTCGCCTGGCGGGCGGAATCGCGGGAGCTGGTGACGCGCTGCGCGAGGTGCGTCAGCTCGACGCCGGGCATCAACCGTCCCTGGACCTCGCCGTGGCCACGTCATTCGTCATCCTCAACGCCGACGGTGACGTCGACACGGCTCACCGCATCCTCACTGGCGCGTTGGACGTCGTGAGTGAGGAGTCGCATCCGACCTTCCAGATCAGGGAAGCCCTACTCACCCTGCTGTACGTCTGCTTCTTCGGTGGGCGCAGCCATCTCTGGTCAGCCTTCGACGCGGTCTTGTCACACCTGAACCGCCCTGGCCTCGACATCGTCGTGCTCATGCGGCACACGCACTCGGATCCGGCGAACGCCGGCGACGCCTCGTACCGACAGCTCGACCGGCTCGTCGAGAGCCTGGATCAGGTCAATGACCCCAACGAGATCGTCCTGGTCAGCCTCGCCGGGTCGTGGGTGGACCGGCTCGGCGGCTGCCGGGCCGCCCTGCATCGCGCGCTGGAGCGGGGACGCGCCGCGGACGACACGAATGTCATGACGCAGGCATTGACCCTGCTGGCGCTCGACTCCTACTTCCTGGGCCAGTGGCAGGACAGCGACCGGTACCTGGCCGAGGCGCTGTCGCTGACCAAGGAGCAGGGACTGCGGCTCTTCCGCTGGGCCATCGATCACTGGGTCGCCACACTCGCCGCTGTACGCGGCGACGACGAGACCGCGCGACGGATCACCGACGAACTCATCTATTGGGCCGTACCTCGAGGTGTGGCCGTGGTGAGCCATCTCTGCCACTACACCCGGACCCTGCTGGCGCTGGGCTCGCAGGACTATGAGGAGGCATACCGGGAGGCGACGTCAGTCGGCCCTGCCGGCACGATCCCGCCTTTCCGCCCGGTGGCGATCTGGATGGTGCTCGACGTGGTCGAGGCCGCCGTCCGGACCAACCGCCACGTCGAAGCCCGGGCGCACGTCGCCGCGGCTCGTGTGGCGCGACTGGAGACGATCTCCGGCCGGCTCGACATGCTTGTCACGGCCGCCGAAGCGCTCGTCTCCGCCGAGGACCAGGCGACAAGCCTGTTCGACCGGGCGCTCGCGACACCGGAGGCTGAACGGTGGCCGTTCGACCAGGCCCGCGTCGAACTCCTGTTCGGCCAGCATCTCAGACGGATGAGGTCGGGACGTGCCGCGCGGGAACACCTCGGACGGGCCCACAGGACGTTCGAACGCCTCGGAGCCGACAGGTGGGCGCGAAGCGCTCGCCGAGAGCTCAGGGCAGCAGGCCAGCGAACGGGAACGGCCCCCCGGCCAGGAAACGCGGCCCTGACCGGCCGGGAACACCTCATCGCCCAGATGGCCGCGACCGGCATGACCAACAAGGAGATCGGCGAAGAGCTGTTCCTCTCGGCGCGGACCGTCGGCGCGCACCTCTACCGCATTTTCCCCAAACTCGGCATCACCTCACGGGCGGGTCTGCGAGACGCCCTGACGATCATGGACCAGACCCGCACAAGCCAGCACGAGTGAGGTCGCGAAGCATGCAGGCACGGCACCGCCGCGTGCGGCGCGGGCCCTCACCGGCCCACGCCGCGCGCAGAGGACTCGTCACGCGGAGGCGAGTTCGTCCCCGATGAGCCGCGCGAGCGCTGCCGGCTGTGACAGGAACGGGGAGTGGGACGTGGCCATCCGCGCGACTCGGTCGGCGCGGGTAGCGAAATACTCCTGCGCGACCGGCGGGAGGGCGTTGTCCGACTCGCAGACGATGTACGTGCTGGGGATGGTGTGCCACGCGGCCCCGGCCTGCTGCTGGGTCTTCGAGGCGTATGACTGGTATCCCAGCTGGGTCACGGCCTGCCGGGCGATGTCGGGCTCGACGTCGCCGTAGAACACCGTGGTGGGATCCACCGGCTCCACGTAGTCACCTGCACCGGCACCGTCGTGGATCTTCCACCACGGCGCTGGGGCGCCCCCGGCGCTGGACAGCAGCGATTCGCCGATCTCGACCTGGAACGCGGCGAGGTAGATGATCCTCCGGACGTTGTCGGCGCCGGCCAGGCCCTCGCTGGTGGGGATGCCGCCGTACGAGTGGGCCACGACGACGACAGGACCGCCGATCTCGGCAACGGCCTTCTCGATGAGTGCCGCGTCCCGGTGCATGTCACCCAGCTTCGCCGGGTCGTCACCACTGCTGGACAGGGCGACGATGTGAACGTCGACATCCCGTAGTTCGTCCTTCAGGAGCGCCAGGTGCGCGGGCTTGTGCCAGGCGCCCGGAACGAGAACGAGTGATGGCAGGGACAACGGAACCTCCGAGTACGGGTGATGTGGCGAGCCGGCTCACGAACTGATCCGCCAAGTCGCGCCGCGATCGGACCACGACCGCGTCGAGCGGGGTGCCCTCGCCCTCACCTCGCCGATCGCGGGCGTGCCGGGTCACAGAACAGCAGCCAGCACGGCGTCGCTCTCATTTCCTGGGCGCTTCCTGCGCCCGTCACCAGAGTCTTGCGCTGCGCGGTGCGTACGGCATCAGTCATCTGACTGCACCTCGCGCGGAGGTCAGCGCCCCGGAAGGGGCAGGCTGAGCGGGGGTGGCGCGTCGGCGAGCGGCGGCACCCGCGCAGGGTCTCCGGCTGGTGCTTGTACCTCCCGGAGTACGCCCGGCCGCCCCTGGCTCGGCTCGGCGACGAACGACTACGCGAGGTGCCAACAGGACAGACGTTGCCTGATGCGGCACCAGCCAGTGGCATGTGGCCGTGAAGATGTGGGAGCACATCTCGTTACCGCAGATGCACAGCCGCGACCAGGTGTTGACGGCGACAAGGTCGGCGACGGTGAGCACGTCGACGAGGCAGGGAAGCCGGTGCACCCCGTCAAGGTGAACGCCCGGCGACGTTGCGCTGGCTGGGTCCGCTCACCTGCGGCTATACGGCGACGAAAGTCACGTCGTCGAGGGCGACGGCCCTGCCGGCCTCGTCGACGAACGCCACTTCGAGCTGCGCGCCCGTGCTGCGGCTGCGACGCTGTGCGCTGGGCCCGGCCGCCGGTGCGCAGTGCTGATCGCCCCACTGCTGAAGCGCGCCGAGGACGATCCGCAGTTCCTCGCCCGCGGGCGTGAGGTGGTACTCGTACCGAATGCGGTGACCCGGCTCATGGTACGGGCGTTTGTTCATGATGCCGGCCTTGACCAGGGTGGCCAGGCGGTTGCTCAGCAGGTCGGTGGAGATCTCCAGCGCGTCGTTGAACTGCCCGAATCGGGTGCTTCCCGACAAGGCTTCGCGGAGGATGAGGAAGGTCCAGCGTTCGCCGACAATCTCCAGGCTGCGGGCGATTGAGCAGACCGGGTACTCCTGATCAAGCGTCACCTTCTTCATGGGGCCAGGGTACATCTAACTTGCCATTCCAAAGCCAGATGCTAACTTTGAACACCGAAGCCAGGTGGTTGGTTTCACCCGAGCGCCGATACCCCGTGAAGCAACGGAGATCTACATGCCGCAGATCCACGTACGCCAGAACAGCGCCACCTACTGGAGCGCGACCTTCGACCACGGTCCGGTCAACCTGATGGACCCGGACACGCTCTACGAACTCGACGCCCTCGTGTCACGCCTGGAGACCGATCCCGACGTGCAGGTCGTCGTCTTCGACAGCGCCAACCCCGACTACTTCATCGCCCACTGGGACATGGCCGCCGATCCGCAAACCGTCGTCGGCATGGCGACCGAAAGCTCCAAGCGGCGCGGCATGCACCCGTACACCGACGTTTTCACCCGGCTGAGCCGGCTGCCCGTCGTCACCATCGCCTCAGTGCGCGGGCGCGTCCGGGGTGCCGGCAGCGAGTTCATCCTGGCCTGCGACATCCGGTTCGCCAGCCGGGAGCGCGCCGTACTCGGACAGTTCGAGGTCGGGTTGGGCGCCGTACCCGGCGGCGGCACGACGGCCTGGCTGCCTCGCCTGATGGGACGGGGCCGGGCGCTGGAGGTGCTACTGGGCGCTGACGACTTCCCAGGTGACCTGGCCGAGCGATACGGGTACGTCAACCGAGCCCTACCCGACGGCGAGTTGGACGAGTTCGTCGACCGCTTCGCCAGCCGGATCGCCGGCTTCGACAAGCAGGCGATCGTGGAGACGAAGGCGCTGGTCAACCGCGTCGACCTGCCGTCGGACGACGAGTTTGTCGCCGCCCTCGACGGCTATTTCGCCTCCTTCTCCCGCCCCGGCACCCGGGCTCGCGCGGCAGCGTTGTTCGAGCTCGGTGTACAGCAGCCCGGCGATGGCGAACTCCGGCTTGGTCACCACGTAGCGCAGTTCAAGGGAGACGCCGGGGCACGGCGCTAACCTGTCCTCCAGGTGAACACAGCCGCCACGTTCCGCCGTGCCGTTCTGTCCACTGTGCTCGCTGATGTGTCCTGAGCGACGCCGCAGTGGCCACGTCGAGAAGGACCTGTTTCCCGACGTGGCCACTGCCCGGCTGGCCACGCTGACCTGCGCCGGGCCGGCTGACTAGACTCCTGTGTGGCGGTTGCCCGTCCGGCGGTGCCGAGTGCGCCGCGATCGAGGGGGCACCGCCGGGAGGTGAGTAACCGATGAGCAGCGGCTCGCTCGACATGGATCCCGAGGGCCTTCTCCACGTCGCACTCGACATCGACACGATCGCGCACCACCTTCGCGCGGTCGAGCCGCTGGTCGCCGACGAGAATCCGCCGGCGCCCGTCGTGGAATGGATCGACGAGCTACCACGGATCACCGAAGAACTGCATCAAGTCGCTGACGTCATCCGTACGGTCGTGGGTTCGGTCTCGGCCACCGACGACGAGATGGCGAGCCGACTCGCTCGGAGAGGCGACGGATGACAACTGACGGCAGGGTGGCCTTTCCGTACGCGCGTTTGGTGGCCGAGCCGCCCGCCAGCGACGCCGACCGGGGCGAACGGTGGACGCAGGCGGCGCGGGCGGTCGGCGAAGCCGCGGACGAACTGCGCCGGTTGCATCGCCTGCTCGCCGGCCACTGGCGGGCCGGCTCTGGTCAGCAGGAGACCGACGAGATCCTCCGACGGGTGATCCGCCAGCTCGACGAGGCGCACGACGCCTACATCCTGATCGCCGGTGCGGTCACGGGCCGGGAGCTCGATCTGACACAGGCGCGTCGGCTCGCTCTGGGAGCGGTCGCCGAGGCGCGCCTCGCGGGGCTCGTGGTCACCTCGGACGGGGAGGTCGTGCCGCCGTCGGATCCGGGGACTGCGCCGATGGCGGTGCGTGCGACAGCGGGCCGGCTGACCGCCCGGATCGCCGACGCGAAGGCGCAGGCGGCAGCCGCCGAGCAGCGCGCAACCGAGGAATTGGCTGGGCTACCGCCGCCGCACCCCCGGTGACACCGTCAGGATCCCGAGCTGTGGTCACCCCGGTTCGACCCACGCCGTCTGGATGAGCTGCTGACCGTCGCGGCGGCGCACAAGAGTGCCGCGACCCGCCGGCTGCGGGCTCGGCCGCAGGTTGCCCAGGACGGCGCCCTCCTCCCGGTTTCCGGACATCAGCAGGCCCGGCGAGTCGAGTTCGCGCAA
>NZ_JAKKFF010000119.1 GCF_022229015.1 Micromonospora foliorum
AGCCGGCCGGACGCGCGCAGCGCCGGCCCGGCCCGGAGGCGGGCGCGGCGATTCGGCCGCGCACGCGCGGATCTGCGGGTCATGGGTGATCCGGCTCAGGAGCCGGCTCCCGGTCGACGTCGGCCGCCGGCCATCCCGAGCACGATCGCGGTGGCCACCAACGCCACGCCACCGAGCACCAGCAGCGAACCGGTGCCGCGGCCCCCGGCCATTCCACCGCCACCGGTGGCCGGACCCTTGCTGGGTGAGGCCATGTTCAGCACGGTCAGCGTGGTCGACGCCGTCTGGCCGTTCTCGCAGCGCAGGTCGACCGGGTAGTTCCCGGCCGGCTTGTCACCCGGAATGGTGACCTGTTCGGTCAGAAAGCCTCTGTCCGGTTTGAGCATGACGTTCCCGAACGCGTCGGAGTGCACGTTGGACTGCCGGTTGTTGTTGTCGTTGTCGCAGCTCGCTTTGATGCTGACCCGGCTACCGGCCTGGGCGCTGTTCGGTGTCACCTCGACGAAGGTGTTGTCGCCGGCCCGCGCCGGTGCGACCGACAACAGGACGAACGCCCCGACCAGCCCCACCAGTGTCAGTACGGACGAGAGCGCGCGGTTGATCGTGCGGATTCCCTGCATGATTTCCCCCCAACCGGCGACGACCGCCGGAACCCTCCCCTGGGCACGGGCGATGCTTTCCCGCTGGCGCGGGGGCAAACCCGCAGGGCGGACGGGGTCAGCGCGGGCGGGGGACGGGCCCGGCGGCGGGGAGCGGGGTGATCGGGTGCCAGTTCAGCGGGGAGGAGAGGACCATCGTGCTCGACGGTTGGCCGTATGGGGCGAGACGGTCGATGACCCCCTCGAACGCCCCGATCGAGCCGGCCGCCACCTTCAGCACGCTGCACGCGTCCCCGGTGATCCGGTGGATCTCCAGGATCTCCGGCCAGTCGGCCACCGCCGGGTCGTGCAGGATGCAGCGCGCGCCGTAGCAGGACATCCGGATCAGCGCGACGACGGTGCGGCCGGCGCGGCCGAGGTCGACGTGTGCGTGGTAGCCGGTGATGATCCCGGCCTCCTCCAGCCGGCGGACCCGCTCGGCGACGGACGGTGGCGACAGGTGCACCCGCCGGGACAACTCGCTGAAGGAGAGCCGCGCGTCGGCCTGCAACTCGCGCAGCAGCGCCCAGTCCATGTCGTCCACGCTCAGACCTTACTTTCGTGAACCGACTTCGCCTAGTTGCCTTTGGTTTGCCAGGAGAAGGAGGCGACAGCCGTTGATTCGGCATTCCGCAGGCCGATCCGACCGCGAGATCATGACGTCGGCCAGTCCGGGGGAGGGAGACGAGATGGTGGATCAGACGGAGCGGCGGGCGCCGAACCGCCGTGCCACGGTGCAACCGGTGACCCCCGGGCAGCGTGCCGAGCAGGCGGCGCGCACCGGTGGCGAGCCGACCCTGGAGTTCGCCGACATGGTGCCGTACGACGCGTACGTGCAGGCCAGCGCCCTGCACAAGATGCAGCACCCGCTCAGCAGCGACCCGGGCGAGATGTCCTTCCTGATGGTCAGCCAGATCATGGAGCTGTACTTCGGGCTGACCTGCCACGAGCTGCGGGAGACCCAGCGGCTGATCCGCGCCGACCAGATCTGGGAGGCGCTGGCCCCGTTGGGCCGAGCCAAGCTGCACCTGGAGGGCCTCAACGCCGCCTGGCAGGGCCTGCGCTGGATGAGCCCGGCCGACTTCAACCGGTTCCGCAACCTGCTCGGCGAGGCCTCCGGCTTCCAGTCGGCGATGTACCGGCAGTTGGAGTTCCTGCTCGGGCTGCGCGACCCGACGCTGATCCGCCCGTTCCGCCGGCAGGCCGAGGTGCACGCCGAGCTGAGCGCCGCCCTGGCCACCCCGAGCCTCTGGGACGACGTGCTCGCGCTGCTCGCCCGGCGCGGCTTCGACCTCCCCGCCGACCTGCTCGACCGGGACGTGGCCGTCGAGCACGACCCGCACCCGTTGGTCGAGGCGGCCTGGGTACGGATCTACGACGACGCCAGCCCCGACAACCACCTGCGGCTGCTCGGCGAGGCGCTGAGCGCGGTCGCCGAGGAGTTCGGCGACTGGCGCTGGAACCACGTCAAGGCGGTGCAGCGGACGATGGGCGCCAAGGTCGGCAGCGGAGGCTCCGCCGGCCTGGCGTGGTTGCAGCGCAGCATGGCCCGGGTGGTCTTCCCGGAGCTGTGGTCGGCCCGCACCGCGATGTGACCGGAGAGCGAGACATGCACACCCCAGAACACGAGGCGCACCGCCTCGCCGGAGGCGAGGCCGAAGCGCACCGCATCGCCGGAGGCGAGGCCGAAGCGCACCGCCGCGACGAGGCCGACCCCGGCCACCGGCACCTGTTCCACGTGCCGCCGGCCGACGGCGGCGACCACCCCGAGTCGGCGTACCTGGCCGGCAACTCGCTCGGCCTGCAACCGCGGGCCACCCGCGACGAACTCCTTGCCGACCTGGACGCGTGGGGGCGGCTCGGCGTCGAGGGGCACCTGGAGGCGGAGCGCCCCTGGCTGCCGTACCACGAGTTGTTGACCGGGCCGGCCGCGCGACTGGTCGGCGCCCGGCCCACGGAGGCCGTGGTGATGAACTCGCTCACGGTCAACCTGCACCTGCTGATGGTGACTTTCTACCGGCCGGCCGGCGCGCGCACCCGCATCGTCATCGAGGACGCCACGTTCCCCTCGGACAGCTACGCCGTGCGCAGCCAGGCCCGGTTCCACGGCCTGGACCCGGACGACACAGTGGTCCGGCTGCGCCCGCGCCCGGGTGAGGACGCCCTGCGCACCGAGGACGTGACCGACTACCTGGCCGCCGAGGGTGACCGGGTGGCGCTGGTGCTGCTCGGCGGGGTCAACTACCTCACCGGTGAGCTGCTGGACATCCCGGCGATCACGGCCGCCGGCCGGGCCGCCGGCGCGGTGGTCGGCTGGGACCTGGCCCACGCGGTCGGCAACGTGCCGCTGGCCCTGCACGACTGGGACGTCGACTTCGCCGCGTGGTGCTCCTACAAGTACCTGAACTCCGGCCCGGGTGCCCTGGCGGGTGTCTTCGTGCACGAACGGCACCTCGGCGACGAGAGCCTGCCCCGGTTCGAGGGGTGGTGGAGCACCGCGGCGGCCACCCGGTTCGAGATGACCCCGGTGTCCCGGCCACCGGCCACCGTGGAAGCCTGGCAGATCTCCAACCCGCCGATCTTCGCGATGGGCCCGGTGCGCACCTCGCTGGAGCTGTTCGACGCGGTCGGCATGACCGCGCTGCGCGCCCGCAGCCAACGCCTCACCGGCTGGCTGGAGTCGCTGTTCGACGAGGTGACCGTCGGTCGGCCGCTGCGGGTGGTCACCCCGCGCGACCCGGCCCGCCGGGGCTGCCAGCTCTCCGTGCGCATCGGGTCCGGCAGCGCCGCCGAGCTGACCAAACGCCTACGGTACGAACACGGGGTCATCGCCGACGCCCGCGAACCGGACGTCGTCCGGTTCGCCCCGGTGCCGTTGTACTCCACGTACCTCGACTGCTGGCGGGCGGCGGTCGCGCTCGCCGCGACGGTGGGGCAGGTGACCTCATGACCGCGCGACGCGACGAGATCGCGATCATCGGTGCCGGGCTGGCCGGCTGTCTGGCCGCCTGCTTCCTGGCCCGGCGTGGCTACCCGGTGGCCCTCTACGAGCGCCGCTCCGACCCGCGCGCCGGCACCGCCGAACGCGGTCGCTCGATCAACCTGGCGCTCTCCGAGCGCGGCCTGGACGCGCTGCGCCGGATCGGGCTGGCCGAGCAGGTGATGACCGACGCGCTGCCGATGCGCGGCCGGATGATCCACCCGGTCGAGGGCGAGCAGCAGTTCCAGTCGTACAGCGCGGCCGGCGACCGGGCGATCAACTCGATCAGCCGGGGTGCGCTGAACAACGCCCTGTTGGACGAGGCCGCCGCGCTGCCCGGGGTGCGGGTCGTCTTCGACCACCGGCTGGTCGGGCTCGACCCGACCGACGGCGCCCTGAGCTTCGAGACCCCGCAGGGCCCGGTCGCGGCGAAGGCGTCGGTCGTGCTGGGTGCCGACGGCGCCGGCTCCGCGGTGCGCGGGCAACTGCTGGCGTACGGGCTGCTGGACGAGAGCGTGGACTTCCTCGACTACGGCTACAAGGAGCTGACGATTCCGCCGCTGGGCGGGGACTTCGCCCTGGACCCGGACGCGCTGCACATCTGGCCGCGGGGCACCTCGATGATGATCGCGCTGCCGAATCCGGACCGCTCCTTCACCTGCACGTTGTTCTGGCCCAACGACGGCGCCGGCAGCTTCGCCTCGCTGACCGGCCCGGCGGAGATCGAACGGCACTTCACCGAGCACTACCCGGACGTGGTCCCGCTGGCCCCGAACCTGGTCGACGACTACCAGCACAACCCGGTGGGCGTGCTCGGCACGGTGCGCTGCACGCCCTGGCAGGTCAACGGAAAGGTCGGCCTGCTCGGCGACGCGGCCCACGCCATCGTGCCGTTCTACGGCCAGGGCGCCAACTGCGCCTTCGAGGACGTGGTGGAGCTGGACCGCTGCCTGGACGAGTGCGCCGACGACTGGTTGGCGGCACTGCCGCTGTTCCAGCGGCGCCGACAGGAGAACGCCGAGGCCATCGCGACGATGGCGCTTACCAACTTCGTGGAGATGCGGGACAAGGTCGCCTCCCCGGTCTTCCAGACCCGGCGGCGGGTGGAGCACGCACTGGAACGGGCCCTGCCCGGCCGGTACGTTTCCCAGTACGAGCTGGTGTCGTTCTCCACCACCCCGTACGCGGAGGTGCGCCGCCGGGTGCGCCGACAGCACCGGGTGCTCGGGGCGGTCGTCGGCGGGGCCGCGCTGCTGCTGGTCGGCGCGATCGGCGCGGCACTGAGCCGAGGGAGGCGCGGATGACCGGCAACTGGGATCCACGACTGATGGCCGGCCACGCGCCGAGTGGCCCGCAGCGGTTGCGCAACTTCGTCGCCGGCGAGTTCGTCGACGGCGGGAAGACGTTCACCAAGGCCAGCCCCGTCACCGGGGAGCAGGTCTTCGAGGTGGACGAGGCGGCACGGTCCACGGTGGACGACGCGGTGGCCGCCGCCCGGACGGCGCTGCGGGGGCCGTGGGGCCGGATGGGGGAGCGCGAGCGCGCCGAGGTGCTGCGCCGCGTCGCCGACGAGTTGGAGCGCCGCTTCGACGACCTGGTCACCGCCGAGGTCGCCGACACCGGCAAGTCCATCGCCCAGGCCCGCACCCTGGACATCCCGCGCGGCGCGGCGAACTTCCGGGCCTTCGCGGAGATCGTGGCGACCGCCCCCACCGAGTCGTTCACGACGGTCACCCCGACCGGCGGCCGGGCGCTCAACTACGCGCTGCGCAAGCCGGTCGGCGTGGTCGCGGTCATCGTGCCGTGGAACCTGCCGCTGCTGCTGCTCACCTGGAAGGTGGCTCCGGCGCTGGCCTGCGGCAACGCCGTCGTGGTCAAGCCCAGCGAGGAGACTCCCGCCTCGGCGACGCTGCTCGCCGAGGTGATGGCCGCCGCTGGCGTACCGGCCGGGGTGTTCAACCTGGTGCACGGCTTCGGGCCGGACTCGGCGGGCGAGTTCCTCACCCGCCATCCCGGCGTCGACGCGATCACCTTCACTGGCGAGTCGGCCACCGGCGGCGCGATCATGCGGGCCGCCGCCGACGGGGTGAAGGCGGTGAGCTTCGAACTCGGCGGCAAGAACGCCGGCCTGGTCTTCGCCGACGCCGACCTGGACGCCGCGGTGGCCGGTTCGGTGCGGTCCAGCTTCACCAACGGCGGGCAGGTGTGCCTCTGCACCGAGCGCATCTACGTGCAGCGCCCGGTCTTCGAGGAGTTCACCGCCCGGCTGGCCGAGCGGGCCGGCGAGCTGGCGTACGGGTGGCCGACCGACGAGGCCACCGCCACCATGCCGCTGATCTCCCACCAGCACCGGAAGAAGGTGCTTGGCGCGTACGAGCTGGCCCGCTCCGAGGGCGCCGAGGTGCTCACCGGCGGCGGCACGCCCACCTTCGGCGACACCCGCGACGGCGGGTCGTACGTGCAGCCGACGGTGCTCACCGGGCTCGGCCCGGACGCCCGCACCAACCGGGAGGAGATCTTCGGCCCGGTGGTGCACGTCGCCCCGTTCGACACCGAGGACGAGGCGTACGCCCTCGCCAACGGCACCGAGTACGGCCTGGCGGCGACCGTGTGGACCCGGGACGTGGGCGTCGCGCACCGGGCCGGCTCCCGGCTCGACGCCGGCATCGTCTGGGTCAACACCTGGTTCCTGCGTGACCTGCGTACCCCGTTCGGCGGGGTGAAGGCGTCCGGGATCGGTCGTGAGGGCGGCGTGCACTCGCTGAACTTCTACTCCGAACTCACGAACGTCTGCGTGGACCTGTCGTGAGCCGTAACGAGGGAGCGGGCATGGAAGCTGACATCGAGGCCGCCAACCGGGAGTTGGCCGACGCCCGCAGCACCGGCAAGCCGTGCGCGCCACTGCGGGGCCGGCTGCTGCCGGAGGGCGACGTCGAGTCCGCGTACCGGGTGCAGCAGCTCCAGGCGCGGGCCTGGCAGGGCCGCGGCGAACGCCGGGTCGGCGCGAAGATCGGGTTGACCTCGCGGGCCGTGCAGGAGACCTTCGGGGTGTTCCAACCGGACTTCGGCATGCTGACCGACGCCATGGCGGTCGGCGACGGGGTCGAGGTGCCCATCGACCGGCTGCTCCAGCCCCGCGTCGAGGCGGAGATCGCCTTCGTGCTCGACAAGGACCTGCCGAACCCGCAGCTCACCACGGTCGACCTGATCCGCGCGGTCGACCACGTGCTGCCGGCCATCGAGATCGTCGACTCCCGGATCGCCGCCTGGGACATCTCCATCGTGGACACCGTCGCCGACAACGCCTCCAGCGGGCTCTTCGTGCTCGGCACCACGCCGCGCCGGCTCGCCGACGTCGACCTGCGACTGTGCGGGATGGTGCTGGAGCACGCCGGCGAGCCGGTCTCGGTGGGCGCGGGCGCCGCCTGCCTGGGCAACCCGCTGCACGCCCTGCAGTGGCTGGCCGGCACCCTCGCCCGCGCCGGCGACCCGCTGCGCGCCGGGGACGTGGTGCTCTCCGGGGCGCTCGGTCCGATGGTCCCGGTCACCCCGGGGGCCGCGTACGAGGCCCGCATCTCCGGCCTCGGCTCGGTGCGCACGAGTTTCAGCAAGGGAGACAACCAGTGACCGGTGTGGCGGTGCTCGGTTCCGGCAACATTGGCACCGATCTGATGATCAAGGTGTTGCGGCTCAGTGACAGCCTGCGCATGGTGGCGATGGCCGGCATCGACCCGGCCTCCGACGGCCTGGCGCGCGCTCGCCGGCTCGGCGTCGCCACCACCGCCGACGGCGTGGACGGGCTCGTCGCGCTGCCCGAGTTCGCCGACGTCGAGCTGGTGTTCGACGCCACCTCGGCCGGCGCGCACCGACGCCACGACGAGGTGCTGCGCGCGCACGGCCGTACGGTGATCGACCTGACCCCGGCCGCGCTCGGCCCGTACGTGGTGCCGCCGGTGAACCTCGACGAGCACCTGCACGAGCCCAACGTCAACATGGTGACCTGCGGCGGGCAGGCGACCGTGCCGATCGTCGCCGCGGTGCGCCGGGTGACCCCGGTGGCGTACGGGGAGATCGTCGCGTCGATCGCGTCGAAGTCCGCCGGGCCGGGCACCCGGGCCAACATCGACGAGTTCACCGAGACCACGGCCCGGGCCATCGAGGTGGTGGGGGGTGCCGAGCGGGGCAAGGCGATCATCGTGCTGAACCCGGCGGACCCGCCGCTGCTGATGCGTGACACCGTTTACTGCCTCTGCCCGGACGCCGACGCCGACACCGACGCCATCGCCGCCTCGGTCGCGGAGATGGTGGCGACCGTGCAGGAGTACGTCCCCGGTTACCGGCTCAAGCAGGACGTGCAGTTCGACCGGGTCGAGGCGTACCTGCCGACGTTCGGGCGGCGGCTCACCGCCCTGCAGGTGTCGGTCTTCCTGGAGGTCTCCGGCGCCGGGCACTACCTGCCCGCGTACGCCGGGAACCTGGACATCATGACCTCGGCCGCGCTGCGCACCGCGGAGCGGCTGGTCGCCAGGCGTTCTTCGGAGGTGGCCGCGCCATGACCGAGCTGTACATCCAGGACGTGACGCTGCGCGACGGCATGCACGCCATCGCCCACCAGTACACCGTCGACCACGTACGCACCATCGCCGCCGCGTTGGACGCCGCCGGGGTGGCCGCCATCGAGGTGGCGCACGGCGACGGCCTCGCCGGCTCCAGCGTCAACTACGGCCACGGGGCCGCCAGCGACGCCGAGTGGATCTCCGCGGCTGCCGAGGTGCTGACCACGGCCAAACTGACCACCCTGCTGCTGCCGGGCATCGGCACGATCGCCGACCTGAAGGCCGCGAAGGCGCTCGGGGTGACAAGCGTCCGGATCGCCACCCACTGCACGGAGGCGGACATCTCCGCCCAGCACATCTCCTGGGCCCGGGAGAATGGCATGGACGTGGCCGGGTTCCTGATGATGTCGCACATGAACGATCCGGCCGGGCTGGCCGGGCAGGCCAAGCTCATGGAGTCGTACGGGGCGCACTGCGTCTACGTCACCGACTCGGGCGGCCGGCTGCTGATGTCCGACGTGGCGCAGCGGGTCGACGCGTACCGGCAGGTCCTCGCCCCGGAGACGCAGATCGGCATCCACGCCCACCACAACCTGTCGCTAGGGGTGGCCAACAGCGTGCTCGCCGTCGAGCACGGCCGGGTCACCGGGTCCGCGCCGGCCGGTCCGGACGCACCGCACGGCCGGACCGTCCGCGTCGACGCCTCCCTCGCGGGCATGGGCGCGGGCGCCGGCAACGCCCCGCTGGAGGTCTTCGTGGCGGTCGCCGAGCTGCACGGCTGGAAGCACGGCTGCGACGTGTTCGCGCTGATGGACGCGGCCGACGACATCGTCCGCCCACTCCAGGACCGGCCGGTCCAGGTGGACCGGGAGACGCTCTCGCTGGGGTACGCCGGGGTCTACTCCAGCTTCCTGCGGCACGCCGAGCGGGCCTCCACGAAGTACGGAGTGGACGTCCGGTCGATCCTCGTCGAGCTGGGCCGCCGCCGGATGGTGGGTGGTCAGGAGGACATGATCGTGGACGTGGCACTCGACCTGGCCGACCAGGAGGCCGTGAGCGCGAGGAGTGAGCCGGGTTTGCGAGCCCCGGAGTCCCGAACGAAGGGTGGCGCAGCATGATCGGCGTGGACATCGCGGGGATCGCCGACAAGCTGGGTACGGCGGCCGATACGGCCACCGCGATCCCGCAGCTCGCCGCCGAGACCGGCCTCGACGTGGACACCGCGTACGCCGTGCAGGCCGCGCTGCTGCAACGCCGGCTGAACGCCGGTGAGCGGTTGGTCGGGTTGAAGATGGGGCTGACCAGCAGGGCGAAGATGGCTCAGGTCGGCGTGGACGAGGTGATCTGGGGGCGGCTCACCAACGCGATGCGGGTGCCCGACGGCGGTGCCGTGGACCCTGTCGCGTACATCCATCCCCGGGTCGAGCCGGAGGTGGCGTTCCTGCTGGACCGGCTGCCCGAGCCGGGCGAACCGGTCGGCGACTTCGCCACGGCGGTCCGTGCGGTCGCCCCGGCCATCGAGTTGATCGACTCCCGGTACGCGGACTTCCGGTTCTCGCTGCCGGACGTGATCGCGGACAACACCTCGGCCGCCGCCTTCGTGATCGGGCCGTGGTCGCCGGTGCCGGCGGGTCTGGACAACCTGGGCGTGCTGCTGGAGGTCGACGGGCGGGTGGCGCAGGTTGGCTCGACGGCCGCGATCCTCGGTGATCCGCGCCGGGCGCTCGACGAGGGCATCCGCCTGGCGGGCCGGCACGGGGTGCGGCTGGAGTCCGGCTGGGTCTTCCTGGCCGGCGCCGCCACCGCCGCTGTGCCGCTGCGTCCCGGTGCCCATGTCCGCGCCGTCGTCGAGAAGCTCGGCACGGCCTCGCTGCGGGCGTCGTCGTGACCGCCCGGGTGGTGGCCGGGAAGGCGGTGCCGCGGGGGGCTTTTCCGCACGTCAAGGTCGCCGGTGGGTTCGTCTTCGTCTCCGGTACGTCGTCGCGGCGCGCGGACAACACCTTCGCCGGTGTCGAGGTGGACGGGTTCGGCACGACCAACCTCGACATCCGGGTGCAGACGCGGGCGGTCATCGAGAACGTACGGGACCTGCTGCGTTCGGTCGGCGCGGACCTCACCGACCTCGTCCAGGTGACTTCGTACCTGGTCAACATGAACGACTTCGGTGGTTACAACGAGGTGTGGGCCGAGTTCTTCGACGCCTCCGGACCGACCCGTACGACGGTGGCGGTGCACCAGCTGCCGCATCCGCACCTGCTGATCGAAATCCAGGCCGTGGCCCTTCTTCCCTCGGGAGGTCAGTCGTGAGTGAGATCGCCGAGCCGTTCAGCTTTCCGGGCTGGATCGCGGACAACCAGCACCTGCTGAAGCCCCCGGTGGGCAACAAGGAGATGTTCCCCGGCGGGGACGACTTCATCGTCATGGTGGTGGGTGGGCCCAACCAGCGCACGGACTTCCACGTGGACCCGTACGAGGAGTTCTTCTACCAGGTCAAGGGCAACATGCACATCAATCTGGTCACTCCGGAGGGGCCGCGTACGGTGCACGTGCGCGAGGGCCAGATGTGGATGCTGCCGCGCAACACCCCGCACTCGCCGCAGCGACCGGAGGCCGGCTCGATCGGCGTGGTCGTCGAGCGGGTCCGCGAGGAGGGCACGCTGGAGACGTTCCAGTGGTACTGCCCGGAGTGCGGAAGCAAGGTGCACGAGGTGGAGTTGCAGGTCCGCGACATCGCCGCCGATCTGCCCCCGGTGTTCCAGGCGTTCTACGCCGACGAGCAGGCACGCACCTGCGCCAACTGCGGCACCCTGCACCCGGGCAAGGGCTGATGCCCGCAGGTGTGGTCGACGTGCACACGCACGTCGTACCGAAGGGTTGGCCGGACCTCGGCGCGGCCTGCGGCGGGTCCGGCTGGCCGTGGTTGCGGGTCGACTCCGAGCGGGCCGCGATGATCATGGTGGGGGAGGCGGAGTTCCGCCCGGTCGGCGCCGAGTGCTGGGACGCGTCGCGCCGACTGGCCGACATGGACACCGACGGGGTGGCCGTGCAGGTGGTCTCGCCCACCCCGGTCTTCTTCAGCTACGACCGCCCGGCCGACCAGGCGGTGAAGGTCGCCCGGATCTTCAACGACCTGACCCTGGAGGTCACCGCGGCCGGGGGTGACCGACTGGTGCCGTTCTGCCAGGTGCCTCTCCAGGACCCGGACGCCGCCTGCGCCGAGTTGGACCGCAGCCTCGCCGCCGGGCACGTGGGCGTGGAGATCGGCAACCACGTCGGCGACCGGGACCTGGACGACGCCGGCGTGGTCACCTTCCTCCAGCACTGTGCCGAGGTGGGCGCACCCGTCTTCGTCCACCCGTGGGACATGCCCGGCGGGCCGCGACTGGACCGCTGGATGGCCCGTTGGCTCACCGGGATGCCCGCCGAGACGCACCTGTCGGTGCTGGCGATGATCCTCGGCGGTGTCTTCGACCGGGTGCCCGAGACGCTGCGGATCTGCTTCGCGCACGGCGGCGGCAGCTTCCCGTTCTGGCTCGGCCGCGCCGACAACGCCTGGCACCGCCGTGGCGACCTGGTCCGGGGCGCGTCCGCGGGCCCGCCCAGCAGCTACCTCGACCGGTTCAGCGTCGACTCGGTGGTCTTCGCGCCGCCCGCCCTGCGGCTGCTGGTCGACACGCTGGGGGAGGACCGGGTGCTGGTCGGCAGCGACTACCCGTACCCGCTGGGTGAACGGCCGGCCGGCGCGGTGGTCCACGCGGCCGACTTCCTCACCGACG
This sequence comes from Micromonospora foliorum, assembly GCF_022229015.1. GTDB lineage: Bacteria > Actinomycetota > Actinomycetes > Mycobacteriales > Micromonosporaceae > Micromonospora > Micromonospora foliorum. The sequence continues at coordinate 11,951 of NZ_JAKKFF010000119.1, forward strand.
ACCAACGCGACAAGCTCCTGTCCACCAACGCTCTCCGTTTCCTGCACGGCTAACGTCGGCGTTCCGCCCGCACCGTAGCCGCTCGGCATCGCGCCCTCCGGGCGAGCGCCGCGGCAGGCGGCCCGGCGGGCAGTGCGGTTTGGGCCGCGCGTGTCGGCTGCGCGGTGGGCCGGCGGCCGGCAGGATGACGGCATGGCCGAACCGCACGACCTGACCGCGTTGGAGCAGGCCGCCGCGATGACCCGCGGCGAGCTGTCCAGCGTCGACCTGGTCGAGCATTCGCTGCGCCGGGTGGCGGCGCTCGGCGACACCGTGGGCGCGTTCGTCACCGTCACACCGGACCTGGCCCGGCAGGCCGCACGTGCCGCCGACGCGGTGCCGATCGAGGAGCGCGGCCCGCTGCACGGCGTGCCGACCGCGATCAAGGACCTGACGCTCACCGCCGGGGTACGCACCACCTTCGGTTCGGCCGCCTTCCTCGACTTCGTCCCGCCGGTCGACGCCGACGTGGTCCGGTTCATCAAGGCCGCCGGTCTGGTCAGCCTGGGCAAGACGACCACCTCCGAGCTGGGCTGTTCGCTCTACTCGGAGGGCCGGGTCGCGCCGCCGGCCCGCAACCCGTGGCAACTGGCGTACACCGCGGGTGGGTCCAGCGGCGGCGCGGCGGCGGCGGTCGCGGCCGGGCTGGTCCCGGTCGCCCAGGGGTCC
>NZ_JAKKFF010000012.1 GCF_022229015.1 Micromonospora foliorum
CGGCGCCCCCGGCCCCGCCGACGCCCCTGGCTCCGCCGGTCCGCCCGCCCGCACCGGGTTCGGCGGCGCCGCCGCAGAGCCCGCTGGGCGTGCAGGTCACCACCGGCGACGTCACCCTCACCGAGACGTACTGGAACACGGCGAGCGCGGCCGCCACCCTGCAGGTCACGGTGCACAACACCGGTACCACCGCGGAACGGATCCGACTCTCGTACACGCTGCCCGCCGGGCTGACCGACGCCGGCACGAAGGGCTGCGCCGCCGCCGGTGGTGGGGCGTACCGCTGTGGGGCCTGGTCCGCCGGGGCGGGTGTCCGGTTCAGCACCGTGCTGCGCCTGCGGGTCGCCGGCACGGCGTGGAAGCAGATGCCGCTCAGCGGCTCCGTCCAGGTCATCGCGGATGCGCCGGGAGTGCCCGGGGAGGCGAGCGACGACCAGGGCTTCGCGGTGCTCTTCCCACCCGGCCCGCCGGTGCCCGGGATCACGCTCGCCGCCGACGAGGTGGCCTTCGACATCAGCGGCAGCCCGAGCACCGTCACGGTCCGGCTGGGCAACACCGGCACGGTGGACGCCGCCGGCCGGGTCGAGGTCGTCCTGCCGGCCGGGGTGACCGTGCCGACACCACCGCTCGGCTGTGTGGCGGTCGACCCGACGCGTACGCGCTGCGACGCCGGCATGGTGCTGGCGGGCACGACCGCCGAGGTGCAGCTGCCGGTGGAGGCGACGCCGCAGGCCCAGCGGGAAGCGCCGCTCTCCGGTGCCGTGATCGGTCAACTCGACCCACGCAGCGGCCCGACCCGTCGAGTGCAGATGAGCTTCCGGATCACCGCGGCGGCCGCCCTGGCCACGCCGGTGGTGTCCCCGCCCGCGCCGACCGGCTCGCAGGGCGTACTCCCTGCCGGTGCCGCGAACGACGACGGCGGGATGACCTCGGTGCAGCGCACCGCGGTCATCCTGATCACGGTCTCCACGCTGCTGGTGGTGCTGGCTCTCACCCTGGCCATGACCTCGCTGCGCCGCCGGTTCGGCGGCCCGCCGCCGGAGCCCGCGCCCACCGCCGCCGACTGATCGACGGACGACCCCGGCGCGGTGCCGCCGGGGTCGTCGGCGCGGCCCGGTGGTGATCTGAATTACGGCGGGCAGGGCGAAACACCACAAACGCGGGCATTTAGCGACCCGGTCGGGTCCCAGTCGGCGGACCTCCGGGGATGGTTAGGGCTCCCTTAGACGTAGGCTCTCAGGTGAGGAACGACAGCGGCCGGACCAGCCTGGGGCGGTGCGGTGAAGCGTTGCGTCAGGGAGGTTCCGTGGCCGGGCAAGCCCCGCAGTCGCGAACGAAGGTGGCACAGTGACCAAGCAGATCCGTCAACTCGACCGGGTGGTCATCCGGTTCGCCGGTGACTCCGGCGACGGCATGCAGCTGACCGGCGACCGGTTCACCTCGGAGACGGCGCAGCTCGGCAACGACATCTCCACGCTGCCAAACTTCCCCGCCGAGATCCGGGCTCCCGCCGGCACCCTGCCCGGCGTGTCGAGCTTCCAGGTGCACTTCGCCGACTACGACATCCTCACCCCGGGTGACGCGCCCAACGTGCTGGTGGCGATGAACCCGGCGGCCCTCAAGGCCAACCTGGCCGATCTGCCGCGCGGCGCGGACATCATCGTCAACACCGACGAGTTCACCAAGCGCAACCTGGCCAAGGTCGGCTACCAGAGCAGCCCACTGGACGACGACTCGCTGGCCGGCTACGTCGTGCACCCGGTGGCGCTGACCTCGATGACGGTCGGCGCGCTCGCCGCCCACGAGGTGTCCAAAAAGGACGCCGAGCGGTCGAAGAACATGTTCGCGCTCGGCCTGCTCTCCTGGATGTACTCCCGGCCCTACGAGTCGACGCTGCGCTTCCTGGAGCGCAAGTTCGCGGCCCGCCCGGAGCTGGTCGCCGCGAACGTCGCCGCCTTCAAGGCCGGCTGGAACTTCGGCGAGACCACCGAGGACTTCGGTGTCCGCTACGAGGTCAAGCCGGCGAAGATGAAGCCGGGCACGTACCGGAACATCACCGGCAACGCGGCCCTGTCGCTGGGGCTGGTCGCCGCCGGGGTCCGCTCCGGGCTGCCGGTCTTCCTGGGCGCGTACCCGATCACGCCCGCGTCGGACATCCTGCACGAGCTGAGCAAGCACAAGCGCTTCGGCGTTATCACCGTGCAGGCCGAGGACGAGATCGCCGCCGTCGGCGCCGCCCTGGGCGCCTCCTACGGCGGGTCGCTCGGTGTGACCACCACCAGCGGCCCCGGCGTGGCGCTCAAGAGCGAGACGATCTCGCTCGCGGTGGCGCTGGAGCTGCCGCTGGTGATCGTGGACGTGCAGCGCGCCGGCCCGTCGACCGGTATGCCGACCAAGACCGAGCAGGCCGACCTCAACATGGCGCTCTACGGTCGGCACGGCGAGGCGCCGGTCGCGGTGATCGCACCCCGGTCACCGTCGGACTGCTTCTTCGCGGCGCTGGAGGCGGCACGGATCGCGCTTACCTACCGCACCCCGGTGATCCTGCTGTCCGACAACTACGTCGCCAACGGCTCCGAGCCGTGGCTGCTGCCGGACGTGGAGTCGCTGCCCGACCTGCGGGTCGAGTTCGCCACCAAGCCCAACGGCGAGGACGGCACCACCTTCCTGCCCTACCTGCGTGACCCGGAGACCCTGGCCCGGCCGTGGGCGATCCCCGGCACTGCGGGCCTGGAGCACCGGATCGGCGGTCTGGAGAAGGCCGACAAGACCGGCGACATCTCCTACGACCCGGCCAACCACGACTTCATGGTGCGCACCCGGGCCGCCCGGATCGAGACGATCCCGGTGCCGGACATCGAGGTGGAGGACCCGGACGGCGACGCTCGGGTGCTGGTCCTCGGCTGGGGCTCGACGTACGGGCCGATCGGCGCGGCATGCCGCGGCGTACGCCAGCGCGGCCTCTCCATCGCCCAGGCGCACCTGCGGCACCTGGCTCCGATGCCGGCCAACCTCGGTGAGGTGCTGCGCTCGTACGACAAGGTGGTCATCCCGGAGATGAACCTGGGCCAACTCGCCCACGTCATCCGGGCCCGCTACCTGGTCGACGCGATCAGCTACAACCAGGTCCGCGGTCTTCCGTTCACGGCCGCCGAACTGGAGACGACGCTGGAAGAGGTGCTGAAGAATGTCTGAGCCCGTCGCCGTCAAGCTCACCGCGAAGGACTTCAAGTCCGACCAGGAGGTGCGCTGGTGCCCCGGCTGCGGTGACTACGCGATCCTGGCGGCCATCCAGCAGTTCATGCCGGAGCTGAACATCCCCCGGGAGCGCACCGTCTTCGTCTCCGGGATCGGCTGCTCGTCCCGCTTCCCGTACTACATGAACACGTACGGGATGCACTCGATCCACGGTCGGGCCCCGGCGATCGCGACCGGCCTTTCGGTGTCCCGGCCGGACCTCTCGGTCTGGGTGGTCACCGGCGACGGCGACGCGCTCTCCATCGGTGGCAACCACCTCATCCACGCGCTGCGGCGCAACGTCAACCTCAAGATCCTGCTGTTCAACAACCGGATCTACGGTCTGACCAAGGGCCAGTACTCGCCGACCTCCGAGGTCGGCAAGGTCACCAAGTCGACCCCGGCCGGCTCGGCGGACGCCCCGTTCAACCCGCTCTCGCTCGCCCTCGGCGCGGAGGCCAGCTTCGTCGGCCGGACCATCGACTCCGACCGCAAGCACCTCCAGTCGGTGCTGCGGGCCGCCGCGGAACACGAGGGCTCGGCCTTCGTGGAGATCTACCAGAACTGCAACATCTTCAACGACGGGGCGTTCGACCAGCTCAAGGACCCGTCCACCCGGGACGACTACCTGATTCGCCTGGAGCACGGGCAGCCGATCACCTTCGGTGCCGACGGGCGGTTCTGCGTGGTGCACCCGCCGGGCGGCTTCGGCCTGGAGGTCCGGGACACCAGCTCGGTCCGCCCGGAGGAGATCGTCGTACACGACGCGACGGTGACCGACCCGGCGTACGCCTTCGCGCTGTCCCGGCTGCCCGGCCTGGACCTGCGCAACACCCCGATCGGAGTGTTCCGCTCGGTGGACCGCCCGTCCTACGACAGCGTGGTGCAGGCTCAGCTCGCGGCGGCCAAGGCGAAGGTCACCGAGACCCCCGAGCAGCAGCTCGCCGGCCTGCTGGGCAGCGGCGACACCTGGACCATCCTCTGACCCGTCCGCACTGACGAGAGCGGCCGTCCCCGGATTGGGGGCGGCCGCTCTCGTCGTGTCGGCGCTGCTCAGCGCTGGGCGGTGGCCGGGGTCCAGAGGTTGTCGATCTCCTTCTCGGCCGCCGCGAGGCTCGCCTCGTGCAGCGGGATCAGCTCGGCCATCGCCGGCACCGACGGCGCCAGGGTCAGCTCGGCGCTGATGAAACGCGGCTGCATCCCGGTCATCGACAGGCCGTGCGGGAGCCACGGCTCAGCGTGGTCCCAGCCGTAACGAGGGGTGCCATCGCCGTAGCCGCCGCCCCGGGTGGCCAGCACCACGAACTCGCGGCCGCCGAGCAGGCCCTCCTGCGTCGTCGGGTCGTACGCCAGCCCGGGAACGATCAGGTGGTCGACCCAGGACTTGACGCTGCTGGGCGCGCCGTAGTTGTAGAGCGGCAGGCCGAGCAGCACCACGTCGGCCTGCTTCACCTCGTTGACCAGCCGCTCGCTGAGCTCCCAGGAGTCGCGCTGGGCCGGCGTGTGCTGGTCCGGAGGCGTCATCCGCGCCAGTCCGCCATCCGCGTCCAGGTGCGGCAGCGGCTCGGCGCCCAGGTCCCGGTAGGCCACGGTGCCGTCCGGGTGGGCCGCACGCCATGCGTCGACCGCACGGGCGGTGAGCCGCCGGCTGACCGACCAGTCACCGCGGATGCTCGAGTCAATATGCAGAAGATGCATCATTCCTCCTTTAGGAATCGTTCGTGAGGCACCAACTATTTATAGCAGGCCGATGTTCCGCTGAGTCGGTAGACTGGGTCACATGTCCGCGCAGCCGCTCGACTCCTCGGAGCACCGCTCGGGCGCGCTCCTGGACCATCTGGCCCGGCGGATGCGGCTGCGGTCGGAGTCGGTGCTGGCGCCGCTGGGGCTACGCCCCCGACACCTGGTCGCGCTCACCGTGCTGCGTGCCGGCGGCGGCACCGGTCAACAGGCGCTCGCCGCCATCCTGGAAATGGACAGCACCAACATCGTCGGGCTGCTCAACGACCTCGAGGCGAAGCAGCTGATCGAGCGTCGACGCTCACCCGAGGACCGCCGTCGACACGTCGTCGAACTCACCGAAGATGGGGCAAAACGCCTCAGTGAGGCCGAATGCGCCCTGGCCGGCGCCGAGGACGAGGTGCTGGGCGCACTGGATCCCGCCGAGCGGGAGACGCTCTACAAGCTGCTCAGCCGGGCCTCCAGTGGCACGGCGGTCAACTGCACCGAGGCGATCTGCGTCACCGACGACGCCTGCTGACGCCGCGTCCCTACAGCGGTGACGGAGCCGTCACGCCGGCCAACGGCGGCGCAGCCGTCACCTCAGGGGCCGGGCGGTCACGCCGGGCCGGCCGCGGCGCGACGATCAGGCGGTCGTGGCCGACTGGGGGCGATCATCGCGTACGTGTACCAGCATGTCGCCGGTTTCGATCACCGCGCCAGCCCGGTCGGCCAGGGTGACCACCTTGCCCCGCCGCACCAGGGCGATCACCAACGACTCCAGCTCGCGCGGAGAGCGACCCACCTCGTCCCGCTCCGCGGAACGCATCGCCAGCGCCATGCCCTGGCCGGGAGTGAGCAGATCCTCCACCACGTCGATAAGCGGCGGTGCCGAGGTGGACAGGCCGAGTAGCCGACCCGCCGTGGCCGAGGAGACGATCACATGGTGCGCACCGCTCTGCTTGAGCAGCGGGGCGTTCTCCGCCTCCCGCGCCGCCGCGATGATGCGGACCTGCCCGGCGGTGAGCTGCCGTACGGTAAGCGCGACCAGCACCGACGCGTCGTCGCTGTCGGTCGCGATGATCACGGCCTTCGCGGTCTTGACGTGCGCCTCGTTCAGCACCGACGAGCGGGTCGCCGAACCTTCGATCGCCACCAGCCCAGCGGAGGTGGCCTGTCGCAGGGCGGCGGCGCTGCGCTCCACCACCACGATCCGCGAGCGGTCCAGACCGTTCTCCATCAGGGCGGAGACAGCGCTGCGCCCCTTGGTGCCGTAGCCGCAGATGATGACGTGGTCCTTCACGGCTCTCCTCCACCGCGACAGGCGACGGCCGGTCCGGTACTGCTCGGTCAGAACTTCCAGGGTGGTGCCAACCAGGATGATAAGGAAGATCACCCGGGCCGGGGTGATGAATAGGACGTTGACCAGCCGGGCCGACGGCGCGGCCGGGGTGATGTCCCCGTAGCCGGTGGTCGAGAGCGACACGACCGCGTAGTAGAAGCAGTCGAGCAGGGTGAGGCCGTCCTCATTGACGTCGCGGTAGCCGTCCCGGCCCAGGTAGACCGCTGCGACCACGGCGAAGACCAGGCCCAGGGCGGCGGCGAGCCGAAGGCTCAGCGCGCTCAGTGGGCCCCGGCGCTGCGCGGGAAAATGGATCACTGTCGAACCTGCTCCCCCGCCGTCGCCTGCACGCCCACAACATAGCGGGTACACCGCCGACCGCACGTCCGGGTCGCGGCGGACAACCGGCGGCGCTTGCGTACCCGACTACCGGACGACAACGTTCGGGCCCTGTTACCGGCGGCCACGCTGGTGCCTCAGCCGGCCGCCTGGCACACCCACCTGCACCCGTGAGAGCCCCGGGCCCGCGCCGTCGGAGCGGCGCGGGCCCGGACGGGTCGGCCCGGACGGCCGGGGACGGGCATGATGAGGGTGTTCCCGACGACGACCGCGAAAGTGAGGCCGGCATGTCGTTGCTGCGACGAGTCATCGGCGGAGTGCTCCGCCGCCACCGCCAGCGTCAGGGCCGCACGCTGCGCGAGGTGGCCGCATCGGCAGACGTCTCCGTGCCCTACCTCTCGGAGGTCGAGCGGGGTCGAAAGGAGGCCTCGTCGGAGGTGCTGGCGGCGATCTGCCGAGCGCTCGGCATCAGCCTCGCCGACCTGCTCGGCGAGGCCCGCGACGACATGCGCCGGGTCGAGCCCCGCCTCCCGGCCGCGCCGCGCGCCGCGCTCACCCACCTGGAGCGGGTCGATGCGACTCGGCGGGAGATCGGCAACGCCACCCTGCTGGTGGGTCCACGTGTCGGCGGGTTCGTCCTGCACCGCGGGCCGGTGGCGAACGAACCGACCCTCAGCGTCGACGAAAGAGCCTTCGCTGGTGGCTCGCGCCCCGGTCCGCGTACCTCCGCTCTGGCTGACTGCGCACAGACCCGGCTGGGCCTGCGGCGGGTGACCGTCGCGTAGGCCGCGCGGTTCTGCCGTCGGCGGATCTGCCGGCGGCAGAATCACTGGGCCAGCCACCGCCGTCGCCGGCACGCTTGAAGGGCCGGTCCACCGGGTGGTCCCCACCGCCTGCCGGCGCGGTGGAAGGCGGCGGCAGATGATGAGGTACGGCGCACAGATGCTTGACGGCGGGCAGCCGTCCTTCGGTGACCAGGTCTTCGAGCGGCTGCTGCGGGAGCGGATCGTCTTCCTCGGCACCGAGGTGACGGAGGAGTCGGCCAACCAGATCTGCGCGCAGATCCTGCTGCTCGCCGCCGAGGACGCCGACCGGGACATCTACCTCTACATCAACTCGCCGGGTGGTTCGGTGAGCGCGGGAATGGCGGTCTACGACACGATGCGCTACGTCCGCAACGACGTGGCGACGCTGGCGCTCGGGTTCGCCGGCTCGATGGGGCAGTTCCTGCTCTGTGCGGGCACGGCCGGCAAGCGGTACGCGCTGCCGCACTCGCGGATCATGATGCACCAGCCGTCCGGCGGGATGGGCGGGACCGCCGCCGACATCACCATCCAGGCCGAGAACATGCTGCACGTGAAGCGCACGATGCAGGAGCTGATCGCCCAACACAGTGGACGGACCCTCGACGAGATCCAGCGGGACTGGGACCGGGACCGTTGGTTCACCGCCGAGCAGGCCCGCGAGTACGGCCTCATCGACCACGTGGTCACCCGAGCCGAACAGCTGCCGACGCTCTGATCAACGCCCCCGGGCGGCGGGCCCAGTCGGGTGGCGCCTCACCGCGCTCTCCTAAACGATCGCCACGAAGACCCTCGGTGACCTCGTCACCGAGCTGGTGATGAGCGGCTTCGGCGAGCCGGTCACCGTCACCGCCCCGCCCGCCCGCCCGCCCGCCCGCCAAGGACACCGAGGCGGCGGCAGCCGAGATGTGCAAGTACTTCTGACGTTCTGTTCTGCCATATCTTCAAGATCCGCGCAGTTTCGGGGAAAGTGCCGCCTCCGGTTGCCGTGAGGCGGCATCTTCCCTGAAGTTGCGCGGATCTTGGCTTATCCCGCTGATCTTCGAGCGCGACCTCGCGTAGCGCTCCGGTCAGGGGCGGCCGTTGATGCTCGCTCGCGCGGCTGCTGCCTGCCGGTGGCGGCGAAGGTGCCGGTGACCCGCCCGACGGTGAGGTCAACGGCGACCTTGACCAGCTTGTCGCCGCGATAGTCGTAGGCGAGCACCTCGGTTCGGCGGGTGGTTCCGTCGCCGTCCGCGCGCAGCATCCTCCATTGAGGACGATCGTCGTTGAGCAACTAACGGAATCCGTGGCATGAGATCACGGTTGGTGATCGGGTTTGGCGTGCCGAGAGGGAGCGCGGCGCCGACCAACGGCGTGCTCAGTCGCGGCGAGGAAGGTGCGGGTGGTGACGGGCGTCGCTGGATCGGGTGCCGTCGGGGTGCACCGACTCACATCGTCGTGCGCGCGACCAGGCTCCTGCCCAGAGGGCGGGCTTGGCTGATCTTCGAGGTGCCCCCGGCAGGATTCGAACCTGCGACACACGGTTTAGGAAACCGATGCTCTATCCCCTGAGCTACGGGGGCGCGAGGGCCTAGTCTAGCGACCTGGGGTTCACCTGGGGTGGCAGGGAGTGCCCACGTTCATCCACCCCACCCGGACCCCTGTTCCCCCAGCCCAGGGCCGCACCCCGAGCAGCGAACCCGGCCTGCGACCGACGGTCGGCCGCAGTGTTCCGCGTTGGCATCGATTGACCCGGGTTGGCACCCACTGGAAAGCGCCCACTCGCACATCCGCGCCTACGGGCTGGGGTGCCGGGCGGCGCGACGACGCTCGGTGAGCCGTCGCGCCTTCACCGCGTTGCCGCAGTCGGCCATGCGACACCAGCGGCGGGAACCGTTGCGGCTCTGATCGAGGAACAGCCAGCCACAGCCCCCTTCGAGCACCGGACAGCGGCGCACCCGGGTCAGATCGGCCGTCAGCATGACGTCGAGGGCAGCCTCGGCCATCCGGTCGGGCACCAGCATGGCCGGCACCGTGCCGTAGACCAGCCGCACCTGCGACGAGTCGAGCACGAATCTTGCTCGGGCAGCCGCGCCGGACCAGCGCTGATGTAGTGCGACAAGGGCGGCACCGGCCGCGATGGGGTCACCCGCCGCTGCACCGTCCGCGTCGGTGACCGCCGCGAGCAGCACGAGATAGAGCCCTTCACGAATGTCCCGCACGGCGGCCAGCCCCGCGTGCGCCGCCGCAGGCTCGTCGCGCCACGCACGGCCCACCTGGTCGGCCTCCGCGTCGCTGACCACGCCCACCCGGACCGACCAGCGCAGCAGGGCGGAGCTGTCGGACAGGAAGTCGTGCGGCGACGCACCCCCTCGCTCCAGCGTGTTGGCCAGATCGAGTGCCGGGTGGCCGCCGACCAACGGTAGCTGGCACACGTCCAGTGGCATGCAGCAAAGCTACCACCTAAACCCTCGAAGGTGGTTACGCCCGACGCCCGTCGATGCTACCTTCAAAACCCAGTTAGCCGGAATCACGAAGCCTCGTTCGTGACGGCTGCTCGCTACACCTCGTCCAGGATCTGGGAGGTAGCCGATGGTGCACCAACGACGTGCGGCCTATGCCCTCGCCGCGTTGTCCGCCGCCACTTTCTGTTACGTCACCACCGAGGTGCTTCCGATCGGGTTGCTCACGCTGATCGCGCCAGACCTGGGACGCTCCAGGTCCGAGGCCGGTCTACTGGTGACCGGGTACGCCGTGGTGGTCATGATTGTGGCGCTCCCGCTGACCCGGGTCACTCGGCGTGTGCCCCGGCGCCCGCTGCTCGCCGGCGCCCTCGGTGTGTTCGCCGCGGCGACGACGGTGTCGGCCTTCGCCACCTCCTACGAGGTGTTGCTCGCCGCGCGGTTGGTGTCCGCCACCACCAACGGTGTCTTCTGGGCGGTGGTGTTCCCGGTGGCGATCTCGATGTTCCCCGCGAACATCCGAGGCCGCATCGTGGCTCGACTGTCGATCGGTAACGCCCTCGGCCCCGTCCTCGGCGTGCCGCTGAGCACCTGGTTGGGCGGGCAGGCCGGGTGGAGGGCCGCCTTCGTCGCGATGGCCATCTTCGGCTTCGTCACCTGCATCGCGGTCGCCCTGCTCCTGCCGAGCGTCACACCGCAACAGAGCGCCGGCGACATCGGGCCGATGCCGGATCGGCACCGTTTCGTCGTGCTCCTCCTCGCCACCATCCTCGCGGTCACCGGTGCCATGGGCGCGTTCACCTACATGACCGTCTTCCTCCTCGACGTCAGCGGGTTCGCGGCAGCATCTCTCGGCCTGCTGCTCTTCGTTCAAGGCTCGTTCGGCGTCGCCGGCACCTGGGTGGTCGGCCGGGTCCTGGACCGGTTTCCGCTCGGTGTCGTGCTGGTTCTCCTCGGTCTCCTTACCGCCGCGATGCTCGGCCTCTCTGGATTTGGCGCCAGCAAGGCATTGACGGTCCCGTTGCTCGCCCTGGCGGGGATGTCGTTCAGCTCGCTGATCGCGGGAATCCAGCACCGCGTCATGCAGGTGGCCCCGTCGACCACCGACATGGCGTCGGCCAGCCTCAGCGTCGCGTTCAACTTCGGCCTCGCGGCCGGCTCGTTCATCGGTGCGGGCCTGCTGGTGACGGCCGGGGTGCGCGTCATCCCGTTCTTCGGTGGCCTGCTGACGGCCGCGGCGATCGCGTTGCTCGCCGGCCACGAGATGTCCCGTAAGCGAGGGCGGAACCACAAGCCTGACCACAGCAGTTGGCCGGTGCGACAGACCCACAGCCGCGATGCCGAGAAGCCACAGGCCACCAGCGTGCGGACATAGGGACGGGCCCGGTGCGGAGAGTGGTCCTCCGCGCCGGGCCCGCCGCATCGGTTGGGGTCAGCTGGTCACGCAGTCGGCCAGCACGCCCGGGCCGGTGCCGGTGCCCTGGAAGCCGAAGTTGGTCGACTGGCGACCAAGGACTCGTCCGTTGTAGCTCACGTTGGTGAACCCGACGGTTCCGCTGGTGCCGCTGACCTGAGCGTTCCAGGCGCTGGTGACCGCGCCGCCGGGCAGCGGGACAGTCACGGTCCAGCCGTTGATGTCCGACTTGCCGGCGGTGACCGTCACGCTTGCGGTGAAACCGCCGGCCCACTGGTTGACCGCGATCGACGCGTAGCAGCCGTCACCCGCCGGCGGCGTGGTGTTCGGCGGAGGGGTGGTCGGCGGCGTGGTCGTCGGCGGGGTCGTGGTCGGAGGAGTGGTGGTCGGCGGCGGCGTCGTCGGCGGGGTGGTGGTGGGCGGGTTGGGCGCGCCGTTGGCCAGGCTGAAGGCCAGGTCGGGCTGGAACGAACCGGCCGTGAAGCGGCAGCCGTCCGCCTCCCCCGGCGGCTTCACCCACAGGTACGCGTCGATGTTGGCGTCGCCGGTGTTGGTCGTCGGGTACTGCCCGATGCGCCGGTCGGTGTTGTCGTCGCCGCACCAGTCCCCGCTGGCGCCCCCGTTACGGCTGGTGTCGATGACCTGGCGCTTGCCCGAGATGCCCATGCCGTTGAGGGCGGAGATGACGGCCCGGCCGAAGTTCGCCTCGCTGGAGGTGGAGTTGTAGTTCGACACGTTGGTGAAGAAGCCGTCGGCGTACTGCACGCCGGCCGCCCGGAGCCGGTTGGCCGTCTCACCCGAGCTGTTCCAGGTGGAGTGGCCGCCGTCGAGGTACACCTTGGCGTTGGGGTTGCCGGACTTGATGGTCCGGGTGGCCGTGGAGATCGCCGCGTTGCGCGCGCTGATCTCGGCGCCGCTCAGGCAGGTCAGCAGGGCGAGCGAGTCGGTTTCCAGGATGATGATGACGGTCTGGTTGCCCAGTCCCCTGGCGAAGTTGGACACCCACGTCTGGTACTGGTTGAGGTCCGGCGCACCACCGGCGCTGGCCCCGCCGCAGTCCCGGTTGGTGATCTCGTACACCGCCAGCACCGGGATCTGCTGCGCCGCGTTGGCGGCGCCGATGAATCCGGATACCTCGGACTGCACGGTCGAGGGGTTGAAGTTGGCGAACCAGCGGGCCGCCGGCTGACTCGCGATCTTGTCGCGGATGACGGCGGTACGCGAGTCGCCGGGGTTGGCGGCGACCCAGCGGACGACGGCCGAACTCGGGTCGCGGTAGAGCGACCCGGACAGCGTGCCGGCGGAGGCGCTGCTGACGGCGAGGCAGACGCCGACGGCGGTGGCGCCCGCGACGGCCGCCACGCTGATGGCCGCCGATCTGCGGCGGAGCGAGGAGAGGATAGCCACGACGTGTTGCCTCCAGATCACATAGATGTATCTAAGTTCATGGGAGCGTTCCCATGGACGTTAGCGGAGGCGCGTACCGCTGCCAAGGTGTGAAGCTCGCCGATGGGGCAAATACCGGTGTTCGTGTGCCATGGAGACGCGCGTGGTGGGACGCGGGTGCCCTTGCCCGACTGCTTGACCAAGGGCACCCGCCGGATCACCCTGGCAACGGCCCCGAGCGGCGATCTACGTGTTGCATATCCGCAGCCGGGGCCGTATCGCCACGGGAGCGGGCCGCGCGCTGCGCCTGCTGCGAAGGTGATGCGTATCGTGGATAGAACGGCTGCCAGTTCTGGGCAGGGAAGGCCTCGACATGACAGACGGCACCGTCTACTCCGGCCCGCACTGGCACCGCTACGCCACCAGCGACACCGATGAGGCGCACGACTACATCCGGCGAGCATTCTTCGACGTCAGGGTGCGGTTCTCCGGGGAAGGCCGCGACGGAGCCGGCCTCCGTAACGTCACGACCAGCCTCGCCGACGTCGACGTGACTCGCCTGCACTACTCGGCGCGTACCCTACGTCCGCCAGGTCCGCCTCGAACGCGCGCACCGCGACCTGCCCGGCCACCGGTGCCACCGTCACCCTGATCCCGAGGCGTTGGGGCTTCACCCACCTCGGACGCTTCAGCACCGACTACCGCGCCGCCTACGGCAGAAGCCCCAGCCACACCCTGCGCACCTGACCCCAGCCTCGTCGACGAAACCGGCGGTCGTCTCGGCCGGCTGGCCCGGTCAGACCCGGGCCAGCCCCAGTGCACGCACATCGACCGCGACGTCGGGGCCGTAGGAGTCGGCGATGCGGCGCTCGAACGCGTCCGCGTCGACCGTGTATTCCTGCGGGCCCTCGACCTCCAGGACGTGCGCCGCCAGGACGCAGCCCACCTGTGCCGCACGTTCGATGGGCAGGTCGGCGGCGAGCGCGGCGAAGAAGCCGGCCCGGAAGCCGTCGCCGACACCGGTCGGGTCGACGATGCCGCCCACCCGCGCCGCCGGCACCAGGAAGTCGCCGTCCTGCCCGGTGATCCGTACCCCGTTGGCACCTAGGGTCACGACCCGCACGGCCACGCGGCGCAGGATGTCGTCTTCGCTCAGCCCGGTCTTCGACTCCAGCAGTGCCGCCTCGTACTCGTTCGTCAACAGGTAGCGCGCGCCGTTGATCATCGCCTCGATGTCGGCCGACGGCATCCGGGCCAGCTGCTGTGACGGGTCGGCGGCGAAGGGCAGGCCCAGTCGGCGGCAGGCGGCGGCACGGGCGAGCATCGTGTCCGGGTTCTCCGCGGCGACGATGACGAGCCCGAGGCCACCGGCCCGCGCGGCGACACCGTCGAGGCTGATCCGGTCCGGCTCGCCCATGGCGCCGGGATAGAACGACGCGATCTGGCAGAGGTCGGTGTCGGTGGTGCAGATGAACCGGGCGGTGTGCGCGATCGAGCTGACCTGCACCTCCGAGCAGTCGACCCCGTGGCCCTCCAGCCAGCTGCGGTAGTCGCCGAAGTCGCCACCGACCGCGCCGAGCAGCACCGGCCGGTGCCCGAGTTGAGCGAGCCCGAAGGCGATGTTGGCCGCGACCCCGCCGCGCCGGACGACGAGGTCGTCGACGAGGAACGAGAGCGAGACGGTGTCGAGGCTGCCGGCGATGAGTTGCTCGGCGAACCGCCCCGGGAAGCGCATCAGATGGTCGGTCGCGATCGAGCCGGATACGGCGATCATGCGGGGCGGGCCCTCTCAGTAGCGGTAGTGGTCGGGCTTGTAGGGCCCTTCGACCGGGACACCGAGGTAGCTGGCTTGTTCCTTGGTCAGTTCGGTGAGGCGGACACCCAGCGCGCCGAGGTGGAGTCGCGCGACCTTCTCGTCCAGGTGCTTGGGAAGGGTGTGGACGCCGACCGGGTACTGGTCGGTGCTGGTGAACAGCTCGATCTGCGCGATGGTCTGGTTGGCGAAGCTGTTCGACATCACGAAGCTCGGATGCCCGGTGGCGTTGCCGAGGTTCAACAGCCGCCCCTCGGACAGCACGATGATCGAGTGGCCGTCCGCGAACCGCCACTCGTCCACCTGCGGCTTCACGGTGATCCGCTCGACGTCGCCGCGTTTCGCGAGACCGGCCATGTCGATCTCGTTGTCGAAGTGGCCGATGTTTCCCACGATCGCCTGGTGCTTCATCCGCGCCATGTGCTCGTTGGTGATCACGCTGAAGCAGCCCGTCGCGGTCACGAAGATGTCCGCGGTCTCGACCACGTCATCGATGGTCGCGACCTGGTAGCCGTCCATCGCCGCCTGCAGTGCGCAGATCGGGTCCACCTCGGTCACGATGACCCGCGCACCCTGACCACGCAGACTCTCGGCGCAGCCCTTGCCGACGTCGCCGTAGCCGAACACGACGGCGACCTTCCCGCCGATCAGCACATCGGTGGCCCGGTTGATCCCGTCGATCAACGAGTGGCGGCAGCCGTACTTGTTGTCGAACTTGCTCTTGGTCACCGAGTCGTTCACGTTGATCGCCGGGAACAGCAGGTTTCCCGCCTGCTGCATCTCGTACAGCCGGTGCACACCGGTCGTGGTCTCCTCGGTCACTCCCTTGATCCCGGCGGCGACCCGCGTCCAGCGGCGGTTGTCCTCCCGCAGCGACCGCGTCAGCACACCGAGGATGACCTCGTACTCCTCGGAGTCGGCGCTCTCCGGCGACGGGACCGCCCCGATCGCCTCGAACTCGGCACCCTTGTGCACCAACAGCGTGGCGTCACCACCATCGTCGAGGATCATGTTGGGGCCCTGCCCGTCCGGCCAGAGCAGCACCTGCTGGGTGCACCACCAGTACTCGTCGAGGGACTCGCCCTTCCAGGCGTAGACCGGCACACCCGCCGGGGCGTCCGGGGTGCCGGTCGGGCCGACCACGGCCGCTGCCGCCGCGTGATCCTGGGTCGAGAAGATGTTGCAGGACGCCCACCGGACCTGCGCGCCGAGCGCCACCAGCGTCTCGATCAACACCGCCGTCTGAATCGTCATGTGCAGCGAGCCGGTGATCCGCGCACCCTTTAACGGCTGTCGCTCGGCGAACTCCCTCCGGATCGACATCAGACCCGGCATCTCATGCTCGGCCAGCTCGATCTCCTTACGCCCGAAGGCCGCCAACGATAGATCCGCCACCTTGAAATCGCTGAAGTTGCCAGTCATGTCCGCACCCTCCCGCACCAGTGTCGAGGACCGTTGGAGTCCCGTTCAACCGCGCCCGTGCTCCACACACCCGGGCCGCCAGGGGCCCGGGTGCGGAGCAAGCGCCGTCAGGAGTTGCGGCTGGCCGGGTCGACCCGGGCGTACGTGAGCAGGTCGGCCATCGTGAACTGGCCCGAGAAGCGGGCGGGCAGGGTCGGACGCCAGTTGGGTTGCACCTTCAGGTAGCTCGCCGGGTCGAGCTGGGCGATGCCGATGAGCACCTCCGCCACGATTCGCCCACCTACCGCGCCCAGTGAGCCGCCGCCGGCCTGGAGTTGTGCCTCCTTGAGGATGTAGTAGAAGAGCGGGGTGTTGGAGTCCAGGCCGAGGCCGTACCCGCTGAGCTCCGGGAAGTTGAAGCTGCCGAGTGCGGGCGCCCCGATGTGTGCGGCGATCCGCTGGCCCGACGGGATGCCGAAGGTGAGTTGACGGAGCATGTCGCGTCCGAGCAGGTTGGCCGACGGCGAGCCGGGCGGCGGTGGTGGCAGCGGGAACCCGAACAGCGGCGTCGAGTTGCGGACGTCGATCCACTTGCTCCACCGCACCTGGCCGTCGAAGAACTGGAACCAGAACTGGTAGTCGAGGTAGCGGCGGGCGGCCCGCTTCCCGCCGCGCAGGTCGGCGGGATCGGCGCCGCTCAGCGCCGGGTCGAAGAGCATGGCGTAGAACTCGTCGCCGCCGTCGCCGGTGCGGTTGACCAGGTAGGCCGGTCGCGGCTGGCTGTGGCCGAAGCGGAACGCCGCCGCGGTGAACTCGACCGGGATGAACGTCGCGTTCGGCTCCGGCCGGTAGAAGCGGCGGCCCCCGTTGAGAACGGTGAAGACCGTGCCCGGGCCGGCGATCAACGGAAGGAACTCGTTGAGCACGATCCACTGGTAGTGCCAGGTGACGAGTTGCCGAGCGGCGCCGAAGACCTGCGCCGCCGGTGTGCCCTGCGCGCGCACCAGGTCGACCACCCGGTTGTGGAAGAGGATGAACGCGGCCGTGATCTGCGCGATCGGCAGGTTCTCGTCGTTGCGGACGTCGAAGACGATCGCCCTGCCACTGGAGTTGCGCGGCAGGTCCTCGAAGCGCCCGCCCGACTCGATCTTGAGTTTGGCGGGGTCGGCCGAGTTGTAGAGCTCCGGGTTTCCGGTCGGCCCGCCGCCGTAGAGCGAGTCGAGGTCGAGGGCGGGCGTCCGCGGGTTGGGCACCGTGGTCGGGTCGACCGGCGTGCCCAGCGGCGCCGTCGTCTCGAAGGCCAGGTCGTGGTCGACGAACTGCCCGAAGTACGTCATGCCCTGCGGGATCGAGAAGTTGTCGGGGTTGTTGATGCTGTGCTGCTGCTGGTCGGCGAGCGCCTCCGCGCCGACGCCGAGCGGGTCGCGGGCGTCCATCGGGCCGCCGACGCGCGACAGGTCGATCAGCGCGTTCCGCATCTGGGTCGTCGCGGACCCGAACGCCGGCAGCGACGGGAACATCCGACCGAACCGGTTGGAGAACGCGGCCGCCGCGGGCGCCGCGTCGAGCAGGACTCCCCCGGTGCCGGCGACGAGGGCCCCCGCGCCGACTCCGGCCAATAATCGCCGTCGGCTGACACCTCGGGAAGCGTTGTCAATTGCCATGTCGGCCACCTTCCGTCCGCGGGCGCCCGCGTGGACGCACGGGCCGCAAACCCGCGAACCGGCAGCAGTGTGAACCCCTCGGTTAGTGGCGCCCTGGAGCCTCGGTGGTGTCCGGCTGGAGGCCGCTGAGCATGGTGTCGACAAGCGAGGTGTCGTGTTTCGCGGCGCGGAACAGCGGGTGGTCGAGCGTCGATCGGAGGAAGTCGCGGGTCGTGGCCACACCTGGCCCCTCGACGGCGCACTCGTCGAGGGCGCGGGCCATCCGGGCCAGGGCCTGGGTGCGGTCGGGCGCCCAGACGACCACCTTCGCGAGGAGGGAGTCGTAGTCGGCCGGCACCCGGTAACCGGCGTACCCGTGTGTGTCGACGCGGACGAACGGGCCGGCGGGAAGGTCGAAGCGGGTCAGCTCACCCGGTGTCGGCACGAAGCCGCGCGCCGGGTCCTCGACGTTGAGGCGACACTCGATCGCCGTGCCGCGCGGCGTCACGTCGGCCTGGGTCAGCGCGAGCCGTTCGCCGGCCGCGACGAGGATCTGTTGCCGCACCAGATCGACGCCGGTCACCAACTCGGAGACCGGGTGCTCGACCTGGAGCCGGCAGTTGACCTCCATGAGGTGGAAGTCGTCCCCGCCGCCGACCAGGAACTCGAAGGTGCCCGCGCCCACGTAGCCGACGCCGAGCGCGCCGGTGACCGCCGCAGCGGTCATCCGGTCGACCATGTGTTGCGGCAACCCGGGCGCCGGCGACTCCTCGATCAGCTTCTGGTGCCGCCGCTGCACCGAGCAGTCCCGCTCGCCGAGGTGGATGCCGTTGCCGTAGCGGTCGGTGAGCACCTGCACCTCGACGTGGCGGGCCGACTCCAGGTAGCGCTCGATGTAGACCCGGTTGTCACCGAAGAGCAGCTGCGCCTCGGCCCGCGCGGAGGCGAACTCGCCCAGGAACGAGGCCGGGTCGCGGACGACGCGTACGCCTCGGCCGCCGCCACCGGCGACCGCCTTGATGATCAGCGGAAAGCCGATCTCCTCCGCCACCGTGCGGGCGTGCGTCGCCGACTCGACGGCGTCGGTCGTGCCGGGGAGCACGGGCAGGCCGAGGCCCGCCATGATGCCCCGCGTCCGGGCCTTGTCGCCCAGCGCGGCCATCACGGCGGGCGGCGGCCCGATGAACGTGATCCCGTCGGCCTCACAGATCTCGGCGAAGTCCGGGTCCTCGGAGAGGAATCCGTAGCCCGGGTGTATCGCGTCGGCCCCCGTACGGCGGGCCGCCTCGATGATGGCCGGGGCGCTCAGGTAGCTGCGCCGGCTCGGGCCCGGCCCGATCTGGACGGCCTCGTCGGCCAGGCGCACCACCGCCGAGTCGCGGTCGACGGTCGAGTAGACCGCCACGGTACGCAGCCCCATCTCCCGGCAGGTCCGCGCGATCCGGACCGCGATCTCGCCCCGGTTGGCGATCAGCACCGACTCGAACACTGTCAGCCCTCCGACACAGCTAAGGCGATCAACCGTTCGCCGTACTCGACCGGGGTCGCGTTGGGTACCAGCACCTTCACGACCTCGCCCGCGCGGTCGGCTTCGACCGGGATCATCATCTTCATGGCTTCGAGGATCGCGACCTGCTGACCGGGCACGACCTGGTCGCCCTCGCGGACGAACGGGTCAGCGCCGGGTGACGGCGCGAGATAGAGCGTCGCGACCATCGGCGCGCACACGTAGTGCAGGCCGGCGTCGGCCTCCACCAGCGGGACCGCCGGGACCGTCGCCGCCACCGGCGCGCCTTCCGGCCACTCCACCTCGACCACCAGGTCGCCGTGCTGGAGCCGGGCACGGCGGACCGGACCAGGAGTCGATCCGATCAGCCGCGCGAGACTGCGGACCGCGGCATCCAGCGGGTCGGCGTTACCCTCCGGCATTCGTCAAACCTCCGATCTGTCGGAAGCGGGCCCGGCGCTGGGCCCGCACCTCCTCGCGGTTGAGACCGGCCAACTCCGCCAACGCGTCGACAACCGCCCGGTGTACGGCCGAGGCGGTCGCCCCGGGATCGGCCGGCGCCCCGCCGGGCGGTTCGGGAACCACTCCGTCGACGATGCCGAGCGCCAGCAGGTCGCCGGCTTGGAGCTTGAGCTGCGCGGCGGCCTCGTCGGCCCGACCGGAGTCGTTCCAGAGGATCGCGGCGCAGCCTTCCGGGCTGATCACCGAGTACGTCGCGTTGGCGAGCATCAACACCCGGTTGCCGACGCCAAGGGCTAGCGCACCCCCGCTGCCACCCTCGCCGGTCACGACCGCGACGACCGGCACCGTCAGCCCGGCCATCAGCCGGATGCTGTCGGCGATGGCGAGGGCCTGCCCGTTCTCCTCCGCCGAGATGCCGTGGTAGGCGCCGGGCGTGTCGATAAGCGTCACGATCGGCGTTCCGAGCTTCTCGGCCAGGCGCATCAGCCGGGCCGCCTTGCGATAGCCGGCCGGTGTGGCCATGCCGAAGCTGCGGCTGGCCACCTCGGCGACCGTGTGGCCCTTCTGGTGGCCGATCACCACGGCGGGTCGCCCGTCGATCAGGCCGACGCCGCCGACGATCGCCGGGCAGTCACTCGCCAGCCGGTCGCCGTGCAGCTCCACGAAACCGTCCACGAAGTGGCCGATGTAGTCCAGCGTGGAGGGTCGACCGAGGTCGCGGGACAGCGCCACGACCGCCCACGGGTCCGCCGACTCGGGGGGCGCGGTAGCCCGTACCCCGTAGGGATCCGGCGCGGACCGCTCGGCCCCCGCGAAGGCCAGCAGTCGGCCGATGGTCGGCCGCAGGTTCGACCGGGGCACCAGGTCGTCGAGCATGCCGCGGGCGAAGAGGTACTCGGCGGTCTGGAAGCCGGCCGGCAGCGGCTGACGCAGCGTCTGCTGGATGACCCTCGGCCCGGCGAAGCCGAGGCGTGCCCCCGGCTCGGCGAGAATGACGTCGCAGAGCGTCGCGAACGATGCCGCGACGCCACCGTAGGTCGGGTCGCTGACCAGCGAGATCGTCAACACCCCGGCCTCGTCGAGGGCCCCGAGCGCCGCGCTCGTCTTGGCCATCTGCATGAGCGACAGCACGCCCTCCTGCATCCGGGCGCCGCCGGAGGCGCTGACGATCAGCAGCGGCGTACGGGTCTCGAGCGCCAACTCGGCCGCCCGGGTGATCCGCTCGCCGACGCCCGTGCCGAGGCTGCCACCGAGGAACCGGAAGTCCATGACGGCGGCGATCAACGGCTGCCCCTCGACCGTGCCCCGGACGCAGACGACCGCCTCGTCGAGCCCGGTGCGCCGGCGGGCGGCCTCGATCCGTTGCGGATAGGGCCTGGTGTCGACGAACCCGAGCGGATCGCCGAACGCGCCGACCGGTGGCAGTTCCTCGACCGAGTCGAGGTCGAAGAGCTGCTCGATCCGCTGGTGTGCGGTGACCTGGTCGTGGTGGTCGCACTCCGGGCAGACGCCCAGGTTGCGCTCGACCCGGCGTTGGTAGAGCAACGCCCGGCAGCCCGGACAGATCAGCCAGCTCTTACCGACCGGCGTGTTGACGGTGGCGGTCATGACTGCCCGCGTTCGGCCGCGGCCTTCTCCACGATCTCCCGGATGCGTGCCTGCTGCTCACGTGTGGTCCGGTTGAGGTGGGCGGTCATGCCCTCGTCGTCGGCGTGCCCGCCCGGCCGCATCTCGAAGTCCTGTACCCAGCGCATCCGCACGCCGCCGTCCGGGATCTCGGTGTACTCCCAGAACAGGTTCATGTACTTGAAGGCGCCCGTCTCCAGCCGCCGTGCCCGCACCACCCGGTCGTCGCGGTCGGGCACCCGCTCGGAGACCCAGCTCCAGACCCGGCCGGCCGGGTCGGGGTGCATGGTCAGGCGGAAGACGACGGCGCCGTCGGCGGACGTCGAGAGCACTTCGGTGCTGGCGTACTCGCTGAAGAGGGAGGGCCAGTTGGGGATGTCGTTGGTCAGGTCCCAGACGAGGTCGAACGGTGCGTTGATGACGACCGCGTTGTCCGTGTGTCCGGCCATGGGGTCACCGATCCGCGAGTCGTTGGTTGACGTAGTCGACGGCGAGCCGCGGCGTCTTCATGATCGAGACGGCGTCGTCGGGGATGCGCACCTCGTACTCCTGCTGCACCCGCGCCGCCAGCTCCAGCAGCGCGAGCGAGTCGTAGCCGAGGTCTTCGAACGGCGCGTCGAGCGTCGCCGGATCGGCCCAGTCGGTCTGCTCGACCACGCCGGAACTGGTCTCCAGGATCCGACGCAGGTCGTCGAGGGTCAGCTGGCTCATGAGTTTCCTCCCGTCGGTCGCTGCCACCCGTCGCGCACGCCGCCGACCTGCGGCACCGGCGACTCGGGGTGCGGGACCTCCTCGGTGTCGACGTGGCCCAGCTCGGGGCGCGGCGCGAGCGGACTGATCTGGAACACGATCAGCGCGGTCTCGCCGCCGGCGTTGACGATGCGGTGCCGCTGACCGCGACGGACCATGAGAGCCTCGTCGGCGGCGACCTTGACCTCCGTGCCGTCGACCCGGATCACGACCTCGCCGCGTACGAGGTAACAGAACTTGTCCGAGTACGGGTTGTACTGCTCGGCCAGGAACTCACCCGGCTCCAGCCGGACCGTGCCCATGAAGCCCTCCGTCGCGTCGACGGTCTTCGGGCTGAGCAGGATCCGCACCTCTCCACCGATCCGGTTGATGCCGGGCACGTCGGTGGCGGCGACCTTCACGATCGGTTGCCGATGCATGATCATCCCTTCTCTGCGACGAGCACGCGGAACGGCAGGTCCGTCGGGTGGACGGTGGCCGGGCCGAAGCCCGCCGCGGCGAGGGCCCGGTTGTAGGCGGCGACGGAGTGCGACTCCCCCTCGAAGGTCCAGACCAACATCAGGACCGAGAAGAGGTACGGCGCCGGGTCCAGCGCCGGCGACTCGTCACCGGTGGTGAAGCCGACGATGACGAGCCGCCCACCCGGCTTGACCACGGAACCGAGCCTGGTCACCAGCTCACGCACCCGCTCCTCGGAGAAGTGGTGGGTGACGTTGGTGAGCAGCACGACGTCGTAGGGCCCGCCGAGATCGGTGGTGAACATGTCACCCGGCAGGAACGACGCCCGGTCGCGCACGCCGAGCCGCTCGGCGTGCTTCTCCGTCACGGCGAGCACGTTGGGCCAGTCGAGCGAGGTCACCGCCGCCTGGGGGTTGTGCTGGGCGAGCGTGTAGCCGTAGACGCCGTGGCCGCAGGCGACGTCGAGGATGTCGAGTTCGGCGCGCTCCTTCGTCCACGGCGCGAGCGCCTCGGCCATCACCTCCGCGGTGGGCTGTGCGACCTTCGTCGCGTACGCGGCGAAGTCCTCCCAGTAGGTGTACTCCGGGGTCTCGGCGTGCACGTCGAGGACGGTGCCGCCGGCCCGGACGGCGGCGCTGAGGTCGCGCAGCGCGTCCCACTCCCAGTCGCTCGACATCACCTTGACCATGCCGCCCAGGTAGTCCGGACGGGTGCTGACCAGGTGGTCGGCGGCCGCCGGGGTGAGCGAGAAGTGCTCGCCGGTGCGGTCGGTGAGGCGGATCGCGGTGAGCGCGTCGAGCAGGATGCGCGCGCCCCGCGGGTGGATGCCGAGCTTCGGGGCGAGCCCGCTGGCCGTCGCCGGGCCCGCGGCGAGGGCGTCGAAGACGCCCAGCTCCACGCCGGTACGCAGCAGGCTCGTCTTCTTGTATGCCTGCATCATGTCGTTGATGTCGCGGCGGGTCAGCGTCACGTGATGCTCCCTGTCTCGGGGCTCCAGGTGTAGAAGGGCGTGGCCTTCGAGTCCTGCAGCTCGGTCATGCTGTCCGGCGCGTAGCGCTGCAGGTAGGCCGAGAGACGTCGGTTGACCTCCTGGAAGTCCGCGCGGGCTCGGGCCGCGAGGAGCTTGTCGAAGACGTCGGTGTCGGCCTCGAGCAGGTGCATGTAGAGGTCCTGGTAGCGGAAGAGCGTGCGCCGGGAGATGCCGACGACGTAGGGCATGTCGCCCTTGTCGTGCTCGGCGAAGAGCTCGGCGACCGCGTCGGCGTGGCCGGGGTCCATCCGCATGACCATGAGAGCGCGGTAGGACATCTGCTCACGCTCCCCGCAGGATCGTGGCCAGGGCGGCGGCCAGGGTCTGCGTCTGGTCGTCGACCGGGCCGGCGCTGCGCCAGGCGACGATGCCGTCGGGGCGTACCAGCAGCGCCCCGCCGGGGCCGACTCCACAGCTCGCGAGCCACGAGCCGTCGTCGGCGAGGTCACCGTCGGGGCCGGCGGTCAGCGCCGTGATCGGAAGCCCGGTCTCCGCCGAGACCGCCTCGACCGCCGCGAGCCAGGCGTCGCCGCCGGGAGCGGTGGCCAACGTCCAGCCCTCGGTCAGCACGTCGATCGTGGAGACCCGCGCGCCGTCGTGGTCGACCCAGCCGTGCGGCGCACGCGATCCGGGTTGGCCGGTGAAGGTCAGCTCGCGGGGCAGCAGCTCGGTGTCGGCGGGCGCGCCGACGATCGCGTTCGACGTGTACCGGTAGCCCATCGTCACGATGACGAAGTCCCGATAGGCGGCCTTGTCCTCGTCGGCGAGCTGACCCCGGGTGCGGAAGAGCATCCACGCCTGGTCGGCGGTCGCGGCGCCGACCGGACGACGCTCGGCTTCGTAGGAGTCGAGCAGGCTCTCGTCGGCCCGCCCCTGCAGCACGTCGGCGAGCTTCCACGCCAGGTTGTGCGCGTCCTGGATGCCGGCGTTGACGCCGAAGCCGCCGGCCGGCGGGTGGGCGTGACAGGCGTCGCCGGCGAGGAAGACCCGCCCTGACTGGTACGCGTCGGCGACCATGTGCCGCGCGTCCCAGGGCTGGGCCGACTCGACCTCGACCTCCAGCTCGGGGTCGCCGGCCGCGATCCGGGCCAGCTCGACGCAGCGTTCCGGGGTGAAGTCGGCCGGCGACTGCCCCCGCTCGGGGTAGTAGTTGACGCCGAACATCCACCGCCCCGGCTCGATGAAGAGCAGCAGACCCTGGGCCAGCTGGTTCATCAGGTAGATCAGGGTGAACCGGGGTGCCGTGTCGGGCAGGTCGACCTTGGCGCGGAAGATGATGCTGACGAAGTTCCCGGCGACACCGTTGCTGCGGTTGCCGATCTGGAGCATCTCGCGGACGGGGCTCTTCACGCCGTCGGCCGCGACGACGTACCGCGCCCGGATGGTGCGTGTCGTGCCGTTGTCGTTGACGGTCGCGGTCACCCCGTCCTGGTCCTGGGTCAGCCCGATCAGCTCGTTCTGGAAGCGGATCTCCGCGCCCGCTTCGACGGCGGCGTCGTGGAGCAGCGGCTCGTAGTGGTCCTGGCCGCACCAGATCGGCCAGCTC
This sequence comes from Micromonospora foliorum, assembly GCF_022229015.1. Classification (GTDB taxonomy): domain Bacteria; phylum Actinomycetota; class Actinomycetes; order Mycobacteriales; family Micromonosporaceae; genus Micromonospora; species Micromonospora foliorum. The sequence continues at coordinate 24,922 of NZ_JAKKFF010000012.1, forward strand.
GGCGTGAACGTGTCGTAGTCGACGTCGTGGGCCTCCATGACGAACGACTTGTGCAGGTCGGCCAGCGACTGGGCGCCGAGCATGACAAGTGGCGTGGCCCGGCCCGCGCGGACGAGGTCGAGTTCGGCGCCCGGCCCGACGATCTTCATGCCGGCCTGCTGCACGGCCGGCTCCAGGCCGACGGTGCGGAAGATCTCCACCGTGCGGGCGTGCAGACCGGTCGCGCGGGGGATCGTCGACAGCCGGGGCCGACGTTCGACAAGGATCGGCCGGATCCCCTTGCGGGCCAGGAAGAGCGCGGTCGACAGGCCGACCGGGCCGCCGCCGACGATCAGGACGTCGGTGCTTCCGTCAGACATGAGCGTCCTCCGTGTAGACGACTTTGTAGAGGTGGCGTTCCGGCGTGGCGATCGCGCGTACCTCGCCGAAGTGGGGATGGACCTCGGGGTTCTGGAGCATCGCGGTGAAGTGCTCTTCGCTCTTCCACTGCGCGTAGTTGACGACCCGGGTCCCGTCGAGGCTGGCGTGGATGTTCGCCGACACGAACCCGTCGACCTTGGACATCACCGCGTCGGTCGCCTCGATCAGGATGTCGACGAGCTTCTGCTGGTTGGCCGGCTCGACGGTGAAGACGTTGACCATCGTCACGACCGGCTGGTCGATGCCGATGTGTGCCATTGCGGGCTTCCTTTCCTAGATCGGACGCGCTTCGAGCAGGGCCCAGCCGCGGGAGGCGGGGGTGTTGACCAGCTCGAAACCGGACGCGGTGAACAGCGCCTGCCATTCGCGGAGGTCGCGCTCCTTGCCGCCGAAGAGCACCAACATGTCGATGTCGATGATCTTGGCGTGGTCCCACTGGTTGCGCGGCGGCACGATCTGGTCGATCGCGATCAGGCGGGAGTCGGCGTCGCCGATCGCCGCGCGGATCCGACGCAGCAACGTGACGCAGGTGTCGTCCGGCCAGTTGTGGACGATCGACTTCAGGATGTACGCGTCGGCGCCGGCCGGCAGCTCGTCGGTGAAGAAGTCGCCGCCCCGCACCTCGACCCGCTCGGTGACACCGTGCTCCTTGAGCAGCGGTTCGGCGTCGGCCACCACCTCGGGCAGGTCGAAGAGGACGCCGGTGCCCTCGGGGTGACGCTGGAGCATCTTGGCCAGGAAGTAGCCGTTGCTGCCGCCGATGTCGGCGATCCGGCCGAACCGCTCGGGCGCCAGCTCCGCCGCGAACCGGTCGGCGAGCCGCCGGCTCCAGTGGGCCATGAAGCCCTCGAAGAACCGGTTGGCCTCCGGGTGGGCCTGGAGGTAGTCGTAGAAGCCCATGCCGAAGACCTTGTTGAAGGCCGGCTCGCCGGTGCGGACACTGTGCAGGATCTCCGCGTACGGGAGGCGGTTGAAGTCGGCGCCGCTGAACTGCACCATCGGCCGCAGCCCGCCGATCCGGGCCGACGTCAGCCCCTCGCCGAGCGGCGTCAGCGCGAACGACCCGTCCTCCTGCTCGTCGAAGATGCCGACCGCCGAGGCCGCGCGGAGGATCCGCCGCAGCGCGTCCTCGTGTGACTCGGTGGCCGCCGCCAGTTGGGCGACCGGCACCGGTCCGTCGACGAGCAGGTCGGCGACGCCGAGCTCGGTGACCACGTAGATCACGTTGGCGATCTGTTTGGCGCTTCCCAGCACCGCGATCTGCCGTTCACGCAGGTCAAGCGCCTGCTGGTCGTCGAAGTTCGCGACGGCGGCGAGGCTGGCGTCGGTCATCGTCCATTCCTTTCGTCGGTCACGACCATGGCCGCGTTGAACCCGCCGTAACCCCTGGCGAGCACGAGCGCCGCGCGTACGGGTGTCTCCCGCGCGACGTCGCGTACCAGGTCGAGGTGCAGGCCCTCGGCCGGCTGGCGGATGTTTGTGGTGGGCGGGATGACACCGTGTCGGATCGACAGCAGCGCGGAGACGAGGTCGAGCGCTGCCCCGCCCGAGTAGAGCCGGCCGGTCATCGTCTTGGGCGCCGTCACCGGCACCCCACGTGGGCCGAAGACGGCGGTGACCGCCTCGGCCTCGGCCCGGTCGAGCTCCGCGACCCCGGCGCCGTCGGCGAAGACGACGTCGATGTCGGCTGGCGTGAGACCGGCGTCGGACAGGGCCATCTCGGCCGCCCGACGCAGACCCGGCGGGCGGCCGGAGCCGGGCCGCGGGTCGAACGTCGCGCCGTATCCGGCGATCACCCCGTAGACGTCGGCCCCGCGCCGGGCAGCGGCGTGCTCGTCCTCCAACACGAGGATCGCCCCGCCCTCGCCCGGCACGTAGCCCGACGCGTTGGCATCGAACGGCAGGAAGGCCGTGGCCGGATCGCGCCCGGTGCTGAGGAGGCCGTTGGCGAGCTGGGCCGTCCAGCCCCACGGGCAGAGCGACGCGTCGACACCGCCGGTCATCACGAGCTGCACGCCCTTGCGCACCTGGCGCCGGGCCTGCGCCACCGCGTCGAGCCCACCCGCCTGCTCGGTGACGAGCACCCCGGTCGGCCCACGCATCCCGTGGCGGATCGAGATCTGGCCGGTGTTGACCGCGTAGAACCAGGCGAACGACTGGTAGGCGCTGACGTGCTCGGAGCCCTTGCTCCAGAGCTTCTCCAGCTCACGATGGCCGAACTCGAAGCCGCCCGACGCGCTGGCCGTGACGACACCCATGCCGAACTCGGGCAGCGCCGCCGGGTCGACGGACGCATCGGCAAGCGCCCACTGCGCCGCCGTCAGCGACAGCCGGGTCATGTGGTCGGTCTGCGCCATCAACCGACTCGGGATGTGATCGGCCGCCTCGTATCCGGGAACCTCGCCGGCCAACTGCGCGGGGTAACCCGAGGGATCGAAACGGCTGATCGGCCCGATGCCACCCACCCCGGCGACGGTGGCCGCCCAGAAGGCGTCGCGGCCCAACCCGTTGGGCGCGGCCACCCCGACCCCGGTGACGACAGTGGTCATGCCACACGCGCCAGGAGCATCGCGCTCTGGAAACCGCCGAACCCGCTACCCACGCTCAACACCACGTCGGTCTGCTGCTCGCGGGCGGTGAGCGGCACGTAGTCGAGGTCGCACTCCGGGTCGCGTTCATGCAGGTTGGCTGTCGGCGGCACCACCCCGTGCTTGATGGCCAGGGCCGACGCCGCGATCTCGATCGACCCGATGGCGCCGAGCGAGTGGCCGATCATCGACTTGATCGAGCTGACCGGCGTGCGGTATGCGTGGTCGCCGAGGCTCCGCTTGAACGCCGCCGTCTCGTGCCGGTCGTTCTGCTTCGTACCCGAGCCGTGCGCGTTGATGTAGTCGACGGCGTCACCGGGCAGCTGGGCGTCGGCGAGCGCGACCCGGATCGCCTCGGCCATCTCCCGCCCGTCGGGCCGCAGGCCGGTCATGTGGAACGCGTTGGAGCGGGAGGCGAACCCGACCAGCTCGGCGTAGATCTGCGCACCTCGCCGGCGGGCGTGCTCCAGCTCTTCGAGGACGAACATCGCCGACCCCTCGCCGAGGACGAACCCGTCGCGGCTGTTGTCGAACGGCCGCGACGCGTGCGCCGCGTCGTCGTTGCGGGCCGTGGTCGCCTTGATCGCGTCGAAGCAGGCCACCGTGATCGGCGAGATCGGGGCGTCGGTCGCGCCGGCGATCATCACGTCGGCCGAGCCCTCGCGGATCAGCTCCCGGGCGTGGCCGACCGAGTCGAGGCCCGACGTGCAGCCGGTGGAGACCACCGTCGCCGGACCTTCAGCCCCGACCGACCACGCCACCTCCCGGGCGAACGAGCTCGGCACCAGATAGTCGTAGAGGTGCGGGGTGGCGTACCGGTGGTCGGTCAGCCATTTCCGGCCGCCGTCGCTGACCACGACGTACTCCTCTTCGAGGCTCATCGTGGCCCCGACCGCCGTGCCGACACTGACGCCGACCCGGGTCGGGTCGACGACCTCGAAGCCGCTGTCGGCGAGCGCCTCCCGGGTGCAGACCACCGCCATCTGAGCCGCCCGGTCCATCCGGCGGATCTCCTGCGGCGACAGGCCCTCGGCGGCCGGGTCGAAGTCGGCCTCCGCGGCCACTCGCGACCGGAAGGGCGTGGCGTCGAAGAACGACAGGGTACGGGTGGCCGTACGGCCAGCGGTCAACAGTTCCCAGAACGCCTTGGTGCCCAGTCCACCGGGGGCGATGACGCCAATCCCGGTGATGACCACCCGACGGTCGGATGTGCTCGTCATGGAAGACCTCCTGGCCGCGATGTCCGTGTGAAAGCTAGGGACGGCCGGTCGAACGGCGCTGGAGCGTCGGTCGAGGGCCTGTCACGAGGCCCTGGCCAGCCCTGGGCGCAGTGGCCCGCCGGCGGCCAACACCTCCCGCTGGAGCCGCTGGAGGTCAGGCGAAGGGTCCAGGCCCAACTCCTCACTGAGCACCCGGCGCAGGTGGTGGTACGCCTGCAACGCCTCGCCCCGGCGTCCGGACCGGTTGAGCGCCACGATGAGCTGACGGTGGAACCACTCGTTGAGCGGGTACGTGCCCACGAGGTAGCGCAGCTCGCCGATCAGCTCGCGGTGCCGACCGAGCGTGATGTCGGCCTGGATGCGCAGCTCCAGCGCCCGGATCCACTGCTCCTGCAGGTGGATCGCGTGGGCCTCCAACGCCGGCCCGAACGTCACGTTGGCGCCCACCGGCCCGCTCCACATGGCCAGCGCCCGCCGCAGCACCTCGGCGCCCTCCTCGGGCCGGTCCGACTCGATGTGCGAGCGGCCCTGGTCGAGCATCGTCTCGAACACCTCGGCGTCGAGCTGGCCCGGCTCCACCCTGAGCAGGTAGCCGCGTGCGCGGCTCTCCAGCACGGTCCGGTCCGGGGTCTCTATGCCCTCCTTCGCGAAGAGCTTGCGCAGGTGGTAGATGTAGGTCTGCACCGTGGTGACGGCGCTGCGCGCCGGATCGTCACCCCACAGCTCCCGGATTATCGAGTCGACCAGAACGACCCGGTTGGCCCGCATCACCAGCAGCGCCAGCACGGTCCGCACCTTCGGCGGCGTCGGCGTGCAGATCCGGCCTTCGTGGATCACTTCCAGCGACCCGAGGATCTCGTACCTGACCACAGTGGTCCCCCCATTCCCCATAGCACTCGTCGAGACGCTCTCAAGCTATGGATGAGCGGGGCGGGTCGGAACGACCGCAGGTAGCGAGATCACGGGTTCTTCCGAGGATCGATCCATGTCGAAAGTTGTACGGCGGATACCCCTTTGATCGCTCGATGCTTCCTCAAGGCAACCTCCACCAGAGGCGGGAAGACTCGCCGGGCCCCCACGCCCCCTGGGTTAGGAGTCACACATGTCGCGCCGCCTCTTCACCTCCGAGTCGGTCACCGAAGGTCATCCCGACAAGATCGCCGATCAGATCAGCGACGGGATCCTCGACGCGCTACTGGCGCAGGACCCGCACAGCCGGGTCGCCGTCGAGAGCCTGATCACCACCGGCCAGGTCCACGTCGCGGGCGAGGTCACCACGCAGGCCTACGCCGACATCCCACGCATCGTGCGTGAAACAGTCCTGGGCATCGGGTACGACTCGTCGAAGAAGGGCTTCGACGGCGCCTCCTGCGGCGTCAGCATCTCGATCGGTGCCCAGTCGCCCGACATCGCGCAGGGCGTCGACACGGCGATCGAGCTGCGCGACGGCTCGTCCGGCGGCGGGCTCGACGCCCAGGGCGCCGGTGACCAGGGCATGATGTTCGGCTTCGCCTGCTCGGAGACGCCGGAGCTGATGCCGCTGCCGATCGCGCTGGCCCATCGTCTGGCCCGTCGCCTGGCCGCCGTCCGCAAGGACGGCACGGTGCCCTACCTGCGGCCGGACGGCAAGACCCAGGTCACCGTCGAGTACGACGGCCTACGCCCGGTCCGGCTCGACACCGTCGTGGTCTCCACGCAGCACGCCGCCCACATCTCCCTCGACGACCTGCTCACGCCCGACATCCGCAACCACGTGATCACGCCGGAGCTGGAGGCCCTCGACCTCGACACCGAGGGCTACCGGCTACTGGTCAACCCGACGGGGCGGTTCGAGATCGGTGGCCCGATGGGCGACGCGGGCCTGACCGGCCGGAAGATCATCGTCGACACCTACGGCGGGTACGCCCGGCACGGTGGTGGCGCGTTCTCGGGCAAGGACCCGTCGAAGGTCGACCGGTCGGCGGCGTACGCGATGCGGTGGGTGGCGAAGAACGTCGTCGCCGCGGGCCTGGCGGAGCGGTGTGAGGCGCAGGTGGCCTACGCGATCGGCAAGGCCCATCCGGTGAGCCTGTTCGTGGAGACCTTCGGCACGGAGACGGTGCCGCTCGACCGGATCGAGAAGGCGATCGGGGAGGTCTTCGACCTGCGTCCGGCGGCGATCATCCGCGACCTGGACCTCCTGCGTCCGATCTACCAGCAGACGGCGGCCTACGGTCACTTCGGCCGTGAGCTCCCGGACCTGACCTGGGAGCGCACGGACCGCGCCGCGGACCTCAAGGCCGCTTGTTGAGGAACCTCCCCGACCGCTAAGGCGGCGGGCGGCGAGGGCGGGGCACCAACCGGTCGTGTGGCAGCGTCACCAGTGACGCTGCCACCGCCTTGTTGACCGCGTCGATGCGGGAGACCGCGCCGAGCTTCGCGAAGATGCGACGCAGGTGGCTCTTCACCGTGGCCTCGGTCAGGTCGAGCCGGCGCGCGATCTGGGCATTGGTCATCGCCTCGGCCGCGAGTTGGAGGATCTCCAGCTCGACGGGGGACAGAATGGCGGACTCCGCGTTCTGCACCTGCACCAGGCTCTGACCGGAGACCGAGAGCAGCACCGAGCCGCTGCCGTCCCGCGATTTGCGGATCGCGGCGACCAGTTCCTCACGACCCACGCTCTTGAGCAGGTAGGCGCGCACCCCGGCGGCGATCAGACGGCGCAGCAGGTCAGGGCTGTCGTACATGCTGAGGATGACGACCGCGCTGTCGGGTGACACCTCACGAATGCGGCGCACCGTGACCACCGGGTCGTCACCGGGGATCTCGACGTCGAGCAACACCACGTCGGGACGCTCCGACGCCGCCTTGGCGACCGCGGTGGCCGAGTCGCCCGCCTCGTCGACCACGTCGAGGTCGGCGTGGACCTCGAGCACCCAGCGCAACCCCTCGCGGACGAGAGCGTGGTCGTCGACTATGAGGATGGTGGTGGCGCCGGCGGGAGACCCGCCGTCGGACCGCGTCAACCTGACCCCCAGACCCCGTCTCCCGCCGCAAGCGTGCACATGATTGGCACCGTATCGCGGGCGTGTGACGCCGCAGCTATCGTGGCGTCCTCCCGACACGAAGAACGCCACGATCGCCGCACGATTCTGTCAGTCTTGTGTGGACAGAAGGACCAACTCGCCGATGCCGAGGCCCTTGTTGGCGATGTAGAAGCTGCCGTCCCCTGCGATGGCGAACGACATCGGGGAGTCCAGGCCGGTGCTCGCCAGTTCCCGGTGGCTACCGTCGCGCTCCACCCGGATCAACGCACCGGTGGAATCGCCCGAGCTGAGCCCGTTCTTCGCGATCTCCAGCACGACCAGCCGGCCGCGCTTGTCGAACGCGATGTCGATGATGTTGGTGAAGCCGGTCGCGAAGATCGTCGGCTCCTGCCCGGGCACCAGCCGCCACACCCGGGCCCCGCCGTTGGGGAACGGGTGCCCGGTCAGTTGTCCGATGTAGAGGGCACCGTCCGGGCCGCGGGTGATGGTGACCGGCACGAACTGGATCGGCGTCGTCGAGCCGGGCGGCAGACCCCACTCCGGCGGCGCCGGAACCTGCTCCTGCGGCCAGACGTGTTCGGCCGTGACCACGCCACGACGGTCGATCCGGAGCACGTCGTTGGCGGCCGCGTCGAGCGCGTAGACGTCCCGCCCGTCGGCGATGACGGCGTAGGGCTGGCTCTCCGGGATGACACCGTCGGGGTTGTTCTGCCCCTCGTAGGCAGAGAGGTCGCCGACGACCGACCAGCGGCGCTTCCCCTCGACCCGGAGAACCGTTCCCATCGTGGCCCCGGCCGCGCCGAGCAGGTCGCGAGAGACCGGGTCGGTGCTGTAGCCCATCGCCACCAGCAGTTTGCCCTGCCGGTCGAAGGCCAGGTCGTGTGCGCCGTAGACGGAGAAGCCGGCACCGGTGCTGCGCAGCGACGGCAGGCCCGTCACGACTCGCTTCTGCCAGCCGTGACGGACCGCCGTGATCGCACCGGTCGAGCCGTAGCAGAGGTTGGTGCCGAACGTGCCGGGGATGCAGACGCCGTCGCCGCCGACCCCGGCCTCGGCGACGTAGACGGTGCCGGCGCGGTCGATGGCGACACCGCGAGGGTTGTCGAGGTTGCGGGCGACGACGGTCAGTCGCCCGGTGGTCGAGGTGGCCGCGGTGGCGGGCGCGGCAATGCCGGCCGCCAGTACCAGCGGCACGGCCAGCGACAACGTTCGTCGCATCGCGTCGAGCATGGGTTCTCCTCAGCAAGAGGGGTTCGGATGCGAACGACGCTGCCGGCGTTGCCTCGAGGCCCGGTGGAGGAAGGCTCGACAGGGCCGCCTACTCCGGCTGGTTGGGAGTGCCGCGCCCCAGCTCGTAGGGGGACGTCACGCCCTCGTAGGCGAGGTGCATCACCATGCCGTTGGCCGCGTGGTCGAGGTTGTGACAGTGGTCCATCCAGAGCCCCGGGTTGTCCGCCGTGAAGCCGATCTCGTAGATCTGGCCGGGGATCACGTCGAGGCTGTCGATCCACCACGGCGACCCGGTCGCTCGCACGCCGTTGCGGGACAGCACCAACGCGTGATGGCCGTGCAGGTGCATCGGGTGGTTCTGGTGGCTGCGGTTGACGATCCGCACCTTGACCACGTCGCCCATCCGGACCATCAGCGTCGGGGTGTCGGGGAAGCTGTGCCCGTTGATGATCGGCACCAGGTGGAGTCCGCCGTTGTAGAAGGACAGCCGGTCGTCGAGGAGCTGGGTGAACGAGCGGTCGTACGACGAGCCCGCGTCGAAGGGCCGGGAGCCCCCGGAACCGTACGACAGCGGGTCGAACTGCTTCCCGTCGTCGACGACCTTCGGCGTCGAGGTGTCACCCGGTGGCGCCAGGACCAGCCCGCCGTCGCGGTTGGCGAGGTCGGTCAGGCGTACCGGGCCCGCCGGCATCGGGAATGTCACGTCGTAGCGTCCACCGGTCGCCAGCCCGAACCGCGGGTCGGTCAGCGGGGTCGGGCCGTTGACGTCGACCCCGTCGATCGCGGCCACCCGCACCGGCGTGCCGTTGACCGTCAGCGAGCGTGGGCGGCTGTCGGTGGACGGGTTGTTGTCGGTGTTGACCAGGCGTAGCCGTACCGGCGTGCCCGGGGCGACCTCCTGCCGTTGCAGCGTGTCGCTGGTGCCGAACGAGACGATGTTGTCGTCCGGCGTACGCCACTCGTGGGCCATCACCACGAAGTCCCGCTCGCCGGGTGGTGGGCCGTCGCGCGGCTCGACGATGAGCGCGCCGAACAGGCCCCGCCGGATCGCCTCCAGCGGGTTCTGGTGGGTGTGGTACCAGAAGGTGCCGACCTGCTCGGCGACGAACCGGTAGGTGAAGGTGCCGCCCGGCTCCACCGCGTTCTGCGTCGCGCCGGCCACGCCGTCCTCACCGTTGGGCACGTCGAGGCCGTGCCAGTGGATCGTCACGTTCTCGTCGGGGATCTCGTTGTGCAGCGTCACCTCGACGAGGTCGCCCTCGCGGACCCGCAGCTCCGGCCCGGGCGACTCACCGTTGTACGTCAGCGCCTCGATCTCGGTGCCCGACGAGAGCCGTACCGTGGCGTTCTTCGCGGTCAGGGTGAAGGCCTTGTTGGGCTTGCCGGTCCGCGGGCCGCGCAGGTCGTCGACGGAGACCCCGCCATGACCGCCGTGACCGAACGAAGGGCCGCCGCCGTAGTCGACGTTGTCGTGGGACGTCATGGTCATTCGGTCGGGCAGCCGGCTGCTCTGGGCCGCGTAGGTGACGCCAGCGGCGACGACCAGCACCACGACGGCGGTCTGCGCGATGGCGCGCAGGGCGCTGGCACGTCGGCCACGGCGTGCGAAGTCGGTCGCGGTGACGACCCGCAGGCGACGCCCCTGCCAGAGCCAGAGCACCAGCACCGACATGAGGATCGGCGCGGCATGGGTCGCGATGTCGTCGAGGTAGGAAGGGACCGGACGGGACACGTACGCGAAGTAGACGCCGATGACCGTCGCCACGGCCGTCACCTGGACCGGCACGACGAATCTGGGGTTGGCGGCGGCGCTGCGCGTCTCGACGTCGACCGGCGCGTCGTCGCGGTTGGCCAGGGCGCGCAGGCCCGGCACGGTCCAGACGGCGACGGCCAGCATCGGCAGCAGCAGGAGCGGCATCTGCACGATCACGCGGTTGTCGGCGAAGATCCAGTCGACGGCGAGCATCAGCCCGATCGCGACGCACTTGACGACAAGCACCACCAGCGCGGCGACGAGCAGACGCAGTAGTCGACGGGCGCTTTTCCGCAGCGCCACGGGCGTCGGCCGCCAGGCCAGCCGCGTGACGAGGATCGCCGCGGACAGCCAGATCAGGAACAGGACCCCGGCCAGGATCCCATCGGCGTTCTCTCCGACCTCAAACATGACGCCAACATACGGAGGGTGCGCACCCCATGACATCCGTCGCTGAACGGCAGGGTCGTACGGCGATCACCGTAGCCGGGATCCCCTGCGAAACAGGGGCCGTAGCTAGCCGCCGGGCGCGACGAGCCCGGTCTGGTAGGCGAGCACGACGAGTTGCGCCCGGTCGCGGACGCGGAGCTTGACCATGGCCCGGTGGACGTGGGTACGGGCGGTGGCGGGGCTCATCGAGAGCCGGCGCCCGATCTCCTCATTGGTCAGCCCGCTGGCCACCAGACTCATCACCTCGCGCTCGCGGTCGGTCAACACCGCCAGCCGGCCGCCGTCGACCGGCGCCGGCGCCACCTTGCTGACGAACGCGCTCACCAGCCGACTCGTCACCCGCGGCGAGATCAACATGTCGCCGCCGGCCACCACCCGCACCGCCTGACGCAGCTCGTCGGGCTCGATGTCCTTCAGCAGGAACCCGCTCGCACCGGCGCGCAGCGCCTCGAAGACGTACTCGTCGAGCTCGAAGGTGGTCAGGACGATGACCCGCACGGCCGGGAAGCGCTCGACGATCGCGGCGGTGGCCTGCACGCCGTCGAGCACGGGCATTCGCACGTCCATCAGCACGATGTCCGGCCGGGTCGCGGCCACCATCTCGACAGCCTGGGCGCCGTTGGACGCCTCACCGACCACCTCCAGGTCGTCGCTGTGGTCGAGCAGGCCCCGGAAGCCGGCCCGCACGAGTGTCTGGTCGTCCGCCAGCACCATCCGGATCGTCACGCTGTCTCCTCCACCTCGACCGGCAGCCGCGCGGCCACTCGGAACCCCCCGCCCTCCGGCCGGGGCCCGGCCTCGAGGGATCCGCCCGCGGCCGTGGCCCGTTCCCGCATGCCGGCCACCCCGTGCCCCCTCCGGCTCGCCCCGGCGCCGACCCCGTCGTCGACGATCTCCACCGTGACGGCGCCACCCGCGTAGGTGATGGTGACGTCGACGGTCGTCGCTTCGGCGTGTTTGACCGTGTTGGTGATCGACTCCTGCACGATCCGGTAGACCGAGAGCGCCACCTCCGGCGGGATCGGGCGCGGGGTGCCGGCGATCCCCGACCGCACCTTCACGCCGGCCTGCTCGGCGACCGCGAAGACACGGGCCAGGTCGGGCACCTCCCCGGCGTCCCGGAGCATGCCGATCGCCGAGCGGACCTCGTGCATCGCGTCGCGCGCCGCGCCCCGGATGCTCCGCAACGCGGCCCGCGCCTCGGCCGGCTTGCTGTCGAAGATGTCGTCGGCGAGGCTCGCCTGCACACTGATCGCGGTGATCGTGTGGCCGAGTACGTCGTGGACCTCGCGGGCGATGCGGAGCCGCTCCTGGGCGACCTCGTGTTGACGCTCCTGCCGCATCACGGCGAGACGCTGTTGTGCCTCCGCCAGCCGGATCCGGCGGGTGCGGATCGTCTCGGCGAGCAGCACCACGGCCGCGAGCAGCGAGCCCTCTTCGAGGGTGGCCGAGAGGGCGGGAAAGAACCCCTCGCCGAGCAGCGTGTACCGCATGATCAGCTCAAGGACGACGAAGAACCCGGCGACGACGAGCGCCCAGGTGAACCGGCCGGCGGCCGCGACGGAGAAGAGGGCGGCGGCCAGCGGAAGGGCGGGCGGTATGCCCGGGTATTCGAGCGCGTAGTAGATCATCAGCGCGGTGACCGAGCCGACGAGCACCAGCAGCGGCCAGCGACGCCGGAAGACCAGCAGGAGCCCGATCACCGCGCCGATCGCGTAGGCGCGCGCGTCCGGCGGCCGGGCGCCCGGCTCGTCGGCGACCCGGATCGCCACCGCCACCACGGCCGCGACGACGATCGCGATGAGGGCATCGATCGCGATCCGTCGGACGGCCGGGTTCATGTCCGCAACGGTACGACGCGCGCACCGTCCGTGAGCGAGGGCCCCTTCCCAACCGGAAACCGTCAGCAAGGGGCCCGTTCCATCAGCCGCGGCGCAGAGTGAGCAGGGTCTGCCCGGTGGGGATCACCGTGCTGCCGTCCACCTGGAGCCCGGCCTTCTCGCCCAGTTCGGCGTACTCGCGCCAGGTCCTCGCCTTGCCCGCCATCAGCGAGAGGAGGCGCAGGTCCATCTGGGTGATGAACATCAGCCGGGCCGGGTCGTCGGGGAAGTTGTCGTTCTCGTCCTTCACGAGGATCTGCACGATCAGCACCTTGCCGGTCGTGCCGATCGCGTCCGCCGCCCGCTGGAGGATCTTCTCGGCGGAGCTGTCGTTCCAGTCGTGCAGGACATTCGACAGGATGTAGACGTCGGCGCCGGCCGGGAGCGGGTCGAAGATGCTTCCACTGACGACCTCGGCGCGGTCGGCGATGCCCGCCGCCTCGAACCGGGCCCGGCCCTGCTCGACGACGCCCGGCAGGTCGACCACGGTGCCGCGCAGGTGCGGCTGGGCCTTGAGGATCTCGGTGAGCAGGGCGCCGGTGCCGCCACCGACGTCGATGACGTGGTTGACGGTGCTCCAGTCGTAGCCCTGGACGACCTGGTCGAAGTAGCTGGCGTGGGTGGCCATCAGCGCGCCGAACGACGTGGCCCGGTCGGGGTTGGTGGCCAGGTCGTCCCAGAACTCGATGCCGTAACGCACGGGGTACGCCGCGTCGCCGGTGCGGATCGAGTGGGTCAGCGAGCTGAACGTGCCCTCGATCCGGCCGGCCATCGAGTCGACGTCGAGCCAGGGGCGCTGGGCGGCGGGGTGGTCGGTCTTGAGGAACTCGGCGGCTTCCGTCAGGGCGTACACCCGCGGCTCGGTCTCCTTGAAGACGCCGCGGACCGAGAGGTAGCGCAGCAGCCGGTGCAGCGCGTCGGGGTTGGCCTTCGTCGCCGCGGCGAGCTCGTCGAGCGTGGTGGTGCCCGCGGCGATCAGGTCGGCGAGGCCGAGCGTCGCCGCGGCCCGCACTGCCCACGGCGTGATCGTGTCGGTCAGCGAGTAGAGATTGACCCGATTTTCCGTCATGGCGGCGAGCTTCGACGACGGCGCTCAAGACCGGCTCGAAGCCGGGTCGATCGAACGGTTCTCCAGCCGGGTTCGAGTGGGCGGGAGCAGGCTGCGCCTGTCACGGCCGCCATGCGAAGGGGACACGATGGGCGCCAGCCAACAGGAGCGCGGAGCGATCGAGGTCATTCAGGACCTCATGCAGCAGAAGTGGGTCTACGAGCTGTTCGGCGAGATCGGCGCGCGCCAGGGTGCCTCGGCCGCGCACGTCGAGCAACTGAGGGCGGTCGACGCCGCCGCGCACGTGTTCTGGCCGTTCCAGGCGCCACCGTTTCCGGTCATCGCGGCCACCGCCAGCGGCTCGACGTTGACCGACATCGACGGCAACGACTACCTCGACTGCCACATGGGGTACGGCGCTCAGGCACTGCACGGTCACAACCCGGCCCCGGTCGTGGACTTCGTCCGGGAGCACCTCGGCAAGGGCACCGGCAACGGCTACACCAACGCGCTGGAGCTGCAGCTCGCGACGCTGCTGCGGGAGATCCTCCCGCACAACGAGAAGTTCGCCTTCCAGCACTCGGGTACGGGCGCCACCCAGTCGGCGATTCGGCTCTGCCGTGCGTTCACCGGACGCCGGATGGTCGCCAAGTTCGAGGGCACCCTGCACGGGTCACACGACCTGGCCGTCCACAACACCGCGCCGTGGTACCACGGGCATCCCGCGGTGCCGTTCCCGGAGATCGGCAAGGACGGCATCCCGCTGGTCTCGGCGTTCGCCGGCGTCACACCGGCCGAGCCGCGCGACCTGCTGATCCTGCCCAACGACACCGCGCTCGCGGTCGAGTTGATCGAGCGCCACGCGGGTGAGTTGGCCTGCATCCTCGCCGAGCCGGCGGCCTCGTCGTTCCCGTTCGAGGAGACGACGATCCCGATGATCCGCGAGGTGGCGGTGGCCGCCCGGCGGCTCGGGGTGCCGTTCATCCTCGACGAGGTGCTGACGGGCTTCCGTTCGGGCCTCGGCGGCGCCGCGCAGAAGTTCGACATCCCGACCGACCTCGTCACCTACGGCAAGGTGATCAGCGGGCTCGGGCTGCCGCTGTCGGCGATCGGCGGTCGGGCCGACATCCTCGACATCTCGCAGACCAGTGGGCAGTCGTGGACCGACTTCGGCCAGAAGACCGGCCTGCAGGGCAGTCACACCGGCAACTACCTGTCGGTGGCGGCGTCGCTGGCCACGCTCCAGCTCCTCCGGGACAAGGGACCCGCCTACTACACCGACCTGCGGGCCAAGGTGGACCGGGTCCAGGCGCGGCTGGCCGCGTTCCGGGCGGCCGAGGGGATTCCGCTGCGGATGGTGGGGTTCGGCGACTACATCGGGTGCTTCCAGTTCCTTCCGGAAGACTCCTACACCGACTACCGGGTCTACTCGCGGGCACTCAACCCCGCGACGTTCATCCTCACGCTGCTGCTGCGCAAGCGCGGCATCTACACGCTCGGCATGCCGATGTTCTTCGCCGGTGGCGCCCACAGCGACGCCGACGTCGACCGGCTGACCGACGCCGTGCTGGAGAGCACGCTGGAGCTTCGCGCCAACGACTTCCCCTTCGACCTGGCCTGGCCAGCTACGTCCGAGTGGGGTTCGGGTTCCTCCGACTGGTCGTAACCGCCGCCGCGTCACCGGGTCCGGGTCAGCTCCTGACCCGGGCCCTCCCCATGTGCCGTACAGGTCGTACGCAAATAGCCGTACTTGACTAATCGTACGCAACGGCGTGTAGTCGGAAGGGTGGGTCCGCTGCCGACCCCCGTCCGACTTCAGGAGGAACGCGATGACGGAGAGCTGGACCGACGAACACAGCGCCGCACCACCCAATCCGCGCCGATGGCTGATCCTGGCCGTCGTTCTGGCCGGGGCGTTCATGATCCTGCTGGCAACGACAATCGTCAATGTCGCGGTCGCCCCGATCCAGCGCGACCTCAAGTCGACCTACACGGCCATGGAGTGGGTCATCGCCGGCTACGCGCTCGGCTACGGCCTGCTGCTCATCCCCGCCGGCCGGATCGGCGACCGCTTCGGCCACCGCAAGCTGTTCCTCATCGGCGTCGCCGGGTTCACGGCGGCGTCGGCGGCGTCGGCGCTCGCGGCCACCCCCAACCAGTTGATCGCGTTCCAGGTGGTGCAGGGCATGATGGCCGGCATCCTCAACCCGCCGGTGCTGGCGCTGATCCAGACCACGTTCCCGGCGAAGGAGACCGGCAAGGCCTACGGAATCTATGGCGCGATCGGCGGCATCGCGACCGCCAGCGGCCCGCTCCTCGGCGGCCTGCTGATCGCGTGGGACCTCGGCGGCTGGGACTGGCGGCCGGTGTTCCTGCTCAACGTGCCGATCGGCCTGGCCACGTTCGTCGCCGCGCTGATCCTGGTGCCCGAGTCGCGGGGCCGTCGCGGTGGGCTCGACGTGATCGGCATGCTGCTCGTCTCGGCCGCCGTCCTGTTGCTGGCCGTTCCCCTGGTCGAGGGCCAGCGCCTGGGCTGGCCGGCATGGACGTTCGTCTCCATGGCAGCGGCGCTGCCCGCGCTGGCGGTCTTCGCGGTGTGGGAGCTGCGCCGCGCCCGACGCGCCCAGGTCCCGCTGGTGAGCATGCGCCTGTTCGCCCACCGCTCGTTCTCCGCCGGCGTCGGCATCAGCCTCTGCTACTTCGCCGGCTTCATCGGCCTGCTCTTCGCGCTCTCGCTGCACCTGCAGATCGGCCTGGAGAAGTCCGCCCTGACGACGGGCCTGATCCTGCTGCCGTTCTCGTTCGGCACCCTGGTCGGCGCGGCCATCTCCGACAACGTCGCCCGTGCGCTCGGCCGCGGCGTGCTGATGCTCGGCGCGGGCATCGTGATCGTGGGCATGGTGGGCATCATCGCGACGATCCACTGGTGGGGCTCCGGCCTGGAACTGCTACCGGCCCTGCTCTTCGCCGGCTTCGGCTCGGGCCTGGTGATCGCGCCGAGCGTCGAGATCGTGCTGGCCGGTGTGCCCTGGCAGGACGCGGGCGCGGCCAGCGGCGTGCTCGGCACCGCCCAGCGCCTCGGCCAGGCGATCGGCGTCGCGGTGGCGGGCGTGGTCCTCTTCGGGACGCTCGGCTCCTACTCGGCGACGGCCGCGGAGAAGGCGAGCCCGGAGCTCCAGGCATCGCTCGTGGCCGCGGGCCTGCCGCCGGCGGAGGCGAGCAGGGCGACGACAGTGTTCGCCGACTGTTTCATCCGCCAGTCGCGCGCGTCGGACCCGACGGCCACGCCGCCCGGCTGCGCGGACTCGGCGCCGGGTGCGGTCGGCGCGGCCTTCGACAGCGCGGCCACGTCGGCACTGGAGACCAACTTCAACCGCGCGGTCCAGTGGACGGTCGGCGCCGTCCTGGTCGGCGTGATCCTCACCTTCCTGCTCGTCTACCTGCTGCCCCGCCGACCCGAAGAGCCCTGGGCCGAGGCGAGCAAGCCCGACTGGAACGTGACCACCGCGCCCGAACCCGCCCAGTGACAAGCCGCCAGCCCTGGCCCGGGTGTAACACCGGGGGCCAGGGCTGGCGCTCTCAGGACGTGGTCATCGATGTCGGTTGGTTGGCCATCAGCTTGGGCAACTGGTCGAGCAGCTCGTCGTGCCAGGCGAGCTCGGTACGGAGGCGGAGCTCGGTATGACGGAAGGTCGTCCACTCCAGACCACGGATGTGCGGCGCCGCCAGCTCTCGGAGCGCGAGCCACGAGTCGAGCTGCGCGGCGAGGGCCTCGCGGCGCGCGACGATGATCGCGCGCAGCGCGTCCTCTTCGAGGTCGATCACGTTCTGCAGGGCCAGGTCGACCGGGTCGTGACGGAGCTTGGTGTCACGCAGCGCCTCGTCGCGGTGGTCGATCAGCTCCGCCGCACCGGCCGAGGTGAGCGCGTAGATCGTGCGGGCGGGTCGGTTGCCCTCCTGCTCGGTCCGGACCGCCTCGATGACGCCCTCGACCTGCATTCGGTGGAGCGCGCCGTAGAGCGACCCCGGCTTGACGTCGCTCCACAGCTCGGTACGGTCGACCTGGGCCGCCCGGCGGATCTGGTGCCCATGCATGGGGCCGCCACGCGCGAGCGCTCCGAGTACGAACAGGCGAGTGCTATTCACGGCATTAGTCCAACACGAGTGCCCGTTTGCGGGCAAGTTACCCATAGTAATCCTTGAGCCGACTGCTATCCCCCGTGGAACGTCGGGTCGACGCAGAGCCTCGGCAGAGCGATCAGCGAAGCCGCGATGGCCCTGTTGACCGCGTCGATCCGCGACACCGCACCGAGCTTGGCGAAGATGTTGCGCAGGTGGCGTTTGACCGTCGCCTCCGACAGGCAGAGCCGACCGGCGATCTGGGCGTTGCTCATCGCCTGACCGACCAACTGCAAAACCTCGCGCTCACGGTCCGACAGCGTGCTGTGCACCGGCCCCTGCACCTGGGTCAGGCTCTCGCGCGACACGGCCAACATCACCGGCGCGTCATCGGCGCGGGCGCCGCGGATCGCCGCCACCAACTCCTGGCGCGTCGAGTTCTTCAGCAGGTAACCGCAGATGCCGAGGGTCAACAACTCGCGCAGCAGCGTCGGGCCGTCGAACATGCTGAGGATGATGACCCGACTCGCCGGCGCGACGTCGCGGATCCGACGGACCGTCGTGGTCACCCCGTCGCCGGGGATCTGCACGTCGAGCAGCACGATGTCGGGCTGGCGGGCCCGGATCTCGTTGACCGCGGCGCAGCTGTCGCCCGCCTCGCCGACGACCACGAGGTCGCGCTGGGCGTCGAGGATCTCCCGGAGACCGTCGCGCACCACGACGTGGTCGTCGACCAGCACGATGCGGGTCGGCTCGATCATCGTGGCGGTCACCGGCCGGCCCCCGCCCCGACGGCGAGCAGCGGCACGACCAGCTCGACCGAAACGCCCTGGTGGCCCGCCGCGCGCACCGCGAGGCGACCATCGACGGCGGCGGCGCGCTCGGCCATCGCGCGCAGGCCGGAGCCGTCGCGCACCGTCGCGAGGTCGAAGCCCACCCCGTCGTCGGCGACGGTCGCCCGCAGCTCGTGCGGGGTGATGTCGACGACCGCGTGGATCACGCGAGCGCCGGCGTGGGCGACCGCGTTGCGCAGCGCTTCGCGAACGACCAGGAACACCTCGTCGAGCACCTCGGGCGGCACCCACGACTCGTCGCCGTTGATCTCGGTGTGCAGACGTGTCTCGCCCGTCTCGACCGTGGACAGGAAGTTGGCCAGTGCCTCGTCGAGTGACCCGAGCGGCTGAGAGAGCCGAAGATCGGCGATGAGCACCCGCAGATAGCCGACCGCGTCGTGCAGCGACTCACGGGCGATGACCACGCGGCGATCGACGTCGTCGTGGCGTCGTTCCTGGGCGAGCTCGTGGGCCTCCAGGTTCCGGTACGCCGCGCTGAGGCTGTGGCCCAGCCGGTCGTGCAGCTCGCGCGCGATAAGCGAGCGCTCTGCGATCTGCGCCTGGTGGACCTCGTTCATCAGGCCGGCGGCGTAGCGCGAACTCGCGTCGAGCAGCCGGGTCAGTGTCGTACGGGTGAGCGCGTCGGCGACCAGCGCCAGGATCGCGCTCTGGTCGGGCTTGCCACACAACTGCTTCAGCGCGTCGGCCAACACGATGTCGGCCAGCGCGACGACCGCGCGGAAGCACTCGCGTGGGTGAAGCTCGACCTCCTCGGTGGACACCGCTGGCGGCGGTGTCGACAGCGGATCGGTGGTCTCGCGACGAATCTCGGCCATCGTTTCCCGCACCAGGACGTCGGCCTGCGCCGTGTAACTGTCGGTCAGGTCAGCGGCCCCAGCGAGATCGTCACTCGCAGCGGCAAGACGCTGACG
This sequence comes from Micromonospora foliorum, assembly GCF_022229015.1. GTDB lineage: Bacteria > Actinomycetota > Actinomycetes > Mycobacteriales > Micromonosporaceae > Micromonospora > Micromonospora foliorum. The sequence continues at coordinate 44,421 of NZ_JAKKFF010000012.1, forward strand.
GTAGGCGGCAAGAATCGGTTGACGCCTGCGGTCGAGAACCTCGGCAGCGGTCCTCCGCAGCGCATCGTTTCCAACAACCATTGCGGATCCCCCGGTGTGTGCCCTATTGCTCCCCAGGTGCGGGCACGAACGGCTCTCCCCAGCGCCGGCTGCCCGCCGTGTCGCCGACCCCCCATGCGTGGGCGACAAAAGCACTCAGATCGGATCGGCCTCTTATGAGTTGTCACGGCCGACTACTCGCACGAGTCTACGGTCTCATCGCACACCGTTGGAAGCATCGAAGCTTAGCTTTTGGTAGTCACACCAAAACTTAAGGTGAAATCCATACTTGGCCGCGATCAGCTTTCGACGACGCGTCGAGGGACCTCCGCGACAGTTCACCCGAGAACTCGACCACCAGGAGTGGAGCGACCAATGGTGAGCAGACGCAACGTCATGAAGGTCGGTGCCACCGCGGGAGCAGCCGCGCTGGTCACGGGCACCGCGGCGGCAGCGGCCCGCGGATCCACCCCGTCCGCGACGTCGGCCCACGGCACCCACACCGGCCACGGAAAGACGGCACACGTCGCGGCCGTCACCGCCCCGTTCGCTGTCCGGATGCCGATACCACCCGTGCAGCAGCCGATCGCCTCGGTGGCCAACACCGACTTCTACGTCGTTTCCACCCGTAAGGCTCAGGCGGAGATCCTGCCCGGAACGCGTACCGAGGTGTTGACCTACGACGGGCAGTTTCCCGGGCCGACGTTCCGGGTGAGGACGGGCCGGCTCGCGGTCATCGCGCACAGCAACCACCTCGACATGCCGACCGCGGTGCACGTGCACGGAGGCCACACACCGTCGAGCAGCGACGGGTTCCCGACCGACGTGCTCGACCCGGGCAAGAGCCGGATCTACAACTACCCCAACAAGCAGCGGGCCGCCACGCTCTGGTACCACGACCATGCCCATCACATGGAGGCCGAGCACGTCTTCCGCGGGCTCGCCGGCTTCTTCCTGATCGACGACCCGGCCCAGGACGAACTCCGGTTGCCGTCCGGCAACTACGACATCCCGATCATGTTGCGCGACGCGCGGTTCGCCGAGGACGCGAGCCTGGTCTTCGAACACGACGACTTCCAGTTCCGCAACACGATCCTCGTCAACGGCAAGCCACAGCCCTACTTCCAGGTGGCCGCCCGCAAGTACCGGCTGCGCTTCGTCAACGCGTCCAACCTCCGCACGTTCACCCTGCGGCTCGGCAACGACGCCGAGGTCGCCCAGATCGCGAGTGACGGCGGGCTGCTCGCCGGGCCGACGCCGATCCGCTCGTGGAGCCTGACCCCCGGCGAGCGGATCGAGATCGTCGTCGACTTCGGCGCGTTCCCGGTCGGCAGCCAGGTGTTCCTCGACGATGCCGTGGCCGGGCCGGTGCTGCGCTTCGACGTCAATCGGGCCGCCACCGACAGCAGCCGGGTGCCCGACCGGCTGAGCACGATCCCCGCGCTGCCCGCGGCCACGAAGGAGCGTGCGTTCACGCTCAACTTCAACCCGGCGACCGGCCAGTTCCTCATCAACGGTCAGCAGTTCGACGCCGACCGGGTCGACACCGAGATCAAACGCAACACGACCGAGGTGTGGACGGTGACCAACGGCGACACGCTCTTCGGTATCCCGCACAATTTCCACCCCCACCTGGTCCAGTTCCGGGTGCTCACCCGCAACGGCCAGCCGCCGGCGCCGGGTGAGGCCGGAGTGAAGGACACCATCTCGGTGGGGCCCGGCGAGACGGTCCGACTCCAGGCGACGTTCGGGCCCTACCTTGGCCGGTATGTCTACCATTGCCACATGATCGACCATTCCGCGAGTGGGATGATGGCACAGATGAAAATCGTTCCCTGACCCTGAGAAAGGTTTCTTGTGCCCTCGGCAGAGAAGACTGTGCAGATCGGACGGACTCCTGAGGTCGTGTTCGCCTTTCTCGCCCGTGGCGAGAACGATGCGCGCTGGCGCCCCAACGTGCTCGACGTCGCGCGCGTCTCGGGCGAGGGGGTCGGCGCTCGCTACAGACAGGGACTCAAGGGCCCCGGCGGGAGCCGCATCCCGGCCGACTACGAGGTGACCGGGTTCGAGCCGGGCCGGCGTCTGGCGTTCCAGGCCACCGGCAGCGTGGTACGCACCCAGGGCGAGTACACACTCACCCCGGCCGATGGCGGCGGGACCCAGCTCACGCTGAAGTTGGCGTGGCAGCCGAGCGGGCTGTCTCGCTTCCTCGGTCCGGTCGTCGGCAAGACGTTCGAGGAGGAGATCGCCGCCCTCGACGCCCTTCGCGACCTGCTGGAGAGCGAAGCCTGAGCGCAGCGTCGAACCGGTAGCGGCGGCGGATGTGACCTGTGGGCCCGGAGCCGGTTGGCTCCGGGCCCTCAGCCTGCCCCGGTCAGGGGCTGGTGCAGGTGACGTTGCCGGGTGCGGTGGCACCGTTGCCCGTGGCGGTGAACCCGAACGTGGTCGACGCGTTCGCGCCCACCGTGCCGTTGTAGGCGGCGTTCCTGACGGTGACGCTGCCGGTGGTGCCGGTGTTGGTACCGCTCCAGAGGCTGCTGATGGCCTGACCACTGGCCAGCGTCAGGCCCACGGTCCAGCCGTTCAGCGGCGTGGCGGTGTTGTTGGCCACGGTCACCTCAGCCTGGAAGCCACCGGGCCAGGTGTTGAGCACCCGGTAGGTGGCGGCGCAGGTGCCGGGTTCACCGGTCGGCGGCGGGGTGGTCGGCGGATCCGTGGGCGGCGGGTCGGTGGGCGGCGTGGTCGTCGGCGGCGTGGTCGACTCGAACTGGCTGAAGAACCTCCAGATCTCACCCGAGGTCCAGGTCCGCGAGTCGTTGGGGCTGCCCGACCCGTCGACCGGGCTGGGGGTGTGGTCCCCGTCGAACGCCGCCCACTGCACCGGGTAGCCGGCCCGGCAACCCGAGTAGGCGGTGGTGATGTGGGTGAGGCTGCCCCGGCTCGGCTCGCGCGGGCTCTGCGCGGTACAGCCGTTGTTGCGCACGAACGCGTCGCGCAGCTGCCGCCCCTGGGAGATGTTCAGCACGCTGTCGTAGATGCCGTGGATGCCGAAGTAGGCGACCGGCTGGGTGCCCCCGTTGCATCCGCTGAGGTTGGCACCGGATATGACGGTGACCGCGCGGATGATCGTGGGCCGGGCACAGGCCACCGCGTAACTCATCGCCCCGCCGTAGCTCCAACCCAGGGCGAAGCGCTGGGTGGTGTCCACGCAGAGGTCGTTCTCGATCTGCCGGGAGATGTCGTCGAAGAGGGTCAGGTCCCGACCGTTGGTGTTGGCCCAGCCGGCGTTGAGCCCCTGCGGAGCGACGAAGATCGTGCTGTTGTTCGACAGCGGCTGCAGCCCGTAGTAGCCGGCCGAGGTGACGTTGTTGGCCGAGCCGTTCAACCAGTGGAAGCCGAAGACCAGTCGGTAGGGGTGGTTCCGGTCGTACCCGTCCGGGATCCGCAGGTTGTACGTACGACTCTGTCCGCTGCTCTGGATCGTCCGCGTGCCGCTGGCGAGTGTCGGGGCCTTGCCGCAGCCGGCGGTCGCCGCGAGGGTGCCGTTGGTGGCGGCCACCGCCGTCGCACCGAAGCCGCCGCTCAACACGCCGCCGGTGGTTGCCGCGAGGAGAAGCGCCGCGGCCGCGATGGATGGGAGGAAAAGTCTGCGTTTCAGCATGGATTGGGCTCCTTGCCGTTGCGCGACCGTCAACGGTCGCCTGGCATCGACGGGGGCCCGGACTGGTCACCGAACGGGAAGGCGGCGGGAGGGGTGCAGCCCTCGGCACGTCTTCGCCGGCCGGCTCGGGTGACCGGGAGCGTGCCCTTCACTCCCGGGTGAAAGATAGCATGTTATCGATAACATGCCGAGCCGATCGCGCCTCTCGGGCTCACGCCCCGAGCGGCCGGGCCGCCCACTCGACGGCCACTTTGTGCAGGTCACCGGTCCGGAAGAGCGGAGGCTCGTGCAGCAGGAAGTCACGGTGGCTGATGTTCCAGGCGTACGCACCGGCCATGGCGAAGGCCAACACGTCACCCACCCCGATCGGCCCGGCGGTGGCCGACCGGGACAGCACGTCCTTCGGGGTGCAGAGCTGCCCGACCACGGTGACCGGCCCGCCGTCGGTGCGGGGGCCGCCGGCACCACGTCGCGGGTGCACGGTGAATGGCTGCGGGTGCCCCTTCGCCGCCGGGGTCCGCAGGTGGTGTGTCCCGCCAGCCACCACCACGAACCACTCGCCGTAGGAGCGCTTCACGTCGATGACCTCGGTGAGGTACGCCCCACAGTGGGCGGTGACCGACCGGCCCGGCTCGATGCGCAGCCGCACCCCCGGGTGCCGGTCGAGGATGTCCGCCAGGGCCCGGCCGTAGCCCTCCCAGTCGAACCGCGCGGCCGGGTCGGTGTAGTCGACGGTCATGCCGCCGCCGACGTCGACCTCGGCGGCGTCGACCTCGGCCGCTGCCCAGCCGACCACGGCCGCGGCGACCGTCGCGGCGAGCGGCGCGTCCAGCCCGCTGGCCAGGTGGGCGTGGATTCCGCGTACGTCGATGCCGGCGGGCGGGCGGCGGGCGCACGCGACCACGTCGGCCGGGTCCATGCCGAACGGGCTGGGTCCACCGCCCATGACCAGGCTCGCA
>NZ_JAKKFF010000120.1 GCF_022229015.1 Micromonospora foliorum
GGAGTGCAGACGTGTGCTCGTCCAAGCTCGAGCAGCGCCAGCGGCGCGGCCGGCAGCGGGCCGCCCACACTGGCGCGCAGCGTCGGGTACGCGCTGGCGTCACCGACCAGCACCCCGCCGAGCAGGGTGTGCGCGTCGTCGGACAGGACCAGCTTCGCGTAGACCCGGGTGGCCGGGTCGGTGAACGTGACGTCCAGGCAGCCCTCGGTCGCGCCGTGGGCGTCGCCGAACGAGGCCACGTCGACGCCGAGCAGCTTGAGTTTGGTGGCGGTGTCCGCGCCCGGGAAGGTCGCCGCGCCGCCGACCAGCCGGTCGGCCACCACCTCGGCCGTCGCGTACCCCGGCGCGACCAGACCGTGGCAGGTGCCGTCGACCGCCGCGCACTCTCCGACGGCCCAGATCCGCTCGTCGGCGGTACGGCAGGTCGCGTCGACGAGCACCCCGCCGCGCGGGCCCAGCGGCAGACCGGCGTCCCGGGCCAACTGGTCCCGGGGCCGGATGCCGGCGGCCACCACCACCAGGTCGGCGTCGAGGGCGGTGCCGTCGGAGAGTTCCAGGGCCGCGACGCCGCCGTCCGGGCCGGGACGGATCGCGGTGGTCGCCACCCCGAGATGGGTCCGTACGCCCAACTCGTCGACGTAGCGGCGGAGCATCGCGCCGCCGGCCTGGTCCACCTGCACCGGCATCAGCCGGGGCGCGAACTCGACCACGTCGGTGCTCAGGCCGAGCAGTCGCAGGGCATTCGCGGCCTCCAGGCCGAGCAGCCCACCACCGATCACCGCGCCAGCCCGCCGGCCCTGCGCGTACGCCCGGATCGCCGCCAGGTCGTCCAGGGTCCGGTAGACGAAGACCCCGGGCAGCTCCGTGCCGGCCACCGGCGGCACGAACGCGTACGACCCGGTGGCCAGCACCAACGCGTCGTAGCGGTACTCGCCGACGGCGGTGGTCACCACCTGCCGGTCCCGGTCGACGGCGGTGGCCGGTTCGCCGAGTCGCAGCCGCACCCCCTCGTACGGGGTGTGCAGGTTGAGTTCGCTCTCGCTCACCCCGTCGAAGTACGCCGAGAGCCGCACCCGGTCGTACGCCGGGCGCCCCTCCTCGGCCAGCACGGTCACCCGCCAGCTGCCCTCCGGGTCACGGGCGCGCAGCGCGTCCACGAAACGCTGCCCGACCATGCCGTTGCCGATGACGATCAGATCGCCGCCGCTCATCGCGTCACCTCCACCGATTCCGCCTGGCTCAGCCAGTCGACGATGCCGCTCACCGCGTCCCGGCATCCGCCGCATCCGGTGCCGGCCCGGGTCGCGGCCACCACCGCATCGACCGTCCGGGCGCCGGAGCGCCAACTTCTGACGAGTGCGCCCTTGCTCACCGTGTTGCACTGACAGACCGTGGCCGCGTCCGGCATCAGCGCCGGTGAGGCGGCCGGGGTCGCGCCGACCGCGCCGAGTGCCCGGCCGAGCAGCAGCGCCCGCCGGTCACTCGGCACCGGCTGACCACGATCGAAGAGTTGGATCACCGTGCCGACGGCCGGGTTGTCGCCGAGCAGGATCGCGCCGATCAGCCGCTCGTCCCGGATCCGCAACCGGGCGTACGTGCCGCGCGTCGGGTCGGCGAAGGTCAGTTCCTCGCCCGGCCCGCCACTGCCCGCGTCACCCATCGAGGCCAGGTCGATCCCGGCGGCCTTGAGCCGGGTCACCACCGGGCGGGGCCGGTACCGGGCCAGGGGGTCCGTGCCGGTCAGCACGTCCGCGAGCACCTGGGCCTGGGCCCAGGCGGGCGCGACCAGCCCGGTGAGCGCGCCGTCGTGCTCGGCGCAGTCGCCGATCGCCGAGATGGACCGGTCGCTGGTGCGCAGCCGGTCGTCCACCACCACGCCGCGCCGCACGGTCAGGCCGGCGGCCTGCGCCAGGGCGGTGTCCGGGCGTACGCCGCAGGAGAGCACCAGCAGATCCGCGTGGAGCGATCGGCCGTCGGCCAGGTCGAGGCGTACCCCGTTGGCGTCCGCGGCCACGCCGGTCGCCGACACCCCCAGTTGGACGGTGACGCCGAAGCCGGCGAGGGTGCCCGCGAGCACCGCGCCGGCCGCCGGGTCCAGTTGCCGTTCCATCAGGTGCTCTCGCGGGTGCACCACGGTGGTGGCCAGCCCTCGGGTGGCGAGCCCTCGGGCGGCCTCCAGACCGAGCAGCCCGCCGCCGAGCACCAGCGCGCTGCGGGCTCCGTCCGCGGCGGCGAGGATCCGCCGGCAGTCGTCCAGGGTCCGGAAGGGGACCACCCGCTCCGGCAGGTTCGCCGGGTCGAGGCCGGGCAGCGGCGGCACCACCGCACGGGCGCCGGTGGCCAGCACCAGGTGGTCGTATCCGATTCGTTCGCCGTCGTCGGTGCGGACCTCGCGGGCGGACCGGTCCACGGCGGTCACCGGTACGCCGCTGCGCAGGTCGACGCCGTGCCCGGCGGCTTCGGTCAACTCCACGTCCGGCTCGTCGATCCGGCCGGCCAACAGCGTGGAGAGCAGGATCCGGTTGTACGCGCGGTGCGGCTCGGCCCCGAGCACGGTGACCTTCCGGTCTCCCGCCCGGGCGTGCAGCTCACCGGCGAGGCGCGCGCCCGCCATCCCGTTGCCGACGATGACCACCCGGGCGGTCATGCCTTCTCCACCCGGACCGCGCAGATCTTGAACTCGGGCATCCCGGAGATCGGGTCCACCGCGTCGTTGGTCACCGAGTTGGCGCGTCCCGCCCCCGCGTAGTGGAACGGGGCGAACACGGTGTCCGGTCGGATCCCGTCGCTGAGCCGGGCCGGAGCGCGGAACTCGCCTCGGCGGGAGGTGACCCGCACCGGGTCGCCGTCGTCGATGCCCAGCCGGGCGGCCAGGTCGGGGTGCAGTTCGACGAACGCCTCCGGGGCGGCACGCCGCAGCGCGGCGACCCGTCGGGTCTGGGTACCCGACTGGTACTGCGCCAGCACCCGGCCGGTGGTGAAGTGCAGCGGGTAGGTGGCGCAGACCTCCTCGGCGGCCGGCCGGTGGTCGACGGCGTGGAAGCGGGCCCGGCCGTCCGGGGTGGCGAACCGGTTGGCGAAGAGTCGTGGCGTGTCCGGACCGTCCTCGGTCGGGCAGGGCCAGTACACCCCGTCGTCGGCGTCGATCCGGTCCCAGCTGATGCCGGCGTAGTCGGCGGCCCCACCGGCCGAGGCGCGGCGCAGCTCGGCGAAGACGGCCGCCGGGTCGGCCGGGAACCGGTCCGCCGCGACGGCGGCCGCTCGCACTCTGGCCGGGTCGGCGTCGGTCGGGTCGACGGCGGCCGCTCGCACAGTGGCCGGATCGGCCTCGGCTGGGTTGGTGCCGGCCGGGTGGACGTCCGCCGCTTCGGTCTCGGCGAGCCGGGCCGCGAGCGCGGAGATGATGGCCAGGTCGGTCCGGACGCCCGTCGGGGGCGGGCGTAGCGCGCGCCGGCGCAGCACCCGACCCTCCAGGTTGGTCATGGTGCCGTCCTCCTCGGCCCACTGCGCGGTGGGAAGCACCACGTCCGCCAGCGCGGCCGTTTCGGAGAGCAGGAGGTCGGCGACGACGAGCAGGTCCAGGTCGCGCAGCCGGCCCTCGATCCGGGCCGCCCGGGGTGCCGAGACCACCGGGTTCGAGCCGAACACCAGCAACGCGCGTGGGCCACCCGCAGTGCCGAGCGAGTCGAGCAGTTGGTAGGCGGGCACTCCCGGGCCGGGCAGCTCGTCGGCCGGCACGCCCCAGACCCCGGCCACGTGCTCCCGGGCCGCCGGGTCGTCGATCCGCCGGTAGCCGGGGAGCTGGTCGGCCTTCTGCCCGTGCTCCCGGCCGCCCTGGCCGTTGCCCTGGCCGGTGAGGCAGCCGTACCCCGAACCGTCCCGGCCGGGCAGACCGAGGGCGAGGGCGAGATTGACGTACGCGGTGACGGTGTCCACCCCCTTGGCGTGCTGCTCGGCACCGCGCGCGGTCAGGATGATCACGCGACCGCCGGTGCCCAGCGCGCGGGCGGTCGCCTCCAGGTCGGCCACCGGCACCCCGGAGAGCTGTTCCGCGCGGGCCGGCCACCAGGCGGTGACGCCGCGGCGGACCGCGTCGAACCCGGTGGTGCGGTCGGCCACGTAGGCCCGGTCGACCCAACCCTCGGTGAGGGCGATGTGCAGCAGCGCGTTGGCCACCGCGAGGTCGGTGCCGGGCAGCGGTTGCAGGTGCAGGTCGGCCTGGCGGGCGGTGGCGGTGACCCGCGGGTCGATGACGATCAGTTTTCCGCCGTTGCGGCGCTGCTCGGTGAGCCAGCGCACCAGCGGCGGCATGGTCTCCGCCGGGTTCGCCCCCACCAGCAGCAGGGTGTCGGCCCGACCCAGGTCGGCGAGGGGGAACGGCAGCCCGCGGTCGATGCCGAAGGCCCGCATCCCGGCGGCCGCCGCCGAGGACATGCAGAACCGGCCGTTGTAGTCGATGTGCCGGGTGCGCAGCCCGATCCGGGCGAACTTGCCCAACGCGTACGCCTTCTCGTTGGTCAGGCCACCACCGCCGAAGACGGCGACCGCGTCCCGGCCGGCGTCGTGCTGGACGGCGCGGATGCCGGCGACCACCCGGTCGAGCGCGGTGTCCCAGCTTGCCGGGTGCAGCGCGCCGGTGGCCGGGTCGCGCACCAGCGGGGTGGTCAGCCGCTCCGGGTGGTCGAGGAGTTCGGCGGCGGTCCAGCCCTTCTGGCAGAGCCCGCCCCGGTTGGTGGGGAACTGGCGCGGGTGGACCGTCACCCCGGCGTCGTCCGCGCGTAGTGTCATCCCGCACTGCAGGGCGCAGTACGGGCAGTGCGTCGCCACCTCCCGGGGCACCAGCCCCGGTGGAGTTGCCGACCGCGCACCGTCTGTCATGTCGGGAAAGCGTGCCGCCGGGCGGTTTCCGGTCCGGGTCCCTTCTGTTTCGGTCCTGTCAAGTGGGGCTCACACCGCACAGAGGCAGCGCGCGTGACGGGTGGGTGACGGCCGCCGCCTCGGCCAGCGCGGCGTAGCCGACCTCATCCCGAGGTGAGCGGTCAGCACAGGTCGCGGTGTGATCGACGGGTGAGGGACAGCCAGCCCAGGAACCGGGCGTGAAGTGCTCGCGGGTCAGGACGAACGCCCAGGGAGTACAGGTCGTCAACCGCGTCTTGCATGTTCGCTGCCAGATAGAACGCCAGGGCGATCGAATGGCCGTAGAACTCGGTCGCGAGGTGAAGCTGAGCCGGTGCACACGGCCAGGGCGCGGCGCAGTTACGGCAGCGCCACGCCGGGCGCATCGGATGGTGCGGGCGAGGGCGGCATGTCATCCGACCCTCACCGGACCGCGCTTGACGGGAGCGCGGCTGGTTGAGCGACGGGCCGCCGGGGCGGGCGGGTCCGGCCAGATCAGGCCGGCGGGCATCACGAACAGGGACCGGCGCGCGACCGCGTCACCATTCGCGGCCAGCTCGTAACCGTCAATCCACAGCCACCCGTCGTACGTCGGCCAGTCGAGAACGCGAATCACGCGGACGAAGATCGGGCGCATGAACTGCACACTCGCGGCGCGGGTCAGGTGCAGGACCTCACCCGTGCGTGGCTTCCGCGGCTTCGGCTTGGGTTTCCGATCGGGCTGCCTGTCCGGCACGGTGCTCTCCCCCTGGTCGTCACTTTGGGAAGGCGCCGCCTCGTGCGTGCTCGCCGTGGAGATCTTGGACAGTTTCCGTTCTCGCGTAACGGAAACTGTCCAAGATCTGGGCGGGTCAGGGGCGGCCCCGGTACGAACGGGTCCGCCGGGTTCCGTGGTCCCTACCGGCGGCGCCGTCTGACCCCACCTTGCGGGCAGTGATGGGACAAGAACAGCCCGTAGCGATATGGTCGCGAGACATTCCGCGCATCCGATGGAGGAAGTCGTGAACGATGCGCTACGCGCCGCGCTGGCCGAGACGGGGCACTCGATTGAGTCCCTGGCAGGGTTGGTCGGGGTCGATCGGAAGACGGTCGCGCGCTGGCTGAACCGCGACCACATTCCCCACCCCCGGCACCGGGAGGCGGCGGCGAGTGCGCTCCGACGGCCCATAGGGGACATCTGGCCGGACACTTCAAGACGCCGCGAGCCAATTTGGTTCCGACCATGGCAAGAGATCGAGCGCGAGGCGATCTCGCTGCGGTCGTTTCAGTCGACAGTCCTCCCCGGCCTGCTCCAGACCGAGGCATACGCTCGCGCCGTGCTCGCCGGAGCCGACGTCATCGCCCGCAGCGACGTCGAGCGGCACCTAGCCTCACGACTCGCCCGGCAAAGCATCCTGGCCCGTGAAGACCCGCCACACTTCACCGCCGTTGTTGACGAAGCCGTGTTGCGGCGGCCAGTCGGCGGACGAGCCACCATGCGTGAGCAGGTGCAGGCCCTCATCACCGCGTGCGGGGCTCCGCACGTCCGCGTGCAAATCGTCCCCTCTACCGTCGGCGCGTACGCTGGCCTGAACGGTCCCTTCGTGATCGCCGTGGGGCCCGAGCATCGGATTGCCGGCTACCTCGACAATCAGCTTCAGGGGCAAGTCGTTACCGGCGCAGAGGACGTAGCGGCGATGCTGGCCGCGTGGGAGAACGTGCGCGGCGAGGCGCTGTCCCACTGGCAATCCGTCGATCTACTTACGGAGATGGCGAAGACATGGAACTGACCGGCGCGCAGTGGCGTAAGAGCACCCGCAGCAGCGGCAATGGCGGCGACTGCGTCGAGGTCGCGGACAACCTGCCTGGCGTCGTTGGCGTGCGGGACTCGAAGGACCCGGCAGGGCCGGCGTTAACCTTCGGGCCAGCGGCCTGGCGGGCGTTCGTCGGTATGGCGAAGGCACACGACCCGGCCTGACCGGCATCGATGCAAAGGCCCTCGGCTCCTAAGCCCTAGGAGAGCGCCGGGGGCCTTTCGCGTGTCCGGGGTCAAGCGCCCCGCCAGGCAGTGCACGCGCGGCCAGATGGACCACGCCGACCGTTCTCGACGGTCCCGGCTCCACGGCGGCGGAGCCGCGGTGACTTCGCGTGCGATGAAGGTGGGAGCCGGACGCTTTGGAGCTGAATCGCTGACGACATCAGCGCCGGTCGCCGCTTATAATGTGGGAAAACTGTCTCAAAATATGGGAGACGACGATGAGCGTGACGGACGTGTTCGACGCGGTGGCCGGCACCTACGACGAGGCGCGCAGGCGGCTGGTTCCGTGCTTCGACGCCTTCTACGGCACCGCCGTCCAGGTGGCCGCGCCGCCGCTGCGCGCCGCGCTCGCCGCCGGGCGTACCCCGGAGGTGTTGGATCTGGGCGCGGGCACCGGGCTGCTCTCGCTGCTGGTGTCCGCCGCGGTGCCCGGCATCCGGTTGACCCTGCTGGACGGAGCCCCGGCGATGCTCGCCCGCGCCACGGACCAGTTGGACGCGCGGTCCGTGCCACACCGAGCGGTCCACGCCGACCTGGCCGACGAGCTGCCGCCGGGCCGGTACGACGCGGTGGTCAGCGCGCTGGCGATCCACCACCTGGACGACGCCGGCAAGCGGGCGCTCTACCGGCGGGCCGCCGCCGCGCTGGCGCCGGGCGGGGTGTTCGTCAACGCCGAACAGGTTGCCGGCCCGACCCCGGAGCTGGACCGGCGCTACGACGAGGTGTGGCTGGAGCGGATCACCGAGCTGGGCGCGTCCGCCGACGAGATCGCGGCTTCCCGGGAACGGATGCGTCACGACCGGCCGGCGACCGTCGCCGACCAGTGCCGGTGGCTGACCGAGGCGGGGCTGACCGACGTCGACTGCTACTTCAAGGAGTGGCGCTTCGCGGTGTTCGGTGGTCGGGCCGGGTAAGCCCGGCGGAATGTGCGTTTCGCCGCCCGGGGCCGAGCCGGTGAGCGCGGGGATGACTGATGGTCACACCGCTGGGTAATCTGCTCGGCATGACTGCCAAGGTGACTCTCTCGTTCACGGACGAGACGATCGAGGAAGCGCGGCGGTTCGCCAAGCGTGAAGGGCTGTCGCTCTCCGCGTGGATGGACCAGGCCGCCCGGGAGAAGGCGCTGCGCGAGGTCTTCACCGCGCACGCCGCCGCCGTGGGCCGCGCCGGCCTCGACCTGGAGTCCGCCGCCCTCGCCGACGCCCGCGAGGTGGGCATGGTCAACGACCTGTTCTCCGGCGGACGGCCGCGTGCTGCGTAGGGGTGAGATCTGGCGCATCGAGGGCGCCCGGGAACGCCTCGGCCTCGTGATCAGCTCGGACGTCTACAACTCCACCGACGTGCCCATCGTGATCGTGGTCGAGGTGGTCGAGGAGTCGCTCCTGCGGGACTCGCCGCTCGCCGTGTCGATGGGCCGGTACGTGGTGATGCCCGACCGGATCTCCTCGCCCATGAAGAAGTGGTTCACCGAGTGTGTGGACGTCGCCGACACCGACACCATGCTCCGGGTCGGCCGCGCGCTGCGCATCCTCCAGCAGGTCTGACCGCCCCCGGGTGGCGTGCTCACCATCGCCGCCGGCCGGTGGTGCGATCCCCGTTTCCGGCCCGACCCGCGACGGGCACTGCCAGGTAACCGGACGTTCCTAGCGTTTCCCCTCGTCACATCGACGAGGAGGAGCCGCCGTGAGCACGCTCACCAGCACCGCAGTCACCGCCGAGCCGCCTGCCGTCACCGGTCGCCGGCAACCGCTGCACGACTGGCGCCCCGAGGACCCGGACTTCTGGCAGACCACCGGCGCGCCGATCGCCCGACGCAACCTCTGGGTCTCGATCTTCGCGGAGCACGTCGGCTTCTCGGTGTGGAGTCTCTGGTCGGTCACCGTGCTCTTCCTCGGCCCCGCGTACGGCATCGACCCGGCCGGGAAGTTCCTGCTCACCGCCGTGCCGGCCGCACTGGGCGCGGTGCTGCGGCTGCCGTACACGCTTGCGGTGGCCCGCTTCGGCGGACGACGCTGGACGATCATCAGCGCACTGCTGTTGCTGGTACCCGCGGTGCCGATGACGGTGCTGCTGGAACCCGGGGTCTCCTACACCACCCTGATGGTGCTCGCCTGCCTCACCGGGGTCGGTGGCGGCAACTTCGCCTCCTCGATGGCGAACATCAACCTGTTCTACCCGCAGCGGCTGAAGGGACGGGCGCTCGGGCTCAACGCCGGTGGCGGCAACCTGGGCGTACCCGCCGTGCAGTTGGTCGGCCTGGCGGTCCTCGCCACCGCGGGTGCCGCGTACCCCCGGCTGGTGCCGGCGGTCTACCTGCCGCTGATCGTGCTGGCCGCGCTGGCGGCGGCCCGCTGGCTGGACACCGTGCCCGGGGCGCGCAACGAGCCGGGCGCGTTGCGGGAGGCGGCCCGCGACCCGCACACCTGGGCGATGTCACTGCTGTACATCGGCACCTTCGGCTCGTTCATCGGCTTCGGGTTCGCCTTCGGTCAGGTGCTCCAGCTCCAGTTCGCCGAGCGGTTCCCCACCCCGGTCGACGCCGCCTGGCTGACCTTCCTGGGGCCGCTGGTCGGCTCGCTGATCCGGCCGCTGGGCGGGCACCTCGCCGACCGGTTGGGCGGGGCCCGGGTGACCTTCTGGAACTTCGTGGCGATGGCGGCCGGCGCGAGCACCGTGCTGTACGCGGCCCGGGAGCGCTCGTTCGGGCTCTACCTGACCGGGTTCCTCGCCCTCTTCGTCTTCTCCGGCGTCGGCAACGGCTCCACGTACAAGATGATCCCGGCGATCTTCCGGGCCCGGGCGGCGGACGCGGTGGCCACGGGGCACCGTGATCCGGAGGCCGCCGCGCGGTGGGCGCGGCGGATGACCGGCGCGTTGATCGGCATCGCGGGCGCGATCGGCGCCTCCGGTGGGGTGCTGGTCAACATCGCGTTCCGCCAGTCGTTCCTCAGCTCGGGCAACGCCGACGCCGCCTACCTGGCCTTCATCGGCTGGTACGCGTTGTGTTTCGCGATCACCTGGGTGGTCTACCGTCGTCCGCGACCCGGTCGACTCGCCAACGTGTGAGCTGAGCCACCCTCGGCGCGTCGCCGCGCGGCACCGCACCCCCGTTTTGACCTGCGGACGGGGCGCCGGGTATCGTTGCCTGCTGTTGTACGACATCCAGAGGCGTGCCCCTTCAGGTACGCTTGGTCGTTCGTGCGCGCTGGTCCGGCCTGCTAGATCTGGTCACCTCGGCGCGCGACCCCAGACCGACGACGAGACAAGGTAGACCTGTGCGTACGTACAGCCCGAAGCCGGGTGAGATCGAGCGTCAGTGGCACGTCATCGACGCCTCTGATGTCGTGCTGGGCCGCCTGGCCACCCACGCCGCCACGTTGCTGCGTGGTAAGCACAAGCCGACTTTCGCGCCGCACGTCGACACGGGCGACTTTGTCGTCATCGTGAACGCGGGCAAGGTTGCGCTGACCGGCAACAAGCGCCAGACCAAGGTCGCTTACCGCCACTCCGGTTACCCGGGTGGTCTGAAGCAGATCGGCTATGACGAGCTGCTGACCAAGCGTCCCGAGCGAGCCATCGAGCTGGCTGTGAAGGGGATGCTCCCGCACAACAAGCTCGGCCGTCAGCTGATCAAGAAGCTGAAGGTCTACGCCGGTGCCGAGCACCCGCACCTCGCGCAGCAGCCGGTGCCGTTCGAGATCAAGCAGATCGCGCAGTGAGCGCGGGCGAAGGAAGCAGCATGACCGACATCATCGAGACCGAGGTTGCCCCGGAAGCCCCTGAGGCCACCGAGGCGCCGGCGCCCGTCGCCCGCGCGCCTCGTGGTGACCGGCCGATCCAGACCGTGGGCCGCCGCAAGGAGGCCATCGTCCGGGTGCGCATCGTCCCGGGCACCGGCAAGATCACCTGCAACGGCCAGGACCTCGAGGCGTACTTCCCGAGCAAGGTGCACCAGCAGCTCATCAAGGACCCGCTGGTCACCGCCGAGAAGCTCGAGCAGTTCGACGTGATCGCCAACCTGCGTGGCGGCGGCACCACCGGCCAGGCCGGTGCGCTCCGGCTGGGCATCGCCCGTGCGCTGATCATCAACGAGCCGGACGACCGCCCGGCCCTGAAGAAGGCCGGCTTCCTCACCCGTGACGCCCGGGTCAAGGAGAGCAAGAAGTACGGCCTCAAGAAGGCCCGTAAGGCTCCCCAGTACTCGAAGCGCTGATCTTTCCCAGCGCGTTGTACTTCTGACGGACGGCCGGTCCGCCTCCCCCTCGTCGGGGGAGGTGGGTCGGCCGTTCCGCTTTCTCCTCACAGGCAGTGCTCATTCGGAGGTTGGCGGGTATGGGTCGGTTGTTCGGCACGGACGGCGTACGCGGGCGGGCAAACGCGGATCTCACCCCGGAGTTGGCGCTGGCGCTCGCGGTGGCCGCGGCGCACACACTGGCCGAGACGGACCGCAGCCATCCGCCGCTCGCCGTCGTCGGCCGGGACACCCGCGCCAGTGGCGAGATGCTGGAGGCCGCCGTGGTCGCCGGGCTGACCAGCGCCGGCGCCAACGTGGTGCGGGTCGGCGTGCTGCCCACCCCCGCGGTGGCGTTCCTCACCGCCGAGGCCAAGGCCGACCTGGGTGTGATGCTCTCCGCGTCACACAACCCGATGCCGGACAACGGCATCAAGCTCTTCGCCGCCGGTGGGCACAAGCTGCCCGACGAGATCGAGATGCAGATCGAGGCGGCCGTCGAGACGAACGCCACCACCGCCTGGGACCGGCCGACCGGCGCCGGCGTCGGCCGTGTGCACGACCTGCTCGACGGCGCCGATCACTACGTCCAGCACCTGGTGGGCACCGTTCCGCACCGGCTCGACGGGATCAAGGTCGTGGTCGACTGCGCCAACGGCGCCGCCGCCGAGGTCGCCCCCGTCGCCTACCGGGAGGCCGGCGCGGAGGTCATCGCCATCCACGCCGAGCCCGACGGGCTGAACATCAACGACGACTGTGGCTCCAACCACATCGAGGCGCTGCGCGCCGCCGTGGTAGAGCACGGCGCCCACCTGGGCATCGCCCACGACGGCGACGCCGACCGCTGCCTGGCGGTCACCGCCGACGGCGACGAGGTGGACGGCGACCAGGTCATGGCGATCCTCGCGCTGGCCATGCGGGACGCCGGCACGCTCACCCAGGACACCCTGGTGGCCACCGTGATGAGCAACCTCGGGCTGCGGCTCGCGATGTCCGCGCAGGGCATCCGCCTGATCGAGACGAAGGTCGGCGACCGGTACGTGCTGGAGGAGCTGCGCGCCTCCGGGCTGGCGCTCGGCGGTGAGCAGAGCGGTCACATCGTCATGCCCGCGCACGCCACCACCGGCGACGGGGTGCTCACCGGCCTGCACCTGATGGCTCGGATGGCGGCCACCGGCCAGTCCCTCGCCGAGCTGGCCTCGGTGGTCACCAAGCTGCCCCAGGTGCTGATCAACGTGCCGGTCGGTGACCGGACCGTCGGCGCCGCCGCGCCCGCCGTACGCGCCGAGGTCGAGCGGGCCGAGGCGGAGCTGGGGGAGACCGGCCGGGTGCTGCTGCGCCCGTCGGGCACCGAGCCGCTGGTCCGGGTGATGGTCGAGGCGGCCACCGAGGCGACCGCCCGTGAGGTCGCCGAGCGAATCGCCGAGCTGGTCCGCACCGCGAGCCCCGTCGGATAGGGCAGTCGGAGGCTGTGGAGCTGAACCGTTCACGGCATCAGCTCCACAGCGTCAGCGTCAGCGGCTCGGGCTTAGCGCGCGCAGCCGGGTGACCGCCTCGGTCAGCACCTCGGGGCGCTTGCAGAAGGCGAACCGGACCAGCCGCCGGCCCGCGTCGGTGTCGTCGTAGAAGACCTGGGTGGGCACCGCCACCACACCGCAGCGCTCGGGCAACGAGCGGCAGAACTCCACCCCGTCCCGGCCGCCGAGGGCGGTGATGTCGGCGGTGACGAAGTACGTCCCCTCCGAGTCGAGCACCTCGAACCCGGCGTCGGTGAGGCCACCGACGAGCTGGTCACGCCGCTGCTGGAGACTGTCCCGGAAGCCGGTGTAGTAGGCGTCCGGCAGGGCCAGCGCCACGGCCACCGCCGGTTGCAGCGGCGCGGCGTTCACAAAGGTGAGGAACTGCTTCACCCGGAGCACCGCCGAGACCAGGGCCGCCGGGCCGCTCGCCCAGCCGACCTTCCACCCCGTGCAGGAGAACGTCTTGCCGGCCGACGAGATGCGCAGCGTCCGCTCCCGCATCCCGGGTAGGGCCGCCAGCGGCACGTGCCGGCTCGCCGCGTCCGTGAAGACGAGGTGCTCGTACACCTCGTCGGTGACCGCGTACGCGCCGAACTCCTGGCACAACTCGGCGACCTGCGCCAACTCGGCCGGGGTGAAGACCTTGCCGGTCGGGTTGTGCGGTGAGTTCAGCAGCACCAGCCGGGTGCGCGGGCCGAACGCCGCGCGCAGCGCCGCCGGGTCGAAGGCGTACCGGCCGTCGGCCGTGGGACGCAACGTCACCGGCCGGCGGACCGCGCCGGCCAGCGCGATCGAGGCGGCGTACGAGTCGTAGTACGGCTCGAAGCAGACCACCTCGTCACCCGGTTCGCAGAGAGCGAGGATGCTCGCCGCGACCGCCTCGGTCGCGCCCGCCGTGATCACGATCTCGCCGTCCGGGTCGTACGCCAGGTCGTGGAACCGCAGCTGATGCGCCGCGACGGCCGCGCGCAGGGCGGGGATCCCCGGGCCTGGCGGGTACTGGTTCTGCCCGCCGCGCAGCGCCTCGGCGGCGGCGGCAAGCATCTCCGGCGGGCCGTCGGTGTCGGGGAAGCCCTGCCCGAGGTTGACCGCGCCGGTGCGCACGGCGAGGGCGGACATCTCGGCGAAGATCGTCGTGCCGAACGGCCGCATCCGGGCCACCAGCGGGTCGACATCGGTGCTCGTCGTCACCTGCGCCAGCCTACGACCACCCACCGCCCGAACCCCAGCCTCATTCCTGCGCGCAACTGGTCGCCCGGTACCCCCGAGTCTTGTTGATGACCGGCTTGCCGGCGCCGGTGACCGTGACGGTGCAGTCGAGTGGTTGCCCACCCTCGTCGTCGACCCACCTGGCCTCCACCATGACCCGGCTCTTGCCGTTGGTGCGGATGGTGGTGCGCCAGGGCAGCTTCTGGCCGTCGACGTGGATGAGGTCGCTCTCGGCGTCGAAGTACGCGAGGTCGACCGTGCCCGCCCCGGTGACCTCGTAGACCACAGTCACCGGGGCCGGCCCTGAGGTCGGTCGCGTGATCGGCTGCTTGCTGGGAGTGGGTGCCACGGTGGGCCGTCCGGTGCTGGGTCGCTCCGGGACGAGCGGCCCGTCGCTCGGTGGGGTCCAGCCGTCGTCGTCGGAATAGCCCCACGGTTCTTCGGCGACGGAGTCCGGGTTGGTCTGGTCGAGCCACAGGCCACCCACGCAGAGGCAGCCACACACGAGTAGGACGAGTGCCACGACGACCGCGACGACGATCCCGACGACCCGCCCGCTGCTCGTGGCCGGCTTGCCGGGGACCTGCGGATACCCGGGGTAGGCGTACGGCGGCGGATAGCCGGGCGGCGGCCATCCGGTGCCGGGCGGCGGCCAGCCGGCGGCCGGCGGCTGCCCGTCGGGCGTGGGCCA
>NZ_JAKKFF010000121.1 GCF_022229015.1 Micromonospora foliorum
ACTCCCGATGTAGCAGGCCGGTGGGCCGGGTGGGGACGGGTCCGCCGACGGGCCGGCGCGGCCGATCGCCGAGTCGCCGTGGGCGTACCCGCCGCAACGTCCGGCTGGAGCGACCGCGCCCGCTCAGGACGAGGCCAGCGCGACGCCTCCGATCCCGCCGCCTCCCGTCGTCCCGCACGCCGGTCCCTCGCAGGCGCGTCCCGGGCAGCCGTTCACCCCCGCCATCCCCGGCCAGGCCGGCCCGGCGCAGATCCCGCCGCCGCCCGACCTGACGCAGTTCAGCAACCCGCCGCACGGCACTCCACCACCGCAGCACGCTCCTGGGCAGGCCGGGCCGGCGACCCCACCGCCCGGGCCGTTTCCGCCCTCGCCGGGTTGGTACCCACCGCCGTGGCAGCAGGGCTCCCCCGGCGGCATGCCTGGGCAGCCGTACCAGGAGGCCGACGGGGTGACCCGGGTGCCGGCCCCCGCCTACCCGGACGCGACCGCGTACCCGGACGCGACCTGGACACCGGAGGACACCGCCGCGCCGACCGCCGAGGACTTCGCCCGACGCCGCCAGGTTCGACCCGCCGACCCGGTGGCGACCATGGGTGTACGCGCGGTGGTCAACAAGATGGGCCTGCTCCGGCTCTCTCCGGGGCGGCACGAGCAGGAGCTCAAGCGGGACATCGAGACGGTGCGCCGCAACTTCGGCGGTCTGCGGCAGGTGACCGTGGTCAACCCGAAGGGCGGCGCCGGTAAGACGGTGGCCATCCTGCTGCTCGCGATGACGTTCGGTCAGAAGCGCGGCGGTTACGTGTTGGCCTGGGACAACAACGAGACCCAGGGCACCCTGGGGATGCGCGCCCAACAGGACTTCCACTCCCGCACGGTGCGGGACATGCTGCGTGACCTCGGGCAGTTCCAGGGGGCGCACGGGCGGGTCGGCGACCTGTCGCAGTACGTCCGCTCGCAGGGCGAGGGGATGTTCGACGTCCTGGCCTCGGACGAGTCGGCCACCGGTGGCGAGATGTTGACCGCTGCGGCGTTCGCCGAGATCCGTGAGGTGGTCAGCCGGTTCTACAAGTTGATCTTCGTGGACACCGGGAACAACGTCCGGGCGCAGAACTGGCAGGCGTCGATGGACGCCACCGACCAGTTGGTGGTCACCATGTCGGCCCGTAACGACTCCGCCGAGACCGCCGCCCGGATGCTCGACCACCTGGAGCAGAGCGGCCGGCAACGGCTGGTCCGTCAGGCCGTGACGGTGGTGTCGATGCCGCCGTCCCGCAAGGAGATCGACCTGCCGGCCATCCAGGAGCACTTCGCGGCCCGCACCCGGGCGGTGTTGCTGGCCCCGTACGAGCGGCTCATCGACAGTGGCGAGCCGATCCGGTACGGCGGGCTCTCCTCGGCCACCCGGGACGCCTGGCTGAAGATCGCCGCCGCGGTCGCCGAAGGGCTGTAAACCGCCGACGGCCGGCCCGGTGTCGGGCCGGCCGTCGGGGCGGGGTCAGTTGCTCGCCAGCGCGTCCGCCGCTTCCGGGTCGCAGTCGCGCAGGAACTGGGCACAGCGGGCCGCCTCGTCGGCCTCGCCGATCTCGTCGGCAGCGCGGGACAGCACGTACAGGCAGCGCAGGAAGCCCCGGTTGGGCTCGTGTGACCACGGCACCGGGCCGTGCCCCTTCCACCCACTGCGGCGCAGCTGGTCGAGGCCCCGGTGGTAGCCGGTGCGGGCGTACGCGTACGCCGTCACCACCTGGCCCTGCGCGAACGCCCGGGCCGCGAGCTCCCCCCAGGCGGCGCTGTAGGTCGGGAAGCCGGCCGCCACGTTGGCGTACGCCTCGTCGGTGCCGGCCTCGCCGGCGGCGGCCAGGGCGGCGTCGGCCTCGTCGTTCACGGGCAGGCGGGTGGCCGGTGGCTCTGGCAAAAGGTTCTGCATCGCCCCATTCAACCCGCTGGACAGGGCGACACGCGAGCGGGTCGGCCGACGTGTTCCGCTGAACGGCTGAGGAGTTGGTCACGCCTGCGGCCTATGCCGCTGCCTGGTGTTTTCCACTACAACTAATGGTCCGGAGCCTCCCCAGGAACCGGTAACGCGGGAGCCCGGTGGCCACGACCACCGGGTTCCCGTCGGTTGCACCCCCGGCCCGAGGTTTGGCCAGCCCCGGCGGAGGGGCAGGATGGCCGGGTGCCGACCCCACCTCCCGCGGACGTCATCGAGCCGCACCTGCACGCCGGCGAGATCCAGACCCGGGCCGAGTTCGACCACCAGCTGGCCACCGGTCGGCTGACCGGACTGACCGTGCAGGGCCTGCGGCTCGACCTCGCGCCGGTGCCCGACCTGACCGGCATCGACGTCGCCGGCACCCTCTTCGTCGGTTGCCGGTTCGCGTCCCGGGACGTGGGCGCCGATCTGGTCCGGCGCGGCGCGAACGTGGTGCCGCCGTTCTCGGGGTTGCCGTACCCGACCCAGCCGACGCACCTCTACACCCCGGACGACCTGGCCGCCGGGTTCGCCGAGGGCGGGTTCACCGGGATGTACGACACCCGGGTGTACGACCACTACCGAGCGCACGGCGGTGCACTGCCGGACGTCAAGGAGGCGCTGGGTCAACGGCTGCACGACCACGGCGTGGACAACGCGCTGGCCGACGCCACCCGGGTCTGGCTGGCCGCGCACGGGCCGCAGTCGGTGGTGGGCATCATGGGCGGTCACGCGGTGCGGCGCGGCAGTCCCGCGTACCGGATGGCGGCCGTGCTGGGTTGGGAGCTGGCGCGGGCCGACCGGCTGGTGGTGACCGGCGGCGGCCCCGGGGTGATGGAGGCCGCGAACCTCGGCGCCTACCTGGCGGACCGGCCGGCGACCGAGGTGACGGCGGCGATCGACCTGCTGGCCACCGCCCCCGACTTCACCGACCACCACCGGTACACGGCCACGGCGCTGACGGTCCGGCAACGGTACGCGGGGGTGCCCCGGCAGCGTGGCGACGATCTGGGCTGGTCACGCGCGGGTGGTCTGGCCATTCCGACCTGGCTGTACGGGCACGAGCCGGCGAACCTGTTCGCCGGGCGGATCGCGAAGTACTTCTCGAACGCGATCCGGGAGGACACCATCCTGCGCCTCGCCCGCGGCGGCATCGTCTTCGCTCCGGGGCGGGCGGGCACGGTGCAGGAGGTGTTCCAGGCGGCCACCAAGACCTACTACGGCACCGACGGCGCCAGCGGGGCGTACATCTTCCTGGATCGCGCCTACTGGACCGGGGAGCTGCCGGTGGAGGCGCTGTTGCGCCCGCTGCTGGCCGCGTCCCCGTTCGGTGACCTGTCGTCGACGATCCACCTCACCGACGACGTTCGCGAGGCCGTACGCCTGTTGACGACCTAACGACGACGGCCGGCGCCCCGTGCGGGGAGCCGGCCGTCGGTGGGACGTCGTTACTTGGTCATCGTGGTGCCGGTCGAGCGCAGGTGCTCGCAGGCCTCGACGACCCGGGCGGCCAGGCCGGCCTCGGCGGCCTTGCCCCAGGCGCGGGGGTCGTACTGCTTCTTGTTGCCGACCTCGCCGTCGATCTTCAGCACGCCGTCGTAGTTGCGGAGCATGTGGTCCACGACGGGGCGGGTGAAGGCGTACTGGGTGTCGGTGTCGATGTTCATCTTCACCACGCCGTAGTCCAGAGCCTCACGGATCTCGCTCAGCAGGGAGCCCGAGCCGCCGTGGAAGACCAGGCTGAGCGGCTTGTCCTTGCCGTACTTGGCGCCGACGGCGTCCTGGATCTGCTTGAGGATCTCCGGACGCAGCTTGACGTTGCCCGGCTTGTAGACGCCGTGCACGTTGCCGAAGGTCAGCGCCGCCATGTAGCGGCCCTTCTCGCCGAGGCCGAGCGCCTCGACCATGGCCAGGCCGTCATCCGTGGTGGTGTAGAGCTTGTCGTTGATGGCGTTCTCGACGCCGTCCTCCTCGCCACCGACGACGCCGACCTCGATCTCAAGGACGATCTTGGCCTTGGCGGCCTCGTCGAGCAGCTGCGCGGCGATCTGCAGGTTCTCCGCGACCGGCACGGCCGAGCCGTCCCACATGTGCGACTGGTAGAGCGGCTCCTCGCCGCGCTTCACCCGCTCCTGCGAGATGCCCATCAGCGGACGCACGAACCCGTCCAGCTTGTCCTTCGGGCAGTGGTCGGTGTGCAGGGCGATGTTGACCGAGTACTTCTTGGCCACCTCGTGCGCGTACGCGGCGAACGCCACCGCGCCGGTGACCATGTCCTTGATCGAGGGGCCGGAGAGGTACTCGGCGCCACCGGTGGAGACCTGGATGATGCCGTCGCTCTCCGCGTCGGCGAAGCCCTTGAGCGCCGCGTTCAGCGTCTGGGAGGAGGTCACGTTGATCGCGGGGTACGCGTACCGGCCAGCCTTGGCGCGGTCCAGCATCTCCGCGTAAGCCTCGGGGGAAGCGATGGGCATGTGATGCGCTCCTTACTTACCACTCTCGGCCGTGCTGGCCGCTGTTCTTCATTTGTGCGCCGGACCGCGCTGTCCTCCGCCGGAAGTATCCCGTAGGTGAGGTGCGCCGGAACAACCGACCCGGGTGTCAGCCGTTCACCGGCGGTCCAGGTTGTCCGGCACGATGACGCTGATCAACCAGGTCACCACGGTCATCACGATGGCTCCCCAGAACGCCGGCCAGAATCCGTCCACCTGGAACGGTAGGTCGAGCCCGCGGGCGATCCGGTCGGTGAGCAGGAACAGCAACGCGTTGACCACCAGCGCGAACAGACCCAGGGTCAGCAGGTAGAACACGCAGCCGACGACCCTGATCACCGGCTTGAGCACCGCGTTGATCACGCCGAAGATCAGCGCCACCACGATCAGGGTGAGCACGGTGTTGCCACCCGAGCGGCCGTGCACGTCCACCCCGGGCACGATCAGCGTGGTTATCCACAACGCGACCGCGGTGATCGCCAGTCTGATGAGGAAGCCCACGGCACCATCCTGGCACCGGGTCGCGTCGCCGAGGGCTGATTCCGCCTACTCCGCCTTCCGGGCGGGGCGCCCGCCCAGCCCGTACGGTGGTGGGATCCGTGCCCCTGAGACCCCCGGGAGGAACCATGGGTCAGCCCGACGAGGACTTCACCCCCGGCGACCACCTCGCGCCGCACGAACGCGACCCCGAGGCGGACCCGGCGGACGCGGTCGAGCAGGCCACGGTCGCCGGCCCCACCGACGTCGACAGCGAGCCGCACCGTGGCCTGGAGGTCGACGACTGGGACGCGATGGAGCAGGCCCGGGTGGTCACCACGGACGAGGACGACTACCGCTGACCCCGCCGCCGGGTCGGCTGCCCGTTGCGACAGAGGTGCCCAACCGTTCGGGCCGTTAGACAGATATCGATCCCAAAGGGTTACCGGACAAGCCGCCGTCTCCCTAGGTTGGACGAGCGCCACCTGTACCCCACGGGAGGACCCCATGCTCAGACACTCGCTCCGCTGGCTGACCGGGCTCGGCGCCGCAGGCGCGTTGGTCGCCGCCTCCGCCACCCCCGCCGTCGCCGCAGCCACGATCGAGCCCTACTTCCAGGACTCCACCCTGGCCGTCGGCTCGACGGCGACCACCCGCACCCTGTTCCTGTACGCCGACGAGCCGACGGTCCTCACCGACGTCTCCGTGCGCTACGACTACCGCTCCCTGGCCAACAAGATCACCGTGGCCCCTGCCGACGGCCAGGAGTGCACCGCGCCGGAGCCGGGCGTTCTCGTCTGCACCGAGCCCTTCGACGTCGTCCTCAACGAGATGCCACCTCTGGGCAGCGGGATCTACCGCAACGCGACCAAGCAGGTGCGCCTCGGCCTCACCGAGGACGCGCAGCTCGGCGACTCCGGTGACATCGCCGTCAGCTTCCAGGCCGCCGGCGGCCGGCGCGGCAGCTACACCTCCCAGGTCCGGGTCGGCGAGGGGGTCGATCTTGCCGGCGGCCCGTACACCACCGTCTCCTCGAAGCCGGGCGGGAAGTTCTCGGTGCCGCTGGCCGTGGCCAACGCCGGCGACACGACCGTCAGCGGGTTCGTCGCGGTCTTCGACCTCGCCTACTCGATCCGAACCAAGGACCGGTTCAGCAACTGCCGCTACTCCGACGACCACCTGGTCTCCTGCCAGTTCGACGAGGAGATCGCGGTGGGCACCGGGCTCGTCGCCACGCTGAACCTCGAACTCGGCAAGGACACCTACGCGCCGACCAACCAGTCCGGCCATGCCCAGTTCATGACCACTGCCGACTTCGAGGACCTGACCCGGGTACGGGAAGCCGTCGGCGCCCGGGCGGCCACCCCCGGCGGCGGCCCGAAACTGACTCTGACCAAGGCACCCGGCAGGATGCGGCAGGCCGCCCAGACCGACGTCGGGCCGGGCAACGACCACACCGGGTGGATCATCAAGGCCACCGGCACGAACGGCACCGACCTCGCGGCGATCGGCGCCACGCTGAAGGGCAGCGCCGGTGCCGTCGTCACGGCCACCGTGGGCTTCCGGAACAACGGCCCGGCGACGCTCGACAAGGTTAACGAAGACTACGAGGCGGCCACCCACACCACCGTCGAGTTGCCACCGGGCAGCACCGCCGTCGAGGTCCCCGGCAACTGCCAGTTGCGACCGGGCACCCGCACGTACCAGTGCGCCTCCGAGATGCTCCTGGTGGCCGGTCAGACCTACGCCATGAAGTTCCGGCTGCGCATCGACAAGGTCATCCCCAACGCCCGGGGCGCGGTGCGGGTCAACGCGCCGTGCGAGTGCCCCGGCGGCGGCAGCTTTCAGGACGACATCAAACCGGCCAACGACAGGGCCACCATCGTGGTCAACGCGGCCCAGAGCGGCGGTGGCCAAGGCGACGGTGATGGCGACGGTGGCGGTGGTGGGGGTTCGCTGCCGATCACCGGCGCTCCCACCACCCTGATCGCCGGCATCGGCGCCCTGCTGCTCGTCACCGGTGCGGGCTGCTACCTGCTCGCCCGACGCAGAAGCAGCCGCTTCTTCGCCTGACCCATCCCGACCCGACCGACGCCCCGCCGACCCGTACCGGGCTGGCGGGGCGTCGTCGTGATCTCCCCACCCATCACCGGGTGGGATTGACCTGCTCCGGGTGCTGCGCCACCCACTGCGCCAACCGATCCTCACTCAACGCGGCGAGGAACGCCGGGCCCAGCTTCGGATCCAGCGGCAGCCGCGAAGCGTTGTCCACCGGCGGGCCGACCGGGAGGCTGAGCCCCACCGGGTCGACGCTCTTCAGCTCGGGCAGCACCGCCACCAGCCTGGTCAGCGGCAGGCCGTCGTCGTCGACCGCCAACCCCTTACCGCCTGCCGACAGCAGCGCGGTGAGCCGGACCGGATTGGTCAGCACGTCCTGCGCGACCGCCCGCCGGATCAGCGCGGCGACGTAGCGCTGGGCGTTACGGTCCCGGTCGAACGCGCCGTCGGGCAGGTACCGCCGTTGCCGCAGCAGGTCGACGGAGGCAGCTCCGTCGAGCCGCTGACAGCCGGCCGGGAAGGTCCGGCGGGTGTGCCAGGACCGCACCTCCGTCGGTAGGCACACCTCCACCCCGTCGACGGCGTCGGTGATCCGGCGCAGCCCCGCAAAGGTCAGCACCGCGCCGGCGTCGACGCGTACCCCGGTCAGGTCGGCGACCACCCGGCGGGTCAGGTCGTAGCCGGCGTCCAGGTCGGGCCGGGGCTCGCCGCTGTAGAACGCGCTGTTGAGCTTCCCGGTCCCCCGGCCGGGGATCGACACCTCCAGGTCGCGCGGCAGCGAGATGAGGTACGGCCGGCTCCGGTCGGCCGGGATGTGCACCAGCAGGACGGAGTCGGCCAACCGGTACGACGGTTCCTCGCCGAAGCCGTCCACCCCGAGCAGCAGGACGTTCAGCGCCCCGGACTGCGCGCCAGCCGGTCGACCGGACAACGACGGGCCCTCCGCCGGCCGATCGGGGCGCAGTTGCGGCACCCCGACTCCGAGCGCGCCGAGCAGGGCGAGCGTGACGCCGGCGGCCTGGAACCGCTGCCGGCGGCGACGGCGGACCGCGGCGAGCCGGTCAATCGCGGCCCGTAGCGGGCCGGTCGACGGGGTCAACGGCTCGTGCCGGACGAAGGCGGCACGCAGGTCATCCTCGATCATGTTCACGCCTCCACGTACTCGGCCCGGAGCGTGGCCAGGGCCCGGGAGATGGACGAACGGACGGTCCCGACGGCGCAGCCGAGGATGTCGGCGATCTCGACGTCGGGCAGATCCTCGTAGTAGCGCAGCACCAGAGCGGCCCGCTGCCGACGCGGCAGCCGGGACAGCCAGGACCAGATCTGATCCCGGTCCACGGCGGACTGGGCATGGTCGGTGGGCACCGGCACCGACGCGTCGGGCTCCCCGCGCAACAGCACCCGACGGACCCACGAACCGCGCCGCCAGTCGACGTACTGGTTGGTGAGCATCCGGCGTACGTAACGCTCGGGCGAGTCCGCGCGGGCGACCCGACGCCAGTTGAGCTGGACCCGGACCATGGTCTCCTGGACCAGATCCTGGGCCTGGTGCGGATCACCGGTCAGCATCACCGCGTACCGCAGTAGCGGGGCCAGCCGCGTGTCCGCGAACTCCTCGTACGTCACTGCACCTCCCGGGGGCTCCTGCCTCAGATGACGGGAGTGGACGGACGGAACGTTGCGGCGAGCCTGATCAACCTTTCGGCTGGTCTTGATCGAGGAGCGGCATCGGGGGCGGCGGCCAACCTTAGAGATTCCTTAAGATCCGCAGGCTCCACCTTTCGTCCCCCGACATGAGGGAACCCCATGCTCAAGCACTCCACCCGGCGCTGGCTTGCCGGTCTGGGCGTAGCAGGCGCGCTCGTCGCCGCCTCCGCCAGCCCGGCCGTCGCCGTCGAGGAAGCGCCCATCGAACTGGGCGCCTACTTCAACGACACCACTCTCGCCGCAGGATCCGAAGGCAAGATCGACTCACCACTCCTGTTCGCCTCGGAGCCGGTGATCGTCGAAGGCCTCACCGTCACGTACGACTACCGGAACCTCGACGGGGTCGTCGACATCAAGCCCGACACGTCGACCTGGGGGTGCGAGTCGCCGGAGGCCGGCGTTCTGGTCTGCACCGACCCGTTCGAGATCGACCTCTACGAGTGGGCCTACGGCGGCCTCTTCAACGTGGTGATGACGCCGACCGCGAAGGCGACCGACGGCGACACCGGCAACCTCAAGGTCACGGTCAGCGCCGAGGGTCTCGCTCCGGCCAGCCACACCGCCAAGCTGCGGATCGGCGAGGGCGTCGACCTGGCAGCCCCGGGCGAGGAGCACAAGGTGTCGGCCGCTCCCGGCGGCACGTTCAGCGCACCGCTGACGCTCAGCAACGCTGGCAAGACCGACGCCAAGGGAGCGGTCGCGATCTTCGACCTGAACTACGCGATCCGCCCCGATAAGCAGTACAGCAACTGCACCTACGAGGAGGGTTGGCTGCGGACCTGCTCCTTCTCCGAGGTGACCGCCGCCGGAGAGGCCCGGTCGGCATCGCTGTCCTACACCCTCGGCAAGGACACCTACGCGCCGGGCAGCGAGTACGGCAACTACAACTGGATGACCATCGCCGAGTTCGAGGACTTCAACGCGTACCTCCAGGCCGGGGGCTATTCGGTGGGGCAGCCCGGCAAGGGTCCGGTCCTGAGCCTTCCAGAGGTCCCGTCCAAGGTGGCGGCCCGCGGTTTCCAGGCTGACACCGACCCCATGAAC
The DNA here is from genome assembly GCF_022229015.1 of Micromonospora foliorum. Lineage (GTDB taxonomy): Bacteria > Actinomycetota > Actinomycetes > Mycobacteriales > Micromonosporaceae > Micromonospora > Micromonospora foliorum. The sequence continues at coordinate 9,748 of NZ_JAKKFF010000121.1, forward strand.
AACTGGTCCGGCATGACCGTCAAGGTCACCGGCAAGAACGGCGCGGACCTGGTGGCGGTCGGTGACCAGGTGACCGGCAAGGCGGGCGACGTGGTCACCGCCACCCTCGGAGTCCGCAACGACGGCCCGGCCGCGCTGGACTTCGGTCGGGGCGGCTCGCCGGTCACGAAGATCGATATCGCCGTTCCGGCGGGCACCACCGCGGTCAAGGTCCCCGAGGTCTGCGCGCCGCTCAAGGGCGACCAGCAGGACTGGGAGAACGCCGGCAAGCCGGGCGCACCGCTCTACCGCTGCTACCCGGACATCTTCATCGGCGTCGGTGAGGAGCAGACGGTCGACGTCGGCCTCCGGATCGACAAGGTGATCGCGAACGCGACGGGCACCGTCACCATCAACGCCAAGTGCGAGTGCGAGGGCTTCACCGACGACCTGAACCCGGCCAACGACGTTGCCAAGATCCTGGTGAACGCGACCGGCGGCAGCGGCGGTGGCGACGGTGACGGCGGCTCGCTGCCGATCACCGGTCAGTCCACCGGCCTGATCGCCGGCCTCGGCGCGCTGCTGCTCGCCGCGGGCGTCGGCGGCTACCTGGTGGCCAAGCGCCGCCGGACCCGCTTCGTCGCCTGATCCACCCCGCACCACCGGTGCCCCGTCGACCACCACGGTCGGCGGGGCACCGTCGTCGGACCCCACGACGACGGGACGCTGGCGTCGAGCCCCACGGCTCGGGCGGGTGGTGACGGGCCGGTCCGGCGCGGCCGGAACCCTGGGCTTCGGTACCCTTTGTGGCCGTGGACACAGCTGAGAAGACCCGCGCTCTCGTGGAGAGCGTCGCCCTGAACCCGCTCGATCCCAAGGATCTGTTGCAGACCTTCGGGCTGATCGGCGTGTGGGTGATCCTCTTCGCCGAGACCGGCCTGCTGGTGGGCTTCTTCTTCCCCGGTGACTCGCTGCTGTTCCTCGCCGGGGTCGCCTCGTCACCGGTGGCGGACGCGATCTTCGGCGACGGCACCCGCCTCTCCCTGGCTGGCCTGCTGATCGGTGGGCCGATCTGCGCGATCGTCGGCGCCCAGCTGGGGCACTGGCTCGGCAAGCGGTACGGCCGGCCGATGTTCGAGCGGCCGAACTCCCGGCTCTTCAAGAAGGAGTACGTGGAGAAGGCCGAGTACTACTTCCAGAAGTTCGGCCCGGCGAAGGCCGTCGTGCTGGCGCGCTTCATTCCGATCGTCCGGACGTTCCTCAACCCGGTCGCGGGTGCGCTGGGCATGCCGGCCAAGCAGTTCCTGCTCTGGAACATCGTCGGCGCGGTGCTCTGGGTGGACGGCATCCTGCTGATCGGCTATCTGCTGGCCGAGCAGATCTACCAGGCCATCGGCGACAAGATCGACCACTACATCCTGCCGGTGGTGGCCCTGATCATTCTGATCTCGGTGCTGCCGATCTTCTTCGAGTTCCTCCGCGACCGGCGGGCTCGTAAGCGCGGCGAGGCGGTCGCGGTGGTCGCGGCGGCCAGTGCCGCCGGCGCGGTGGAGGCGGCCCGTGAGGCGTTCGACCACGACCGGCACCAGCACGGCCATCAGCGCCCGGAGCACGGTCAGGACCGTTGAGGTACGACGACGGCCGGCCCCCTGGTGAGGGGGTCGGCCGTCGGCATGTCGAACCCGGCCTCCGGTGGTGCGACCGGGGACGAGCAGGTGTCAACCACCGGTGGCGCCACCCCTGGCTCGCCACCGGACGCCGTCCCAGCTCGGGACGACGTGGTAGTGCCTACGTCAGCGGGCCTTCTTGGTGGCTCGCTTACGCGGCGGGGTCAGCAGGTCGGCGATCGTCGCGATCGCACTCGGGACCAGGCTGTAGTACGCCCAGACACCGCGCTTCTCCCGCTGCAACAAGCCGGCCTCGGTGAGGATACGCAGGTGATGACTGACCGTCGGCTGAGAGAGGCCGAGCGGCGCCGTCAGGTCACAGACGCACGCCTCGCCCTCGGGGGCCGACTGGATCAGGCTGAGCAGCCGCAACCGAGCAGGATCAGCAAGGGCCTTGAGGACCCCGGCGAGACGCTCGGCATCGGCACGTTCGATCGGCTCGCCGTTTAGCGGCGAGATCTGAGGCATAGTCATTTCGGCCAACGCAGTTCCCACGTATTCCATCCTTCCACCAGCAGCATCGATCCGCCTGCATATCAGCAGATCCGAATCGGCAGACTTTTACGCCACAAGGCCGAGGTCAGCCAACGTATAGGCCGCCCGGTACGGCAATCCGGCGGCTCGCACCGCGTCGCCGGCTCCTCGATCAACAATAACCACCACGCCCACGACTTCCGCCCCGGCCTCGCGAAGCGCCTCGACAGCGGTCAAAACACTTCCGCCCGTCGTGGATGTGTCCTCCACCGCCAACACCCTGCGGCCGGCCACCTCCGGTCCCTCGATCCGCCGCTGAAGACCGTGGGCCTTGCCCGCCTTGCGCACCACAAAGGCGTCCAGGGCCCGGCCGGTCGGAGCGGCGGCGTGCAGCATCGAGAGCGCGACAGGGTCCGCACCCAGGGTGAGGCCCCCGACCGCGTCGAACTCCCAGTCGGCGGTGAGGTCGAGCAACACCCGGCCGACCAGAGGAGCGGCCCGGTGATGGAGCGTGACGCGCCGCAGATCCACGTACCAGTCTGCCTCGCGCCCCGACGAGAGCACGACCCGTCCGTGGACCACAGCCAGGTCGGTAATGAATTTACGCAGGTCGTCGTGGTCCCCCATGGCGATAGAGGTTACTGCGCAACTCTGAACGCCGTGTGCGGGGTCCACCCTGACCAGCCCCGGGGGGAACCGATGACTGGCGATGTTCGACTACGCTCAGCGACTGGCCCGACAGCGGCGCGCCAACGTCGTCCGGCTGGTCGCTCGGGGTCGGCGGGCCGGTCGAAGGTCAGTGCTCGTCGCGACCGATCCGGCCGCGGGTGTCCCGCGCGACCGCCTGGAGCAGCCGTCGCGGCGCGTGTCGCATGCCGGCGACGACCACCTTGTACTTCCACGCGGGGATGCTGACCATCTTGCCTTTGCGCAGGTCACGCAGGGCTTCGTCCACCACATCCTCGGCCCGCAACCACAGCCACTCCGGCGTCTTGGACATGTTGATGCCGGCCCGCTGGTGGAATTCGGTGCGGGTGTAGCCGGGGCAGAGGGCCATCACCTGAACGCCGAACGGCCGCGCCGACTGCCCGACGGACTCGCTGAAGTTGGTGACCCACGCCTTGCTGGCGGAGTACGTCGATCCGGGCATCGCCGTACCGAAACCGGCGACCGAAGAGACATTTATCACTGCCCCATTTCGCCGTTCAGTCATCGGTCGTAGCGCCGCCAGGGTCAACCGCATGACCGCGTGCACGTTGAGTCGCAACAGTCGTGCCTCGTCCTCCGCCGTGGAGCGCAGGAACGGTTTGTTCAGGCTGATCCCCGCATTGTTGACCAGCAGGTGCACCGGGCTGCCGTCGGCGATCCGCTGCTCCACGGTGGCGCAGCCGTCGTCGGTGGACAGATCCGCCGGGATCGTCTCCACCTCGCGCCCGTACGTGGAACGCAGCTCGGTGGCGAGCTCGGTCAACCGCGCCGCGTCGCGGGCAACGAGCACCAGGTGCCAACCGTCGGCGGCCAGCCGTCGGGTGAACGCCGCGCCGATGCCGGCGGTGGCCCCGGTGACCAGGGCTCGGCGCTCGGCAGTGGTGGGGTCGAGCGTCACGGGGCGGTCCTCACCTGGGCGGGAACGGGGGCGCGGGCGGCGCCGACGGGGGATGGTGCGGGGCGGGCGTGAACATGGGCGGCGCGGTCGGCGTCGTCGGGCGGTGGCGGCCGAACCAGCTGTTAGCCGCCGGCAGCGCCAGCAGCGTAGCTACTACAAGGTAACCGAGCCCTTGGGCGACGGAAAGCCCGGCGTTGAGCGGGATCCACCAGGACGGGTACGCGCCGCCGATCAGGCCCAGCAACTCGGCGAGAGCCTGCTCGCCGGAGCCCAGTTGCAGTGGCGCGGCCCGTTCGCCGACGACAACCGCCACGCTGCAACAGCCGGCGAGGAGGCCGAGCCCGCTGACCACCCACGTCGCCACCCGGACGCCGTTGCGACCGGCAAGCAGCCCGAGGGCCAGGCCGGCGAGCAGTGGCGCGGAGAGCGCCGCCACCACCGCGGACAGCACCGCGGACGCGCGGAGCAGAGTCACCACGTCGTTGATCTGCTCCGAGCTCGCCGAGGTGTCGCGGGCGGCGGAGCGGAACGCGTCGACCGTCCCGCCCAGCACCACCAGGTCGACCACGGCGTACGCGAGCGCGGCGACCGCCATCACCAACAGCACGGTCGCGGCCGACAGGACGGCGGCGGGCCGGCGGGCCGGTGCCGATTCCGGGTACGACACGACGAATCCCTCCGGTAGGCGTCGGGTTGCAACCTACTCGGAGGGATCGTCGGCGTCGTGCTTATCGAGCCGTCAGCTCGTCGACGGCGGGGTTGACCCCGGGCGGTCCGTGGGCGGCGTGTCGTCGGGCCGGTTCGCGGCCGGAGGCGGCGGGTAGCTCGGCTCCCCAGTCGACGGATAGCCCGGCTCACCGGATGCCTGCGGGTAGCCGGGCTGACCCGGCGCCTGCGGGTGGCCCGGGTAGCTGGCGCCCGGGGTGGGCGGCTCCCAGCCCGCGGCGGGCTTGCGGAAGAACGGGTTCGCCTTCGGCAGCGCCAGCAGGACCAGCGCCGTGATCAGCGCGATCAGGCTGAGCACACCGAGCAGGAGGCTGACCGGGGTGACCCAGGAGGGCAGAGCCTCCTCCAGGCGGCGCTGGATCTCCTCGGGGCTCGGCCCGTCGCCGCCAGTCCCGCCACCGGTGTTGAAACCGCCGGCCGCGTTGCTGAGCAGGCCACCGCCGACGCAGCAGACCATGATGCCGCCGACGATCCAGGTGGTGATCCGGGCACCGTTGCGGCCCTGGTTGTTGAAGAGGGCCAGCACGCCCAGCACGACCGCGAGCAGCAGCAGAAGAATGCTGCTGCCGATGCCGATGACGACGAAGACGTCGGCCACCTGGTCGCCGTCGGTGGTGCTGCCCGCGTACGCCTCACGGAGCGCGTCCCGCGTCTTGCCGAAGGTGCTGAGCGTGATGATCAGACTGATCACCTGGAGCGCCAGGAACAGGAAGAGCAGGTAGCTGGAAATCGACACAATGGATGGCCGCTGGCGGGCCGGCGTGCTCTGGGAATCGACCACGATTCTCCTTCCCTAAGATCGCGCCCACACCGTATCGACAACCGGCCAGTTCGGCATGCCGCGACGAGCCCGGCGCGTCCGCCCGGTCCGGCTCAGCGGGCCTCGGGCGTGGGGCGGATCGTCAGGTCGGCCGGGTCGAGCAGGTCGCCGCGGGCCACTCTCCAGCCCTCCTCGCCGTACGCCTCGAAGGAGAGCCGCGCGGCGCCACCGGACTGGTAGTCGTGGTAGCGCATGGTCCCGGTCGACGGCAGGTCGGTCGCTCCGGTGGCGGTGTACCGCGCCTGCCCGGTCTCGGCCCAGGTGTAGCGCCGGCCGCCGAGTTCGATGGTCGGGGCGCCGGGGGTGACGGTGGCGCCCGGTTCGGCGGTCCAGAGCACCAGCTCGAGTTCGGGGCCGTCCTCCACGGAGAGCCGGTGGCGGGTGCCGGAGTCGTCGTCGAGGAGGTGCTGCACCCAGCTCCAGTCGCCCTCGACCAGGCGGATCGTGGCGCTCACCGCGTACTCCTGCTCGCGGATCCGCACGCGGTCGCCCGGGGCCAGGCGCAGCGGGCCGCGCGGCGGACCCGCCGGCTGGCCGTCGGGTCGGCTCGTCGCCCGCCGGCGGACCCGCACGACGACCACGACCACCGCGAGTACGGCAACTGCCGCCACCAGGCACGTCACCACCGCGTCCACCCGACCACCTCCCCAGGTACGTCGGCGCAGACGGTAACAACCTTCGGCACCAGGAAGGCCCGCGCTGTGGCCGACAGCTCAGCTAGCGGAGGCCGTCGGGGGCGTCGTCCGGTGGCGCCACCGATGGTCCGGTCGGCCCTGGTGAGCTGCTCGGCGCGCCCGGCGTCAGGTGCGCGGCCGGGTCGGGGCAGATAAGGTAGCCGGGTGGGAGCGGCTGGGTCGGCGGCAGGAAGCCCGGCACGAGCGGAACGGTCGGATATCCGTAGCCGGCCGGGGCGTAGTAGGGAACGGGCATCGCCCAGGCCGGGTCGGGAAGCGCCGCGCTCGCGGTACGCGGCACGAACCAGCGGTTCGCCGGCGGTAGCGCCAGCAGCAGGACCACGGCCGCGGAGACTGCCAGGACGGTGAGCACGCCCAGCCCCGCCGCGGGGAAGAACACGTCGTCCCAGGGGTCGGTGCCGGCGTAGAGCGTGTCGGAGAACGTCGAGGTCTCCCACTCGTCGTCCCACTCCGGTGGCGGCTCCGACGCGATCTCCGGGGCGACCAGCAGGGGTACGAGAAACCCTCCGGAGCAGCACTGCGCGAAGCAGACCAGCAGCTGCGTGCCACTGGCGACGAAGACCAGGATCCGCGCGACGTTGGCGCCGCGCCGGACCGGGACGGCGGTGGCCGCCAGCCAGACCGCGAGCAGCACCGCCGGTACGCCGAGGATCAGCGTCATCACGACGTTGCCCTGCCGCTCGCCAGCCACCTCGTCCGGGTCGGCGTCCGGCACCAGTCGTACCGCGCGGTCGATCTGGCCGTCGAAGTGCACCGCCTCGGCCACCGTCAGCGCGGCCAGGCCGAGCAGCACCAGCACCACGGCCAGTTGCAGCCAGAAGGCGATGGTCACGGTGGTCGGCCGGAGCGGACGCGGTGCGGTGACGGGCGGGCTCATGGCTCGCAACGTACGGCGCGGCGTCGGCGACCGGCAGGACCAATCGGGCAGCACCGACCGGCGAATGGATCATGCTGTGGCGAGCCGCCGGCTGGCGTACGTGCCAAGGGTTTCGCGGTCCATCACGCAGCCGACGAAGGTGGTGAACTCGCTCGGGTCGTCCCGCAGCGACGTCCAGGCCGCGCGGGCCGCCGCCGGGTCGAGGCGTTCCAGCAGCGTGGCCGCGTACGCCCGGCCGGCGGGTGTGCCGTCGGTCAGCACCCGGTCGAGCTGGCGACGGACCTCCTCGGGGTGGTCGTCGAGAGCGGCCGAGACCCGCTCGTACGCCTCCGTCACCGGCAACAGGTTCCCGGCGATGCCAACTCCCCCGAAGGCGAGCGTGTCAGCCGTCACCAACGTGTCGACGGCCGCACCAAGTTCCCGCTCCCATTTCTTCTTCCCAATCCCAAACATGCCCCACCTCTTTCCCCGTCCACCCCTGCTCCACCCTGTTGATCAAGAGGTTTGCGTCATGAAAAGACTCCGGGCTGACGCAAACCTCTTGATCAACGTGTTCAGGCCGGGTTAGGCGGCGGTTACCGAGAGGGTGTTGGTTTCGGTGGAGCGGTCTACCTTCACCGTTTCGCCGTCGCGGATCTGGCCGGACAGGAGGGCTTTCGCCAACTGGTCTCCGATCGCGGTCTGGACCAGGCGGCGGAGCGGGCGGGCGCCGTAGATCGGGTCGTAGCCGTGCTCGGCGAGCCACTCCCGGGCGGACTCGGTGATGTCCAGTGCCAATCGGCGGCCCGCAAGACGGTTTCGCATCCGGTCCAACTGGATGTCGACGATGGACCGTAGGTCGTCCCCGCGCAGCGAGGCGAAGACCACTATGTCGTCCAGCCGGTTGAGGAACTCCGGCTTGAAGTGCGACCGGACCACGGCCAGCACACCCTCCCGGCGTTGCTCGTCGGCGAGCGTCAGGTCGCTGATCACCGACGACCCGAGGTTGGACGTGAGGATCAGGATCGCGTTGCGGAAGTCCACCGTGCGGCCCTGACCGTCGGTGAGCCGACCGTCGTCGAGCACCTGGAGCAGCACGTCGAAGACGTCCGGGTGGGCCTTCTCCACCTCGTCCAGCAGCACCACCGAGTACGGCCGTCGGCGCACCGCCTCGGTGAGCTGACCACCCTCGTTGTAGCCGACGTAGCCGGGCGGTGCACCCACCAGGCGGGCGACCGAGTGCTTCTCGCCGTACTCGCTCATGTCGATGCGGACCATGGCCCGCTCGTCGTCGAAGAGGAACTCGGCGAGGGCCTTGGCCAGCTCCGTCTTGCCGACGCCGGTGGGGCCGAGGAAGAGGAAGCTGCCGGTCGGGCGATCCGGGTCGGCGATACCGGCCCGGGCACGGCGTACCGCGTCGGAGACCGCGCCGACCGCTTCGGCCTGGCCGACCACCCGGCCACCCAGCGACTCCTCCATCCGCAGGAGCTTGGCCGTCTCACCCTCCAGCAGACGGCCGGCGGGGATGCCGGTCCAGGAGGCGACCACCGCGGCGATGTCGTCGGAGCCGACCTCCTCCTTGAGCATCGCGCCGTCGGCCTGGAGCTGGGCCAGCTCCTCCTCGGCCTGCTTCAGCTCGACCTTCAGGGCGGGGATCCGGCCGTAGCGCAGCTCGGCGGCGCGTTCCAACTCGCCGTCCCGCTCGGCCCGCTCGGCCTCGCCGCCGAGGCGCTCCAGCTCCTCCTTGGCGGTGGAGAGCTTGGTGATGTGGCTCTTCTCGGTCTGCCAGCGCTCGGAGAGCACGGTGAGCTGCTCGCGCTTGTCGGCCAACTCCTTGCGGAGCCGCTCCAACCGCTCGGCCGAGGCGGCGTCCGGCTCCTTGGCCAGCGCCATCTCCTCGATCTCCAACCGGCGAACCGCACGCTCGATCTCGTCCACCTCGACCGGACGGGAGTCGATCTCCATCCGGAGCCGGGACGCGGACTCGTCGACCAGGTCGATCGCCTTGTCCGGCAGGAACCGGTCGGTGATGTAACGGTCGGACAGGGTCGCGGCGGCGACCAGCGCGGCGTCGGTGATCCGTACGCCGTGGTGCACCTCGTAGCGCTCCTTGAGCCCACGCAGGATGCCGATGGTGTCCTCGATGGTCGGCTCACCGACCAGCACCGGCTGGAAACGACGCTCCAGCGCCGGGTCCTTCTCGATGTGCTCGCGGTACTCGTCAAGCGTGGTGGCGCCCACCATCCGCAGCTCACCACGAGCGAGCATCGGCTTGAGCATGTTGCCGGCGTCCATCGAGCCCTCGCCCTTGCCGGCACCGACGACGGTGTGCAGCTCGTCGAGGAACGTGATGACCTGCCCGTTGGAGTTCTTGATCTCCTCCAGGACGGACTTCAGCCGCTCCTCGAACTGCCCGCGGTACTGCGCTCCGGCGACCATCGCGCCGAGATCCAGCGAGATCAGCTTCTTGTCGCGCAGCGACTCGGGCACGTCGCCGGTGACGATCCGCTGGGCCAGGCCCTCGACGATCGCGGTCTTGCCGACGCCGGGCTCGCCGATCAGCACCGGGTTGTTCTTGGTACGCCGGGAGAGCACCTGGATGACCCGACGGATCTCGGAGTCCCGGCCGATGACCGGGTCGATCTTGCCGTCCCGGGCGCTGGCGGTGAGGTCGACGCCGTACTTGGTGAGGGCCTGGTAGGTCTGCTCCGGGTCGGCGGTGGTGACCCGACGGTCCCCACCGCGAACGGTCGGGAAGGCGGCGACCAGGGCCTCCTCGGTGGCACCGGCGGTCTTCAGCGCGCCGGACACCGCCCCGCCCACCCGGGCCAGGCCGGCGAGCAGGTGCTCGGTGGAGGTGTACTCGTCGCCCAACGGCCGGGCGATCTGCTCGGCGGCGCCGATGGCGTTGACGAACTCCCGAGCCAACGTCGGCTCGGCGATGCTGGAGCCGCGGGCGGCCGGCAGGTTGTCGACCGCACGCTGGGCGGCCTGGCGCAGCTCGGTCGGGTCGGCCCCGACGGCGCGCAGCAGGCCGGTGGCGGTCGAGCCGTCGGTGTCCAGGAGTGACAGCAGCAGGTGCCAGGGCTCCACGGTGGCGTGACCACGCTGGTTGGCCAGCGCGACAGCGCCCGTGATGGTTTCGCGGCTCTTGGTGGTGAGTCTTTCGGTGTTCATGGGCTCCCCCGGATCGGCGTTGTCCATTGGGTTGGACACAACCAGAGTTGAGCGTATTCCGCTCAACCTTAGCGCGTGACGCCCATCACTCCCGGCGCCGCCACCGCCAGTCGAACTCGCCGGCCGCCGGGGGCGGGCCGGGCAGCGGGTCCGCGTCCGGCACCGACGACAGGCCGGCCAGCAGCACCGCGAGCTGCCGGCGGCGCAGTTGGCGGGTCCGCTCCGGATCGGGTACGCGGACCGCGGCGCACGCCTCCAACAACAAACCCAGATCGTGTACGACCGCGTCGCTGCGCAGCCGCCCGCTGGCGTGGGCCCGGTCGACCAGGGCGGTGGCCAACTCGCCGGCGCGCATCGCGTCCCGACCCATCTCCTCGGTCGGGGTGAAGGTGCCGGCCAGGTGGACGGTGAGCGAGTGCACGTCGGCGTCGACCACCCGGGTCAGGAAGCCGGTGAACGCGGCCCAGTCGTCCGGCTCGTCGAGGGCGGTCTCGGCCTCCGCCACGTACCGGCGCAGCCCGTCGTGGCAGAGCTGACGCAGCAGGTCCTCCTTGCCCGCGTACCGCCGATAGAGCGCGCTGATGCCGACGCCCGCGCGTTCGGCGACGGCGGCGATCGGGGCCTTCGGGTCGTCGAGGAAGACGGCGCGGGCGGCTTCGAGGATGACCTCGTCGTTGCGGGCGGCCTGGGCGCGGCGACCGCCCAGCGTCTTGCCGGAAGTCGTTGACATGCCCTCAGCCTAACAGTGGAACGGACCGTTCCGCTCTGCTATGGTGATTGCAGAACAAAACATTCCGTTCCGAAGGAGTTCCGGCATGAGCGACACCACGATCCGCCCGTTCCGCGTCGAGATCCCGCAGACCGCCCTGGACGACCTGGCCGCCCGGTTGGGCCGCACCAACTGGCCCGCCGACCTGCCCGGCGCTGGCGACTCGTACGGGATGAGCAACGACCGGGTGCGCGCCCTCGTCGACCGGTGGCGGGGCGAGTTCGACTGGCGTGCCGTCGAGGCCCGCCTGAACGCTCACCCCCAGTTCGTCACCGAGATCGACGGCGAGCGGGTCCACTTCCTGCACGTCCGCTCGTCCCGGCCGGACGCCACCGCGCTGCTGCTCACCCACGGCTGGCCCGGCTCGGTGCTGGAGTACCTCGACGTGATCGCCCCGCTCACCGAGCCGACCGACCCGGACGCGCCGGCCTTCCACGTGGTCATCCCGTCGCTGCCCGGCTTCGGCTTCTCCGGCCCGACCCGCAGCGCCGGCTGGAACCGGTTCCGCATCGCCCGCGCCTGGGCCGAGCTGCTGAACCGACTGGGGTACGACAGCTACGGCGCGGTCGGCAACGACGCCGGCTCGATGATCGCGCCGGAGCTGGGTCGGATCGCTCCGGAGCGGGTGCTCGGCGTACACGTCACCCAGCTCTTCTCGTTCCCCTCCGGCGACCCGGCCGAGTTCGCCGGGCTCTCCGAGGCAGACCAGGCCGCGCTCGGGCACCTCCAGTGGTTCTACGAGAACAAGTTCTCCTTCAACCAGGTGCACAGTCAGCAGCCGCAGACCCTGGCGTTCGCGCTGGCCGACTCGCCGGTGGGGCTGCTCGCCTGGAACGCCCAGCTCTTCGACGAGGGCCTGGACGCCGACTTCATCCTGGCCAACGTGGCGCTCTACTGGTTCACCGGCACGGCCGCCTCGGCGATCCGGCTCTACTGGGAGGACGCGCACGCCGGCGAACCGCCGACCGAGCCGACCACCGCTCCGACCGCGCTGGCCATGTTCCCCGGCGACTTCCAGTCGATCCGCCGATTCGCCGAGCGGGACCACGCGAACATCGTCCGATGGACGGCGTACGAGACCGACGTGGAGGGCCGGGGCGACGTCGGCGGCCACTACGCCGCCCACCAGGCCACCGAGGTGCTGGTCGCCGACATCCGCGAGTTCTTCGCCAGCCTCCGCTGACCCCGGCGTCCCCCGGGTGCCCGCTCCGCTCGACCGGGGCGGGCGCCGACCGCTTGATCCACTCGGCTTTCAGGAAGTCGGGGTGTCCGGACCGCCTGGACACCGCGAGATTATGCAAACCGAGTCGATCACGGCCGGACGCCCAGGCCCGAGGGTGCTGTCCTTTCAAGATCTGCGCTTTGTTCACCAAGCGGTAGCCTTGGCAGGGTGCGAGTACGTGTCGAGCAGACCGCCTTACCCGGGATCGGGGTACGTCACGATCTGGTGACGGAGTCCGGACGCCGCCTGGGCGTCGTTTCCCACCGCAACGGCCGCCGTGATCTCGTCCTCTACGATCCCGACGACCCCGACGCGTGCCAGTCGGACATTCCGCTGACCGACGACGAGGCCGAGGCTCTGGCCGACATCCTCGGCGCGTCGCTGATGCTCGGTCAGCTCTCCGGGCTCCGTGAGCAGGCCGCCGGTCTGCTCACCGAGCAGATCGCCATCACGGCCGGCTCCCCGTACGTCAACCGGAAGCTCGGCGACACCAAGGCGCGTACCCGCACCAGCGCCTCCATCGTGGCGGTGCTGCGCGAAGGCGAAGTGATCGTTTCGCCACTCCCCTCCTTCCGCTTCGCGGCCGGCGATGTGGTGGTCGTAGTCGGGACCCGTAGAGGTCTCGACGGCGTGTCCGCCATCCTCGCCGACAGTGACCCGGACGGCTGAGGCGGATGCACGATTCCACCACTCTGCTCGTCGAAGTCGGCGCGCTGCTGCTGCTGCTTGGCGTCCTCGGTCGGCTCAGCCGCCGGGTAGGCCTGTCGCCCATTCCCCTCTACCTGCTCGCCGGGCTGGCGTTCGGGCACGGCGGGCTCCTCCCACTCGCCGCCAGCGAGGAGTTCTTCGCGGTGGGCGCCGAGATCGGCGTCATCCTGCTGCTGGTGATGCTCGGCCTGGAGTACTCGGCCAACGAACTGGTCGGTAACCTCCGGTCGGCGGCCCCGGCCGGGCTGATCGACGGCGTGTTCAACGCCCTGCCCGGCGCGGCCTTCGCCCTGCTGCTCGGCTGGGACTGGGTCGCCGCCCTGGTCCTCGGCGGCATCACCTGGGTCTCCTCCTCCGGCGTGATCGCCAAGGTCCTCGCCGACCTGGGACGACTCGGTAACCGGGAAACCCCGGTGATCCTCTCGGTCCTCGTGATCGAGGACCTGGCGATGGCGCTCTACCTGCCGCTGGTCACCGCCGTCCTGGCCGGAACCGGCCTGCTCGGTGGCGGCATCGCACTCGCCGTCGCGGTGGGCACGGTGCTGCTCGTGCTGGTGGTCGCCATCCGGTACGGCCACCTCATCTCCTCCGCCCTGTCGGCGAAGGACCCGGAGGCGCTGCTCCTCGGCGTGCTCGGTCTGACCCTGCTGATCGCCGGGCTCGCGGCGAAGCTCCAGGTGTCGGCGGCGGTCGGCGCGTTCCTGGTCGGCATCGCGCTCTCCGGCCCGGTGGCGCACCACGCGACCGAGTTGCTCTCGCCACTGCGTGACCTGTTCGCGGCGGTGTTCTTCGTCTTCTTCGGCCTGGTCACCGATCCACGGGACATCCCGCCGGTGCTGCTGCCGGCGCTCGCGTTGGCCGTGGTCACCATGGCGACGAAGACGCTCACCGGTTACCTCGCCGCCCGCCGGGTCGGCATCGCGGAACCCGGTCGATGGCGGGCCGGCCTGGCACTCGTACCCCGAGGTGAGTTCTCCATCGTCATCGCCGGGCTCGCGGTGGCCGCCGGGAGCGTCGAGCCGCGGTTGGCAGCGCTGGCCGCGACGTACGTCCTGATCACCGTGGTGACCGGGCCGATCCTGGCCCGGCTGCCGGACTTCCCGTGGTTCAAGCGGTGGCTACGCAGTCGCGCGGCGGCCCAACGGCGGGAGTCGACTCCGGTCGCCGACTCACTTCACTGAGCTCCACCTGAACGCCGCGGCGGCGTGGGTCGCACCCTCGCGAAGGTAGAAGCGGTGCGCCTCGGTTCGGGCCAGGCCGGACTCCAGGAAGACGTAGTCGGCGCCCTGTTCGTACGCCCATGCCCTGGCCGCCGCCAGGAGCTTGGCACCGACACCCCGGGAGCGCCAGTCGGGGTGCACCGCGAGATCCTCGATCGAGGCCCGACGGCCGAAGCGCACCGAGAGGATGTCCAGGTAGACGCTGGCCACGCCGACCAACTGATCTTCATCGGATCGCGCCTCGAAGAGTGCGACGTCTTCGTGGGCGAGCAATTGCGCGGTCCGCTCGACCGCGCGGTCGCCGTCCCAATCCACGGGACGGCTACCGGGAGGGGCGAAAAGCCACTCCAGCCCCATGACGAACTGGGCCTCGGCGCCCCGCTGGAACCGTCGAACATGGATTGTCATAGCAGCATCATCGGCCGTGATGTCGATGCAGTGGGCCCACCCATGCCAACGGTTGCGGAATTGCTCCCCACGGGGACTACCGCAGCAACCGTGGGCGGGTTACCGTTTCGCCCCAGCAGCCAGGGTCCGCAGGCAGCGTTGCCAGACGCGGGCGAGAGCGGAAGGTTGGCCGGTGAGCGTGCAGGAGTCGACGTTCCACGGCTTCGCCAACCCCGTCGATCCGACTCCGGCGGAGTTGCGAGCTTGGGCGTACAAGCCCGATTCGGTGCCGTTGGCTTCGATGCCACCCGACTGGGACCTGCTGGTCTCCGGCGACCGACTGGTGCTGACGCTCTTCGAGTTAGCCATGGACCCGTCCTGCCCGGCCCGGCGCTTCGCGCTGCACTGCCTGTACATCTACGCGGCCGACGGCATCCGGACGAACTTCCGCGCCCACCCCAAGCGCCGCTTCCGCAAGCTCGTCGAACAGGCCGAGCGCGACGGCGACGAGCTGATGAAGATCTGGGCGCACAACGGCCGGGTGCTGCTGGCCCGACCAGATCTCTTCGTCTACCGGGACTGGTGCGAAGGCGGCCTGGTCCGCGAAAACCGCCGCCTCGGCTAAGACGGCTCAGACGACTTTCTCGCCAGCGGCGGCGGGGTGGTGTTGCTTGTAAGCGGCCCTTTGGAGCTGATGTCGCAAACGATTCACCCCCGGCCCGCCTGGAATCGGTCCGCTCGGATCGGTCGAAGTCGATGGAGACAGGTCGCGATTGGTCGAGGCTGGTCTCGATTGGTCGAGGCGGGTCGAGGCAGGGTTTGTGGCGTGATGTCGCAAACGATTCAGCTCGAAAGGACCTGCGCGTCGGCCTGACACCCATCCGGAGTCGAAGGCGGCGTCACCCGTCCCAGCCCGCACTCAACAATGGCGAACGGGCCGGGACCCCCAGCGCGGGCACCCCAGCCGTCCCGGCCCGCACTCGACCACGACGAACGGGCCGGGACCCCCAGCGCGGGCACCCCAGCCGTCCCGGCCCGCACTCGACCACGACGAACGGGCCGGGACCCCCAGCGCGGGCACCCCAGCGTCCCGGCCCGCACTCGACTACGACGAACGGGCCGGGACCCCCCGTGGGTCCCGGCCCGCACGTCGGTCACCGGGTCAGTCCTGCTTGCGTTCCGTCTCGGCTCGGCCCCGTTCGCCGGCGTGGTCGCCGTCTTCGGCGAACCGGCCCGCGACGATCCGGTCCCGGTAGGTCCCCTCGGTCACCTTGTCGAACTTCTTGCGGACCGTTTCGGCCAGCTCTTCCAACCGGTCCTCGGTCTGCTGGGCCACCTTCTTCGCCGGCTCCGCCATCGCTTCCCCCTCGCCATGCCGGTAGGTCCGGATTAAGACGATTGGACCCTTATCGACAGGTTAACCGAAGCGGCCCGGACCGCGCCGGGAATCCAGCGTGGTCCGGGCCGAGAAGACAGATCCGGGTGAGCGGCAGGTCAGCGATCGGTGCGGCGGGGACGCCACACCACCAGGGCGGTGGACGTGCGGTTGGTCGGCACCAGATCCCGGCCTGGGAAGCGGGCCAGCGACTCCAGTTCGGCCACCCGGCGGTACGCGGCGTCCAGCTCCGCCTCCAGTCGGGCCACCCGCTGCTGCGCCTGCTCCAGCAGCCGCTCCAGCCCGATGATCCGCTTGACGCCGGCCAGGTTGATCCCGTCGTCCTGGCTGAGCCGCTGCACCTCGCGCAGCAGCACGACGTCGCGGACGCTGTAGCGACGCCCGCCACCGGCGGCCCGGCCGGGCTGCACGAGCCCCAGCCGGTCGTACTGGCGCAGGGTCTGTGGGTGCATCCCCGCCATCCGCGCCGCCACCGAGATCATCAGCACCTTGGCCTCGTAGGCAGGGTCGCCCGAACCGAGGAACTCGCCCGACATCCCGCTCACCTCCGCGTCCATTCCACCGGACTAACTGACTCGACGCACCCGCGCGTCGAGATGTTCCCGAGCCGCCGGCGGGGTCTGCTCGGCGAACGACTCCAGCGCCGTGCGCGCCTCGTCCGACAACCGGGCCGGTACCACCACGTCCAGCGTGACCAGCAGGTCACCGGCCTGCCCGTCGCGACGGACCACACCCTTGCCCCGGGCCCGCAGCACCCGCCCGCTCGGCGTCCCCGGCGGAACCCGCAGGGTCACCGCGCCGTCGAGCGTGGGCACCCGCAGGTCCGTGCCGAGCACGGCCTCCGCGAAGGTGACCGGCACGGTCAGCGTCAGGTCGTCTCCGGTACGCCCAAACAGCTCGTCCGGCCGAACCTTGACGTGCACGAAAAGGTCACCGGCCGGGCCACCGCGCTCGCCCGGCTCGCCGCGCCCGGCCAGCCGGATGCGTTGACCGTCGGCCACACCGGCCGGGAAGCGCACGTTCATGGTGCGGGTCTTGGTGACACCGCCGCTGCCGTGGCACTCCGGGCACTTCTCCTCGACCACGGTGCCGACGCCCTGGCAGTTGCGGCACGGCTCGGAGAAGCTGAACGACCCCTGGTTGCGGGTGGTCACGCCGGCACCATGACAGACCGGGCAGGTCCGCGGTTGGGTGCCGGGCTTGGCCCCGTTGCCATGGCAGGTGTCACAGACTCCCGGCGCGCGCAGCGTCAGGGGAAGCGTCACTCCGCGCACCGCGTCGCCGAAGTCCAGCCCCACCTCGGTCTCCACGTCCCGACCACGGGCCGGACCGCGTGGCGCGGCCTGCCCACCGGCCTGACCTCCGCTGAAGATCGAGCTGAACAGGTCCTGGAAGCCGGCGCCTCCGAAGCGGCGATCGCCGCCTGCGCCGCCGCCGAACATGTCGGAGACGTCGAACGGCATGCCGCCCGGCTGCCCCCCACCTCGGGCGTTGCGCCGGAACGCGCCCGAGCCGAAGAGCGAACGCATCTCGTCGTACTCGCGACGGCGGCCGCTGTCCGAGAGCACGTTGTACGCCTCGGACGCGGCCTTGAACCGCTCCTCGGCCTTCGGGTCGCCCGGGTTGTGGTCCGGGTGTGACTCCCGGGCCACCTTGCGGTACGCCTTCTTGATGTCATCCGCGGAGGCGGCCTTGTCCACGCCGAGCACGGCGTAGAAGTCCTTCTCGATCCAGTCCTTCGAACTCACCGGTCCACCTCCTTCCGACCCTGGTGGCCCGGCCGTCCCGCCCACCGCTGAGCGGTGGGCGGGACGGCCCGGTCACTGTCTGGCACTATTCCGGATCCGCGACCGCGACCAGCGCGGGGCGCAGCAGCCGCTCACCGAGCTGGTAGCCGCGTCGCATGACCTGTACGCAGGTCGGCTCGCTGACGTCGGCCGAAGTCTGGTGCGCGACCGCCTCGTGCCGGGTCGGGTCGAACGCGTCGCCCTGCTCGCCGAAGGCGTTCAGGCCGAACTTGCCCAGCGCGGTGGTGAGCTGTTCCGCCACCGTGCCGAACGGCCCGACCAGGTCGCCATGTTCCCGGGCCCGGTCCAGGTCGTCCAGGATCGGCAGCAGCGCGGCCAGCACCGAGCCGGTCGCCTGCTCCTGCACGAGGCTGCGGTCACGGTCGACCCGCTTGCGGTAGTTGGCGTACTCCGCCGACACCCGCTGCAGGTCCCTGGTCCGCTCGTCGAGCTCGGCCCGGAGCGCCTCCAGCTCGGCGCTGAGCGAGGTGCTCGTGCCGCCGCCGTCCGCCGGCTGCGCCGGGGCGTCCACCACCGGCGGACCGGACGGCTCCGGCCCGTCGGTGGAGTTGACCTCGACCTCGATCTCGTCGACCACGACCTCGGCGTCCTCGACCAGGCCCTCGGCCGGTACGCCGGTCTCCGCGTCAGCGGCGGTGCCCTCCGGCTCGGCGGTGTCGACGAGCTTGCGGTTGTTGCGGATGACGACCCGCTCCCCGTCGCCGGTGGTCGGCTCCGTGGGCGCGGAGCCACCCGGCGTCGACCCGGTGTCGCCCGGGTCGGCGGCTCGTGGCTTCTGCGTCATGCGGCTACCTCATCCCCTTCGCGGTGGAAACGTGTCGGAGGCCGACGGTCACTTCTTGCCGTCCTCGTCCACGATTTCCGCGTCGACCACGTCGTCGGCGCCGCCGGCCTGCGCGCCGGTCGCGCCGGTGGCACCCGGGCCGGGCTCGCCACCCGGCTGCTGACCCTGCTCGGCCTGCTGCGAGTAGAGCAGCGAGCCGGCCTGCTGGGAGACCTGCGCCAGCTTCTCGTGCGCCGACTTGATCTTCTCGATGTCCTGACCGCCGAGGGCGCCACGCAGCTCGCCGAGCGCCTCGTTGAGCTGCTCGCGGTTCTCACTGGGCAGCTTGTCGCCGCTCTCGGCGAGGAACTTCTCGGTCTGCCACTGGAGCGCCTCGGCCACGTTGCGGGTCTCGGCGTCGTCGCGGCGGCGCTTGTCCTCCTCCGCGTGCTCCTCGGCGTCCCGGCGCATCCGCTCGATGTCGTCCTTCGGCAGCGAGGAGCCGCCGGTGATCGTCATCTTCTGTTCCTTGCCGGTGCCCAGGTCCTTGGCGTGCACGTTGACGATGCCGTTGGCGTCGATGTCGAAGGCGACCTCGATCTGCGGCACGCCGCGCGGCGCCGGCGGGAGGCCGGTCAGCTCGAAGGTGCCGAGCTTCTTGTTGTAGGCCGCGATCTCCCGCTCACCCTGGAACACCTGGATCAGCACCGACGGCTGGTTGTCGTCCGCCGTGGTGAAGACCTCGGAACGCTTGGTCGGGATGGTGGTGTTGCGCTCGATCAGCTTGGTGAAGATGCCGCCCTTGGTCTCGATGCCCAGGCTCAGCGGGGTCACGTCGAGAAGCAGGACGTCCTTGACCTCACCCTTGAGCACACCGGCCTGGAGGGCGGCGCCGACGGCGACCACCTCGTCCGGGTTGACGCCCTTGTTGGGGTCGCGACCGGTGAGCTGCTTGACCAGGTCGGTCACGGCGGGCATCCGGGTCGAACCGCCGACCAGGATGACGTGCTCGACGTCGGAGATCTTGATCCCGGCGTCCTTCACGGCCTGCTCGAACGGGCCCTTGCACCGGTCCAGCAGGTCCTGCGTCATCCGCTGGAACTCGGCGCGGCTGAGCGTCACGTCGAGGTGCAGCGGGCCGGCCGCGCCGGCGGTGATGTACGGCAGGTTGATGTTGGTGGTGGTGGCGGCGGACAGCTCGATCTTGGCCTTCTCGGCGGCCTCACGGAGCCGCTGGAGGGCCATCTTGTCCTGACCGAGGTCGATGCCGTGCTCACCGCGGAACGTCTTGACCAGGTGGTCGATGATCCGCTGGTCCCAGTCGTCGCCACCGAGGTGGTTGTCACCGCTTGTCGACTTGACCTCGATGACGCCCTCGGCCAGCTCCAGCAGCGACACGTCGAAGGTGCCGCCGCCGAGGTCGAAGACCAGGACGGTCTGCTCCTTGGAGCCCTTGTCCAGCCCGTACGCCAGGGCGGCCGCGGTCGGCTCGTTGACGATCCGCAGCACGTTGAAGCCGGCGATCTCACCGGCCTCCTTGGTGGCCTGGCGCTGGCTGTCGTTGAAGTAGGCCGGGACGGTGATCACCGCGTCGGTGATCTGCTCGCCCAGGTACGCCTCGGCGTCCCGCTTGAGCTTCATCAGCGTCCGGGCCGAGATCTCCTGCGGGGTGTACTTCTTGCCGTCGATGTCGACGGACCAGTTCGTGCCGACCTCGCGCTTGACCGACCGGATCGTCCGGTCCGGGTTGGTCACCGCTTGACGCTTGGCGACCTCACCGACGAGCACCTCGCCGTTGCGGGCGAACGCGACGATCGACGGAGTCGTCCGCGACCCCTCAGCGTTGGCGATGACGGTGGGCTCACCGCCCTCGAGAACGCTGACGCAGGAGTTCGTCGTGCCGAGGTCGATACCGACCGCACGTGCCATCTTCGCTTCCTCGCTTCGTAAGGTTGTGCAGGTGACGGGCGTCGCCCGTGGGCTGCTGGCGAGCACCGCCCGCAGCGGGCCCCACCACAAGTTGAGTGAACTTGACTCAATAGTGCCACGCGTTGGCCAATCGTCAAGTCGACTTGAGTCGACCCGACGCAACCCACCCGTTATTACCGTCCGGTTGTCTTCCCTTGCATCGGTCGGGCACGCTTTAGCGGTGACGACGCACGGCGATCCCGCCACCCGTTCCGGCGCGCCCGCCGTCGCAGCCCGCACCGACCCGTCGGACGCCGCGGAGGAGCCGCCCGCCACCACCGGGGACGACGGCCTCCCCGGGGCGCTGTCGGGCCTCCGGGAGGCGATCGGCGCGACCCGGTATCCCCTCGCACTGCCCTCTGCCAGCTCCGCCCGGCACACCGCAACCGCCCTCACCGACCAGCTCGACGACTATCTGCTGCCCCGGCTCGCCCGGCTGGACGCCCCACTGCTCGTGGTGGTCGGCGGCTCCACCGGCGCGGGCAAGTCGACCCTGGTCAACAGCCTGGTCAAGGCCCGGGTCAGCGCCGCCGGCGTGCTCCGGCCGACCACCCGTTCCCCGGTGCTGGTCTGCAACCCGTCCGACGCGGCCTGGTTCCGTCAGGGTGACCTCCTGCCCGGGCTGACCCGCACCACCGAGCCGAGCGACGATCCGCGCGCCCTGCATCTCGTCACCGCCCCGGCCCTGCCCGCCGGGCTGGCCTTCCTCGACGCGCCCGACATCGACTCGGTCGTCGACGCCAACCGGGCGCTCGCCACCCAACTGCTGGCCGCCGCCGACCTGTGGCTCTTCGTCACCACCGCCGCCCGGTACGCCGACGCGGTGCCGTGGGAGCTGCTGCGCAGTGCCCGGGCGCGCGGCGCGGTGATCGCCATGGTGCTGGACCGGGTGCCCGCCGAGGCCACCGACGAGATCGCCGCGCACCTGACCGAGATGCTCGCCGAGCAGGACCTCGGCCGGGCGCCGCTGTTCGTGTTGCCCGAGACCTGGGTCGACGGTCAGGGGCTGCTGCCCGAGGGGGTGACCGCGCCGCTGGCCGACTGGTTCGCCCGGTTGGCCGCCGACGTGGACGCGCGGGCGGCGGTGGTCCGCCAGACCCTCGACGGGGCGCTGGCCGCGCTCCACCCCGCCGTGGAGGAGCTGGCCGACGCCGCCGACGAGCAGCTCGCCGCCGCCGACGGGCTGGACGAACGGGTCCGGGCCGCGTACCGGGGTGCCGAGCGCACCGTCGAGCAGGGGCTTCAGGACGGCCGGTTGCTCCGAGGCGAGGTGCTCGCCCGCTGGCAGGAGTTCGTCGGCACCGGTGAGCTGTTCCGCACACTGGAGGCCCGGATCGGCCGCCTACGGGACCGGGTCGTGGCCGCCGTCACCGGTCGACCGGCGCCCTCCGTCGAGTTACGCAACGCCATCGAGTCCCAGCTGGTGACGCTGCTGCGCGGGGTGGCCTCGGAGGCCGCCGAGTCCGCGTACACCGGGTGGAAGGCACACCCGGCCGGCGCCGGGCTGCTCGACCCGGCGCTCGCCCATCCCAGCGACGACCTGCCCGAACGCGCCGAGCGCATGGTCCGGGACTGGCAGCGCGGCGTGCTGGAACTGGTCCGGGTCGAGGGCGGCGACAAGCGGTTCGTGGCCCGCACCGCCGCGTACGCGGTGAACGCCACCGGGCTGGCCGTGATGATCGCCGTCTTCGCCTCCACCGCGTTCATCCCGACCGGGCTGGAGTTGGCCACCGGAGCCGGCACCACGGTCGCCGCGCAGGCCGTCCTCCAGGCGATCTTCGGCGACCAGGCGGTGCGTACCCTCGCCGCCAAGGCCCGCACCGACCTGCTGGACCGGGTACGGACGCTGCTCGACGCGGAGGCCGACCGCTTCCTGAGCCGTACCGCCGACGCCCGTCCCGCCGCGGACGCCGGCGACGGGTTGCGCCGGGCCGCCGGCCGGGTCGAGTTGGCGCGGCATCGCAGCGGGCTGTCCGCCGGCGACGAGGAGGGTTTCCGGTGAGCAACATCGCCGGCCGGGTACGTGAGGCGTTCCGCGGGGACCAGCGGGTGGACGCCGACGCGCTGATCGCCCGACTGGAGGCGGTACGCCGGTTCCTGACCGCCGTGGACGGCCTGCTGCCGGACGCCGAGTTGGTGCCCGCGCACACCCTGGTCGAGCGGGCCGGCACCCGGCTCGCGCTGTCCCGGGACCACACAGTGGTCGCCCTGGCCGGTGCCACGGGCAGCGGCAAGTCCAGCCTCTTCAACGCGCTGGCCCAGCTGGAACTCTCGCCGGTCGGGGTCCGCCGGCCAACCACCGGCGTCACCCACGCCTGCGTGTGGGGGCCGCTGGAGGGGGCCAACCGACTGCTCGACTGGATCGGCGTGCTGCCCCGACACCGCTTCGTCCGGGAGAGCGCCCTGGACGCGGACGACGAGACGGCCCTGCACGGCCTGATCCTGCTCGACCTGCCCGACTTCGACTCGGTGCAGCGATCCCACCGGCTCGAGGTGGACCGGCTCCTCGGCCTGGTCGACCAGGTGGTCTGGGTGGTCGACCCGCAGAAGTACGCCGACCGGGTCATCCACGACAGTTACCTGCGCGAGTTCCACCGGCACCGGGACGTCACCCTGGTCGTGCTCAACCAGGCCGACCGGTTGCCCCCGCCCGAGGTGCCCCGGGTCCTGGACGACCTGCGTCGGCTGCTCGACACGGACGGGCTGACCGGTGTGCCCCTACTGGCCACCACCGCCATCGATCCGGCCGGGATGGTCGGGCTGCGCAACGCCCTGGAGCGCACGGTCGCCGAGCGGCAGGCCGCGTTGCGCCGACTCGCGGGTGACGTCGACACGGTCGTCGCCGGCTTGGACGAGCTGGTCGGCTCGGCCCGGCCGGCGGGCGGGCCGGACGACGCCGTCATCAACGGGCTGAACCGGGCGTTGGCCGGGGCGGCCGGGGTGCCCGCGGTGACCGAGGCCGTGGAGCGGGCGTACCGGCACCGGGCCGGCGCG
>NZ_JAKKFF010000122.1 GCF_022229015.1 Micromonospora foliorum
TCGCGGCGGCGGCCGACGCGGGCGCCCGGTTCACCGTCGCGCCCGGCCTGGACCTCGCGGTCGCCGCCGCCGCCGCCGCGCGTGGCCTGCCGCACCTGCCGGGTGTGGCCACCCCCACCGAGGCTCAGCAGGCACTGCGGCACGGCCTCACCTGGCTCAAGGCGTTTCCCGCGATCTCCCTCGGGCCGGCCTGGTTCAAGGCCGTGGCCGGCCCGCTGCCGCAGTTGCGTTTCGTCGCGACCGGCGGCCTCGACGCCGGCAACGCCGGCGCGTTCCTGCACGCAGGCGTACGCGTGGTGGCCGTCGGCTCCGCCCTCTCCGACCCCACCCAACTCGACGCCCTCGCCAAGCTGACCCGTTCCTCCTGATCCATCCCCCTCCCGCCGGGTGGGGGCGGGTGGCGGGGTTGCGCCATGGCGTAAGTGCGTCGGGGTGCGGTGCGCGGTGCGGGTGGGTGTTACGCCGATGCTGTGGTGCGTACCACTTCTCGACACAAAGAGGTCATCGTGACTCTGTCTCACCGGCGCCGCCGATCCGGGCTGATCGCCCTCGGCGCCGCCCTCACCCTGGCGGCCGGGTTCACCCCACCCGGCTCGGGAGCGGCCGCCGCCCCGCCGAACAACCCCGCCCGCCCGGCGGGTCAACCCCCGGCCGCCGCCGGACGCACGTCCACCGTCACCCTGATCACCGGTGACACGGTTACCGTCACCACCGGGGCGGACGGCAGCACGGTGTCGACCGTGCGCCGGCCGGACGGCAGCACCCCGAGCTTCCACCGCACCGTGCGCGACGGCGACACCTACGTCTACCCGGACGCCGCGCTGTCCTATGTGACCAGCGGTGTGCTGGACCGGCAACTGTTCAACGTCACCGACCTCATCGCCGACGGCTACGACGACGCGCACACCGACGCGCTTCCGCTGATCGTCACGATGACCGACGCAGCGGCCCGCAACCGCACCCGTCCCGCCGTGGACGGCGCCGAGGTGGTCCGACCGTTGGACAGCGTGCAGGGCGCGGCGCTGACCCGTCAGCGCGCCAGCGCCGAGCGGTTCTGGACCGCGCTCACCGCCGGTTCCACCCGGCGTACGGGCGACGCCCCCACCCTGGCCAACGGCATCGCGAAGGTCTGGTTGGACGGCCGGGTGCACGCCGACCTGGCCGAGTCCACCGCGCAGATCGGCGCGCCCACGCTGTGGGCCGAGGGCAACACCGCCACCGGTGTCGACGTCGCGGTGCTCGACTCCGGGGCGGACGCCGAACACCCCGACCTCGCCGGCCAGATCGCCGAGTCCAGCAGCTTCGTGCCCGAAGAGCCCGACATCCTCGACTACAAGGGCCACGGCACGCACGTCGCCTCGACGATCGCCGGCACCGGCGCCGCGTCCGGTGGCGCCGAGCGGGGCGTCGCCCCCGGCGCCCGCCTGCACATCGGCAAGGTGCTCAACAGCGAGGGCAGCGGACAGAACTCGTGGATCATCGCCGGCATGGAGTGGGCGGCTCGCGAGCAGAAGGCCCGGGTGGTCAGCATGAGCCTGGGCGGTGAGGCCACCGACGGCAGCGATCCGATGAGCCAGGCCGTCGATCGACTCAGCGCCGAGACCGGCGCCCTCTTCGTGATCGCCGCCGGCAACAGCGGCCCGGCCTCCATCGGCAGCCCGGGCGCCGCCAACTCCGCGCTCACCGTGGGTGCTGTCGACAACACCGACCACCTCGCCGACTTCTCCAGCCAGGGGCCACGCGCCGGCGACGGCGGGCTCAAGCCCGAGATCACCGCCCCCGGCGTGGACATCCTGGCGGCCCGCTCGCACTTCGTGCGGGGCGGCTCCGGGGACTACACGCTGATGAGCGGCACCTCGATGGCCACCCCGCACGTGGCCGGCACAGCGGCGCTGGTTGCCGCCGCGCACCCGGACTGGACCGGTCAGCGGATCAAGGAGGCGCTGGTCAGCACGGTCAAGGCCACCCCCGAGTACACCCCGTACCAGGCGGGTGCCGGCCGGGTCGACGCGGTCGCCGCCGCGCACGCCACCGTCTTCGCCACCCCGAGCGCCTACTCCGGCTTCCAGGCGTGGCCGCAGCAGCCGGGCATGACCGTCGACCGTACGGTCACCTACACCAACGTCGGCAGCGCGCCGGTCGCCCTGAAGCTGGCCCTCGACGCGGCCACCGCGCCGGCCGGTCTGTTCGCGCTCTCCGCCGACCGGGTCACCGTGCCGGCGGGCGGCACCGCCACCGTGACGGTGACCGCCGCCTACGACAAGCTGCCGGTGGAGAAGCAGGTCAGCGGCATGGTCGTCGCCACCGACGACGCCGGTGTGGTGCGCGGCCGTACCCTGATCGGCGCCGGCAAGGAGGGCCAGCGGCAGAACCTGACGCTTGTCGCCAAGGACCGGGACGGCAAGCCGCTCGTCGGCAAGGTCATCCTCACCACCGACACCCTGTTCACCGCCGTGGACCTGCCCGAGAGCGGCACGGCCACGCTGCGGCTGCCGGTGGGGAGCTGGAACGGTTGGATCTCCGCCGACGTGCGCGGCGCGCACGGGCCGCACTCCAAGGGCATGGCGATGCTCAGCTTCACCGACGTGAACCTGGACACCGACCGCACCGTCACCCTGGACGCGCGGGCCGCCCGACAGGTGCAGGCCCGGGTGCCGCAGGAGGCCACCGCCAGCGCGCTGCGGATGGACATCCACCGGTCCACGAAGAACGGTCTCACCGAGAGCCAGGTGCTGCCCGACGACTCGTACGACAGCATGTGGGCGTTGCCGACGAGCCGTCCGGTCACCGACGGCGAGTTCGAGTTCGGCGCCCGGTGGCGGCTGGAGCAGCCGGCGCTGGCCGTCTCGGCAGGCGGACGCTCGTACGACGATCTGTTGGTGAAGCGGGCGACCCCGGCGCTGCCGGCCGGTCGTCGCCAGCTGGACGCGGTCTACGTCGCCGACGCGTCGGCGGCGGGGCTGGCCAAGCGGCCGGTCCGGGACCGGGCCGTGGTGGTGCGCCGCAGTGACAGCGTGGACATCGCCACCCAGGCGCAGGCCGCCGCGGCGGCCGGGGCGAAGCTGCTGCTCGTGGTCAACGACGGCGTCGGTCGCCTCCAGCCCTGGGACGAGGCGCCGTGGAGCCCGGAGAGCCCGGCCCCGGTGACCGTGGCAACCCTCGGCGCCGACGAGGGTGGGCAGCTCATCGCCGCGCTGGAGCGCGGTGCGGTGCGGCTCACCGTCGAGTCGCACCCGGAGACCACCTACCTGTACGACGTGGCGCACCACTGGGCCGGCACGGTGCCGGCCGACCCCACCTACCGGCCCACCAAGCGGCAGTTGGCCCGGGTCGACGTGGAGTTCCGCAACTACCGGCAGGGCAAGGCGCTGGAGTTCCGCACCGACGTCTGGCGCGGCTGGGCGTCGAGCAACCAGGAACCGGCCCCGGCGCAGGGCCGGCGAACCGACTGGGTGAGCGCCGACCAGCGGTGGATCGACGACGCGTTCATCGCCGGCGAGACCGGTCAGCACCTGCAGGCGGTGACCACGTACCCGGCCGGCAAGCCGAGCGCCGTCACCTGGTTCGGGCCGATTCAGCGACCCCGGATGGGCGGCAGCTACGTGCCGGTCCGCTACCTTGACACCGTCTACCTGCCGGCGCCCGGCTGGGGCGACGGCGGCGGCCACATCGGTGAGGCGTACGCCAACTTCGACATGGTCAACCGGACCACCCTCTACCAGGGTGACAAGGAGCTGGACTGGGGTAACGCCGAGTACCTCCAGGTAGCCGGGCTGGCGCAGCAGCGACTGCCGTACCGGCTGGTGGTGGAGAACGACCGGGCCGCCTGGACCAACCCGTACTCCCGGCAGACCCGCACCGAGTGGGGCTTCCACTCGGCGGTCACCGGGGAGGAGTCGGCCGAGGTGCTACCGATGATCCAGCTGGACTACCAGCTGGCCATCGACTCCGCCGGCAGGGCGTCGCGGGGGGCACCGCTGACCGTGGTCGCCTCCCACCTGCCCGACGTCACGGGCACGATCGGCGCGGTGACCGTCGAGGTGTCCTACGACGACGGCGCGACCTGGCAGAAGCAGCGTCTGACCCGGCACGGCGACGGCTGGCGTACCTCGTTGGCCGCACCGGCGAAGGCCGGCTTCGTGAGCCTGCGCACCACGGCGCGGGACACCGCCGGCAACACCGTGAGCCAGAGCATCACCCGGGCGTTCGGCCTGCGCTGACGCCACTGTGGCCGGCCGCCGTCCGGGGTGCCTCACGCACCCCGGCGGCGGCCGGTGCCGTCAGTGGAGTTCCTCGACGAGGCGGTCCCAGTCCGTCACGACCGGTAGCAACTCACCGGCCAGCCAGGCGGGACTCTGGTCGTCGTGGTGCGGGTCGCCGGGCACCCCGCAGGCGCCCAGCGGAACCACCCACCGGCTGTCCGAGCGGCGGGCCAGGTCCCAGACGAAACGCGCCGCCGGCCCCCGGAAGCACCAGTGGGTGACCCCGGGCACGCTGGAGGTGGCCAACACGCAGTCGTGGTCACCGTCGAGCCGGGGGCCGGGCCCGGCGTCCGGGCCGGGCAGGGCCCGCCC
>NZ_JAKKFF010000123.1 GCF_022229015.1 Micromonospora foliorum
CGGGTACGCCGCCTCGGCTCGTCCGACCGCCACGTCCACGTCGGCGGGGGCCACCGCCGGGGCACCCGGCGACAGGCTCCGCCCGGCGGCGCCGGTCGGGTCCCCGAACGAGCGCACCAGCACGCGCCGCCGCCAGGTCCGGGATCGGCTCCGGCGGGGCGTCCGCCGCCAGCCGGTCGGCCTCGGCGAGCACCTCCCGTAACGCGGCAGCGCAGATCCGCAACGCCCGGTCCTGGGCGCCCGCCGCGGTGGGCGCCCACGCCGGAGGGCTGCGGTTCAACTCGATCGCCGCCACCACGTCGTACGCCCGGTCGCGGCACGTGTCCCGACCACCCGCGGCGGCGTGCGGCGCGGTCAACCTGTCGGCGGCGGCGTCGAGGAAGGCGGCGACGCCGTCCGCCGCCTCGGCGAGGCGCTGCCGGTAGGAGACCGGCACCGGGTCGGGCCAGAGGAACACCTCGGCCGCGGCGAGCAGCACGACGGCGAACGTCACCCCACCGAGTCGCTCCGGCAGGGTGCCCGGCTGGTACGGCGGGAACGACGCCAGGATGTAGAAGAGCTGGAACGCGCTCGCCAAACCCACCAGGCGCGGGTTGCCGACCCCGGCGAACGCCACCACGAACCCGACGACCAGCATGCCGCCCGCGGCCGCCCACGTGCTCCACGCCAACAGCGAGCCCACCGTGATCAGCGCCCACACCGCCGGCAGCGACAGCACGAGGATCCGCGCCCGCTGCGGCGCCGGCCCGGGCAGCTGCGCGAACGACCCGGTGGCGATCGTGCCGAACAACCCGTAGGTGGCGAGCGTCGAGCTGCCCGCGCCGTACCGGCAGCCGTAGAAGACGACGGACGC
The DNA here is from genome assembly GCF_022229015.1 of Micromonospora foliorum. Lineage (GTDB taxonomy): Bacteria > Actinomycetota > Actinomycetes > Mycobacteriales > Micromonosporaceae > Micromonospora > Micromonospora foliorum. Next base: position 854 of record NZ_JAKKFF010000123.1, read on the forward strand.
GACGAGCGTCAGCCGAGCCGCACGTCGCAGGATGGCATCACTCGGGTCACGGCGGCGAAGCCGGCCAAGGAGGCTGGTTCCGAGCACGACCGCTCCCCCGGTTCGTCGCAGCACCCCTCCCCGGCCCACCATTCTCCACCGCGCCCCGCAGTGGGCGGCGGGTTTGGCGGCGAATCACCGCCGAGAGCTGCGGAGCAGACCGAGTCGGAGGGCCCGGAACAGGGTGCCGGGGCGGCTCAGGGCGGCCGGGTGGTCGAGCATGGTGGTGACCCGGCCCAGCCGGGCGTTGAGCACCGGGTCGGTCAGCGACGCCCGGAAGAGCAGGTCCCCGAACCACTTGGTGACCCTGTAGCCGGGCGGGTACGGCCCGTCGACGTGCGGCAGCTCGATGTCGGCGGTGGTGGAGATCTGCCAGGCGGCGTCGACCACCACGCGGACCTGGTCGAAGTACGCCCGCGCGGGCTCGTCGTGCGGTTCCGGGCCGGACCGCAGGTACTTCGACAGGCAGGAGGCATGCAGCGTCGCGGAGGTCATGCCCTGGCCGTACACCGGGTTGAAGGACGCCACCGCATCGCCGGCGGCGACCAGCCCGGCCGGCAGGCGGTCGAGCTTGTGGAAGTCGCGGCGTCGGCTGTCCGCCTGGTGGTACGTGACCACCCCGCCGAGCATCTCCCCGTGTTCGGCGATGTCACCGAACATCTGCGGGTAGTGCTCACGGCAGCGGGCGGTGAAGTCGGCGACGTCGCGGCTGGGCCGGTCCCCGTCGTAGCCGGCCACCAGCATGATCCACCGGTCCCCCTCGACCGAGTTGATCCCACCGATCCGGGCGGTACGCCCCTTGCCCGCCATGGTGTGGAAGACCGCCACCCAGGCGTCGCTGACCTTCTCGTCGCGTTTGAAGAGCGCCGTGGCGTAGTTCAGTTTGATCGGCATGCGCTGCATCGGCGGGCGCGGCCACCCGTGCTCGGCCAGCCAGTCGCTCAACCGGCTGGACCGCCCCATCGCGTCGACCACCAGGTCCGCCGCTTCGACGATGGGCTCGCCGCCACCCTCGGGCACGTACCTCGCGCCGGTGACCCGGCGCTCGTCGAAGAGCAGGCCCTCCGCCCGGCCGTACACCATGCGGATGTTGTCGACGGCGAGGGTGCGCCGGCGGACCAGCGCCTCCAGGAACGGACGGGTGGTGATCAGCGCCGGTCCGGTGCCGGTCGCCGCGGGCGGCAGACCCAACATGCCGTTCACGAAGACCTTCGCCGTGCCCGGGTCGCGCGGCGGCGGCGGGGCGCCGAGCGCGAGCGCCTCGTCGGCGATGCCGGGAAACCAGCGCTCCAACTGGACCTGACCGGCGGGCAGCAGCGCGTGCACCTGACTGCCCTGGGGCACACCCGGCCGCGGCCCGGCGTCGACATCGGACGGGTCCCGTTCGATGATCAGCACTTCCTCGGCGTGGTCGCTCAACACCCGGGCGGCCAGCAACCCGGCCATGCTGCCACCGAGCACCACCGCCCGTCGCATGACCACTCTGGTCTCGGCCGGTGGTTCGGCCGTCGCTATCTCGGCGAAGAGCCGGGACGGAGAGGGGGGCATGCGATCACTCCTCGAACGGTCGGGAAACCTCGGCATCCACGACCGTAACCACCGCAGCGCCCGCCGTCAGCGCTCAGTTGGCCCACCACGTCCGGTTGGTGTTGCCGTTGCGCCGCCGGAACCGCAACCGGGCGTCGTTGGCAAGGGTCGCGCCGGGTCCGGCCACCAGCTATGAATATCCGATGAGTGCGCATGCCGGCGCGACCCCGACCCCCCGTGCCCCGGGCCTTGTGGGTCCCGGGGCGGGCGGCCGGTTGGAGCCCGTGGCGGGCAGCCGGTTGGAGCCCGTGGCGGGCAGCCGGTTGGAGCCCGTGGCGGGCGGCCGAGTGGAGCCCGGGGCGGGCGGCCGGACCAGGCCGATCGCCTGGCGGGGCTTCCTGTGCCTGGTGGTGGTCCTGTCCGCCTGCACACCGGCGGGTGAGTCGCGCCAGCACACCACGCCGCCGGCCAACGGCGCAGCGCCATCGACGGACGCGAGCGGTGGCGGGCCGCCCTGCACCGCATCGGTCGACGCGCTGCCGGCACCGCCAGCGGGCTACCGGCTGGTGGGGAAAGACGTGGCGGTGCCCGATGCGCGCGTGTTGTCGGCGGAAGATTCCGGGGAGGCCGACCCGGCGGCGCGGCTGTTCGCCAAGTGGGGGCTCGTCGTCCGCGCCGGCACAGTCGTCGACCTGCGGGTGGCACCGGGCTGGCAGGACAAGGCCCGACTCGGCTGGGGCGGCACGCCCGCGCCGACCGTCACCGTGCGCGCCTGCGCGCCGGAGGGTGGGCAGGCCCAGTGGATGGCCTTCGTCGGCGGCACCTGGGTCGCGCAAGCCGCCTGCGTACCGCTCATCGTGACGTCGAACGGCCAGGACGACCGCGTCAACCTCGGCATCGGCGTCCCCTGCGACAAGACCACCACGCCCTAGCCCCCCACCCACCCCCCGGTCAACGCGCCCACCCCCGCCACGGTTGATCAAGAGCTTTCCGTCATCCGTCGCGGCGTGTCCTGACGCGAACTTCTTGATCACCGGCCTGGGCGAGGGCGGGCGAGGGCGGGCGGAGGGCGGCGGGGATGGGGTGGGAGTCGGTGCGGGCGGTGGCGGGTGGACGGCGGTGTCTACTGTCTACAGCGCTGCGTACCGACTGCTTACCGGGATCGCTGCTCGCCCCGCCGGACGCCCCGGACGTTCTGTCGAGAGGTCAACGACATGCTGAAGGCCGAGGATCTTCCCCCGTTTCAGCGCGCCGTGTCCTACGAGTCGCAGCGCGGCCAACGCGTGTACGCGACCCTGATCGCACTGCGGCTGTCCCTGCTCCTGGTGGCCGCGGTCGCGGGAGTCGCCACGTGGAAGCTCGACGATTTCGCCCTGGGCCCGGCGCTCGCGGCGGGTGCCTTCGCCGCCACGTCGATCGTCGAGGTCTTCCTCCTCACCAATCGCCCCAACGAACGGTGGTACGTCGGCAGGGCCCTCTCCGAATCCATCAAGTCGCTCACCTGGCGATTCACCGTCGCGGCGGACCCTTTTCCGCGATCGCAGAGCGACTCGGACAGCGTCGAGGAACTCACCAACCGGCTGTTGGGCCTGACCCGGGACATGTCCGCCGCCGGGTTGGCGGCCCCCGCGGTGGCCGGGCAACAGATCACGGACGGAATGCGCGCACTACGCGCCGCCTCCCTCGAGGAGCGCCGCGCCGCGTACCTGACCGGCCGTCTTGAGGCTCAGCGAGCCTGGTACGCCGAACGGTCATTGTCGAATCGGGCGCGGGCGACCCGCTGGTCGGTCAGCATGCTCGTGCTGGAGATCGTCGGGGTGACCCTGGCCGTGTCGCGGGCTGCCGGGCTGACCAACCTCGACCTGCTCGGCGTTGCCGCCGCAGCGGTCGCGGCCGGCGCGGCCTGGACGCAGACGCGGCAACACGGCGCGGTGGCGACCGCCTATGCCCTGGCTAGTCAGGAGCTTGCCGCCATGGGCTCCCTCGCTACCCGGATCAGCTCGGAAGCCGACCTGTCGCGGTTCGTGAACGACACGGAGACGGCGATCTCCCGGGAGCACACGATGTGGCGAGCACGCCGCCGCTGACACCTCCCGCTGACAGCGCCCGGCGCCCGGAGATCGACTCGGACTTCAGGAAAACGCGGGGTCCGGGCCGCTCGGACGCCCCGATTTTCAGGAAACGGAGTGGATCACCGGCGGGCAGGGATCACCAGCGGGCAGGGATCGCGGCGGGGGTCGCGGCGGCGCTGGCCGCCGCGACCCTGGTTCACGCCCGTGACTCAGGCCGACGCTCCGGCCGGCGTCGTCTCCTTCTCGTCGGGGCGGGGCGCCGCCTCGTCGTCGTCGTCGTGCTCGTCGACCATGGTGGCCTCGTCGAACGGGTCGTTGCCGCTCAGCACCGCGGTCGCCCGTTCCCGGTCGAACTCGCCGGTCCACGTTCCCACCAGCACGGTCGCCACCGCGTTGCCGGCGAAGTTGGTCAGCGCCCGAGCCTCCGACATGAACCGATCGATGCCGACGATCAGTCCGACCCCGTCGACGAGGTCCGGCCGGTGTGACTGGAGGCCGCCGGCCAGCGTGGCCAGCCCGGCGCCGGTCACCCCGGCGGCACCCTTCGACGCGATGATCATGAACAGCAGCAGCGAGATCTGCTCGCCGATGGCCAGCGGCTTGCCCAGCGCGTCGGCGATGAACAGCGACGCCATGGTCAGGTAGATCGCCGTGCCGTCCAGGTTGAACGAGTAGCCGGTCGGCACCGTGATGCCGACGACCGGCTTGCTCACGCCGAAGTGCTCCATCTTGGCGATCAGCCGCGGCAGCGCCGACTCCGACGACGAGGTCGACAGGATCAGCAGGAACTCCCGGCCCAGGTAACGCAGCAGCGAGAAGATCGAGATCCGGGCCACGAACCACAGCAGCGCGCCCAGGAAGACCAGCACGAAGATCAGACAGGTGACGTAGAAGCCCACCATGATCTGGGCGAGGCTCTTGAGGGCGTCCACGCCGGTCGCGCCGACCACGGCGGCCATCGCGCCGAACGCGCCGATCGGCGCCAGCCACATGATCATGGCGAGGACCTTGAAGACGACCCGCTGGATGACGGTGATGGCGCTGAGCACCGGCTCCCCCCGCCGGCCCATGGCCTGGACGGCGAAGCCGACCAGCAGGGCGACCAGCAGCGTCTGGAGTACCTTGCCCTCGGTCAGCGAGGAGAGCAGCGTCGTCGGGATGATCCCGAGCAGGAAGTCCGCTGTACCGGCGGCCTCGTCACCGGCCGCGGCCTTGCCGGAGCCGGCGAGTTCCGGGCCGAGGTTCAGGCCGGAGCCGGGGTGGATGAGGTTGCCGACGACCAGGCCGATGGCGAGCGCGACTGTCGACATGGTGAGGAAGTAGCCGAGGGCCAGGCCGCCGACCTTGCCGACCTTCGCGGCCTGCCGGACGGAGCCGACGCCGAGCACGATGGTGCAGAAGATGACCGGGCTGATCATCATCTTGATCAGGTTGACGAAGCCGGTGCCGATCGGCTTGAGTTCCTTGCCGAAATCGGGGGCGACCAGGCCGACCACGATGCCGGCGACCACGGCCACGATGACGGCCAGATACAGGTAACGGGTACGGTCCCGGCGGACCGCCGGTGCCGGGGTGGTGGCGGGTGTGGTGGTGTCCATGTCGACAATGTGAAGCGCGTCTCACCCGTTGACAGCCTTGCGGTCATTCTGTTCACCGCGATGGCACCAATGGTGGCGCGAGAGGAGGTGGTGGAGGTGGCCCGACGCCAGTGGAGCATCGCGGGGCAACTCTTCGCCCTCCAGGCGATGGTGGTGACGTTGCTCGTGCTGGCCGGCGCGGCGGGCGCCGTCTGGCTGGCCCGCAGCGACGCGCGTCAGGCCGCGCAGGATGAGGTGCTCGCGGTGGCGCAGACCGTGGCCGGTTCCCCCGACGTCCGGGCGGCCCTCACGACCGCCGACCCGGCCAGCGTGCTCCAGCCGTACGCCGAGTCGACCCGGAAGGCCACGGACACCGACTTCGTGGTGGTGATGGCCCCCGACCGCACCCGTTTCTCGCACCCCACGCGGGACCGGATCGGCGAGCCGTTCGTCGGCGAGATCGGGCCCGCCCTGGCGGGCCGCCCGTTCACCACCACCAACGTCGGGACGCTCGGCGAGTCGGTGCGCGCGGTCGTTCCGGTGTACGACGAGCAGCGACGCCTCGTCGGCCTGGTCTCGGTGGGCATCACCACCCGCGAGATCGACAAGAAGCTGCTCGGCCAGTTGCCGGTGCTGTTCGGTGTGGCCACGCCGGCTCTGGCGCTCGCCGCGACGGGCTCCTGGCTGCTCAGCCGCCGGCTCCGTCGTCAGACGCACGGTCTGGGGCCGGCGCAGATGACCCGGATGTACGAGTACTACGACGCCGTTCTGCACTCGGTGCGCGAGGGTCTCGTCGTGCTGACCACCGATCGTCGGGTGGCGCTCGTGAACGACGAGGGCCGTCGGCTGTTGGGGCTCGACGCGGACGCTCCGGTGATCGACCAGCCGGTGGCCGGGATCGACCTGCCGCCGGCGGCGGCCGAACTGCTCGACTCCGGGCGCGACGCCCGCGACGAGCCGATCCTCGCCGGTGACCGGGTGCTCGTCGCCAACCAGCGGACCGCCTGGTTCGAGGGCGCGGCGCTCGGCACCGTGCTGACCCTGCGCGACCAGACCGAGCTGCGCACACTGGCCAGCGAGCTGGATTCGGTGCGGGCGCTGACCGAGGCGTTGCAGGCGCAGACCCACGAGTCGGCCAACCGGCTGCACACCGTGCTGACCCTGGTCGAGCTGGGCCGCGCCGACGAGGCCGTCCGTCTCGGCACCCGGGACCTGGCCTTCGCCCAGCAGCTGACCGACCGGGTGGTCGGCGCGGTGACCGAGCCGGCGTTGGCCGCCCTGCTGCTCGGCAAGTCCGCACAGGCCGGCGAACGCGGGGTGGATCTGGTCATCGAGCCGGACTGCCACCTCGACGACAGTCCGCTGCCAACCGGTGACCTGCTCACCGTGGTCGGCAACCTGGTCGACAACGCCCTGGAGGCGGTGGCCGGCACACCGGCGCCGCGCCGGGTGCGGGTCTTCGTCGGCACGGTCGACGACGAGTTGGTGGTCCGCGTCGCCGACAGCGGCCCCGGCCTGGCGCCGGAGCGGGTCGCCGACGCGTTCCGGCGCGGCTGGTCCACCAAGAGCACCGGCCGGGGCCTCGGCCTGGCGCTGGTCGGGCAGGTGGTCCGTCGGCACGGCGGTGGCGCCGAGGTGGGTCGCTCGGACGACGGCGGGAGCCTGTTCACCGTCCGACTGCCGGGCAGGATCGAGCGGTCATGACCGCCATCCGGGTGCTGGTTGTGGAGGACGAGCCGCTGCTGGCCGAGGCGCACAGCGCGTACACCGAACGGGTTCCCGGTTTCGTGGTGGTCGGGGTGGCGCACACCGCGCGGGCGGCGATGGCGGCCCTGCGCGCCAACGACGGCGGCGACGTGGACCTCGTACTCCTTGATTTTCGGCTGCCCGATCTGCACGGCCTGGACGTCTGCCGGGCGCTGCGCGCGGCCGGCAGCAGCGTCGACGTGCTCGCGGTGACCTCCGCGCGGGACCTGGCGGTGGTGCGCACCGCCGTGTCCCTCGGGGTGACCCACTACCTGCTCAAGCCGTTCACGTTCGCCGCGTTCCGCGACAAGCTGGAGCGGTACGCCGACTACCGCGCCCAGGCGCTCGCTGACGGCGAGGTCGCCGCCCAGCACGAGGTGGACCGGATGTTCGCCACCCTGCGCGGCACCGCCGGGCACAGCCTGCCCAAGGGGCTCGACGCGCAGACCCTCAATCGGGTACGCGCCGCGCTCACCGACGGCACTCGCGCGGCGGTCGGGCTGTCCGCGACCGAGGTGAGCGCGCTGACCGGCATCTCCCGGGTGACCGCCCGCCGCTACCTGGAGTATCTGGTGACCGTCGACCGGGCCGCCCGCACCCCCCGCTACGGCACCCCCGGCCGCCCCGAGGTCGAGTACCGACCCCGCTGAGCGGGCCGTAACTCCGCCCCGACACCGGCCGCGAGGTGCCACTCCTCGATGCAGGAAGTGGAAGAATCGAGGGCGACCCGATACGCAGGAGGCGAGTCGTGACCTCGAGCAATGCCGAACAGATGCCCGAGTGGCCGACGGCTGAGCATGTGCCGGCCGAGGAGCAGGCCCGCCGTCAGGGCATTCGACCCATCGCCTCCGTGGACGACCTGGCGCGTCCAGACCTGTTCGAGTCGGACGAGGAACTGGACGATTTCCTCGCCGACCTGTACGTCTCTCGGCGGGCCGGCGCCGCATGAGCCTTGTCGTCTTGGACACCGACGTCGCGTCAGCAATCCTCCCGGGACGGCTACCTGAACGTCTCCGTGCCCGCCTGGCCGGTAAGACCCTTTGCATCACCTTCGTGACGCTCGGAGAGCTGACCAAGTGGACAGCGCTCCGAAGCTGGGGGCCGCGCAAGCTGGCTGACCTCGCGCAGTGGCGCTCGGGGATCGTGCTGCTCCCCTTCGACGAGGCGGTGGCGATGACCTGGGGGCACCTCCAGGCGCGGGCTCAGCACCGGGGACGCCCCCGACCGACCAACGACTCCTGGATCGCGGCTTGCTGCCTGGTCGACCGGCTGCCGCTGGCGACTTTCAACGGCAAAGATTTCGCCGACTTCGCCGAGTACGACGGGCTACGTCTTTTCGACGTCTCCTAGCCCTGCCAGCTCCGCGTGTGGCTGCCCGATACTGCGAGGCGGTGGCGGGCCGGAAGCGGTGGCGGGGCGAAGATCCGTTGTTAGACTTGCGGCGTTGGGTTAGCGGTACGACCAGGGAGACCAGACATGGCGGGTGACGACGACATCTCCGGGTGAGACCGGATGTGTTCGGCCATCGGCTCGGCGCGCGTCCGCGTAGCCGCCGAGGCCATGTTGTCGTTCCACCGGTTCCCGTTGTCGTCGGGCGGCTCTGGCGCGCCCACCCCACCCTCTCGAGGTCACTCGCATGTCTGATGCGTTCATTGTCTGCTCGAACCTGTCCTTCTCCTGGCCGGACGACACCCCGGTCTTCTCGGAGCTGTCCTTCACCGTGCCGGGCGGTCGCACCGGTCTGGTCGCGCCCAACGGCGCTGGCAAGAGCACCCTGCTGCGGCTGATCGCCGGGGAGCTGCGGCCCAGCGGCGGCAGCGTCACCGTCGACGGCCTGCTCGGCTACCTCCCGCAGACGCTGCCACTGGCCGGTGACCTGAGCGTGGCGCAGGTGCTGGGCGTGGCCGAGCGGATCGCGGCATTGCAGGCCATCGAGGCCGGGGACGCCAGCGAGGAACACTTCGCCACGATCGGCGACGACTGGGACATCGAGGAGCGCACCCGCTCGGAGTTGGACCGGCTCGGCCTGGGTGAGCTGTCGCTCGACCGCCGGCTGCACACCCTCAGCGGCGGTCAGGTGGTCTCCCTCGGCCTGGCGGCGCAACTGCTGCGCCGCCCGAACGTGCTGCTGCTCGACGAACCGACAAACAACCTGGACCTGGAGGCCCGGCACAAGCTCTACGACGTCCTCACCGACTGGTCCGGGTGCCTGCTGCTGGTCAGCCACGACCGGGAGCTGCTGGACCGGATGGACCGCATCGCCGAGCTGGACCAGGGCGAGATCCGCTGGTACGGGGGCAACTTCACCGCGTACACCGAGGCGGTGCAGGCGGCGCGGGAGGTGGCCGAGAGCAACCTGCGCAACGCCGAGCAGGAGGTCAAGCGGGAGAAGCGGGAGATGCAGCAGGCCCGGGAGCGGGCCGACCGGCGGGCCAGCAACGCGTCCAAGAACCTGAAGAACGCGGGCCTGGCCCGGATCGTGGCCGGTGGGCTCAAGCGCAGCGCGCAGGAGTCGGCGGGCAAGGCGCAGGAGACGCACTCGTCCCGGCTCGGTCAGGCCAAGGCCCGGCTTGACGAGGCGGGGCGGGCGGTACGCGACGAGGACCGGATCGTCGTCGACCTGCCGGACACCAGCGTCCCGGGCGGGCGCACGGTCTTCTCCGGCCAGGGGATGCGGGCCCGCTTCGACGACCGGGACCTGTTCGGCGACGACGGCGCCGACCTGGTGATCCGGGGGCCGGAGCGGATCGCGCTCACCGGGGCGAACGGCGTCGGCAAGTCGACCCTGCTACGCCTGGTCAACGGCGACCTGGACCCGGCCGGCGGCGAGATCAAACGGGCCGACGGGCGGATCGCGTACCTGTCGCAGCGGCTGGACCTGCTGGACCTCGACCGCACGGTGGCGGAGAACTTCGCCGCGTACGCGCCGAACCTGCCGGACGCCAAGCGGATGAACCTGCTCGCCCGGTTCCTGTTCCGGGGTGCCCGGGTCAACCTGCCGGTCGGGGTGCTCTCCGGCGGTGAACGGCTGCGCGCCACCCTCGCCTGTGTGCTCTGCGCCGAGCCGGCCCCGCAACTGCTGCTGCTCGACGAGCCGACCAACAACCTGGACCTGGTCAGCGTGGGTCAGTTGGAGAGCGCGCTGTCGGCGTACCAGGGGGCGTTCGTGGTGGTCAGCCACGACGAGCGGTTCCTCGCCGAGATCGGCGTGCAGCGCTGGTTGCGGCTGGCCGACGGCCAGCTGCGGGAGATCGGCGCCCCCGACCGGGGCTGAGCCCGGCGGCCGTCCTCGGTCCGGCCGGACGTACGCCGGCCGGACCGAGGCCCGGTCAGCTCACGCCGGCCGGACCGAGGCCCGGTCAGCTCACGCCGGCCGGACCGAGGCCCGGTCAGCTCACGTTGGCCGGGCCGAGGACGCTCTTGAGGTCACCCATCAGCGCGGTCGTCGCCGCCACCCGGAACGGACCCAGTCGCAGGGTGGTGGTGCGCCCGCCGTTCTGCAGTTTGACGTGCACCTCGGTGTCGCCGGGGTGCAGCACCAGCGTTTCCTTGAGTTTCTCCACCAGCGGTGGTGTGCAGCGGTGCACCGGGATGGTGAGGGTGACCGGCTTGTTGGTGGCGCTGGTGCTGACGTCCGGCATGGACATGTCCATCGCCATGATCCGTGGGGTGTCGTCGCGGCGGTCCACCCGGCCCTTGACCACCACGATGGCGTCCTCGGCGATGTACTGCCCGATCACCTCGTAGGTGTTGGGGAAGAACAGCGTCTCCACCCCACCGGCCAGGTCCTCCAGGGTGGCCGACGCCCAGGCCCGGCCCTGCTTGGTGACCCGGCGCTGCACTCCGGAGAGGATGCCGGCGAGGGTGACGACCGCCCCGTCGGGCACCGCGCCCTCCTCAGCCAGGGAGGCGATGGTGGTGTCGGCCGCCGCGTTGAGGATGTGCTCCAGGCCGAACAGCGGGTGGTCGGAGACGTACAGGCCGAGCATCTCCCGTTCGAAGGCCAGCTTGTCGCGCTTGTCCCACTCGCTGTCGCCGATGGTCGGCATCACCGTGGTGCTGCCGGTGTCGGCGTCACCGAAGCCGGCGCCGAACAGGTCGTACTGGCCGACGGCCTCCTTGCGCTTGACGTCGGCGTACGCGTCGATCGCGTCGGCGTGCACCGCGAGCAGGCCCTTGCGGGGGTGGTCGAGGGAGTCGAACGCGCCCGCCTTGATCAGCGATTCGATGGTCTTCTTGTTGCAGACCACCGCGTCCACCTTGGACAGGAAGTCGTAGAAGTCGGCGTACTCGCCCTTCTCCTCGCGGCAGCGCATGATCGAGGCGACCACGTTCGCCCCGACGTTACGCACGGCGGCGAGGCCGAATCGGATGTCCTTGCCGACCGGGGTGAACGGCCCGGCCGAGGTGTTCACGTCCGGTGGCAGCACCTGGATGCGCATCCGGCGACACTCGGCCAGGTAGAGCGCCATCTTGTCCTTGTCGTCGCCGACGCTTGTCAGCAACCCGGCCATGTACTCGGCCGGGTAGTGCGCCTTCAGGTACGCCGTCCAGTAGGAGACCAGGCCGTACGCGGCGGAGTGCGCCTTGTTGAAGGCGTACCCGGCGAACGGCACCAGGACGTCCCACACCGCCTGGATCGCCTCGTCGGAGTAGCCACGCTCGCGGCAGCCGTCCCGGAACGGGATGAACTCCTTGTCGAGGATCTCCTTCTTCTTCTTACCCATGGCCCGGCGCAGCAGGTCCGCCTGACCGAGGGTGTAGCCGGCGAGGATCTGCGCGGCGCGCTGCACCTGCTCCTGGTAGACGATCAGGCCGTGGGTGGGCGCCAGGATCTCCCGCAGCGGCTCCTCCAGCTCCGGGTGGATCGGCGTGATCTCCTGGAGGCCGTTCTTGCGCAGGGCGTAGTTGGTGTGCGAGTCGACGCCCATCGGGCCGGGTCGGTACAGGGCCAGGACGGCGGAGATGTCCTCGAAGTTGTCCGGCTTCATCAACCGCAGCAGCGACCGCATCGGCCCACCGTCGAGCTGGAACACGCCCAGGGTGTCACCGCGGGCCAGCAGCTCGTACGCGGCCTTGTCGTCGAGCGGCAGGCCCAGCAGGTCGAGCTTGCGGCCGTGGTTCAGCTCGATGTTCTTGACCGCGTCGTCGATGATCGTCAGGTTGCGCAGGCCGAGGAAGTCCATCTTCAGCAGCCCGAGCGACTCGCAGGTCGGGTAGTCGAACTGCGTGATGATCGCCCCGTCGGCGTCGCGGCGCGTCAACGGGATGTGCTCGATGATCGGCTCGGCGGACATGATCACGCCGGCGGCGTGCACACCGGTCTGCCGGATCAGCCCCTCGATGCCCTTGGCCGTGTCGATCACCTTGCGGACGTCCGGGTCGGAGTCGTACAGGCCGCGGATCTCGCCCGCCTCGGCGTAGCGGGGGTGCTTGTTGTCGAAGATGCCGGTGAGCGGGATGTCCTTGCCCATCACCGCCGGTGGCATGGCCTTGGTGATCCGGTCGCCGACCGCGTACGGGAAGCCCAGGACCCGGGCCGAGTCCTTGATCGCGGCCTTCGCCTTGATCGTGCCGAAGGTGGCGATCTGGGCGACCTTGTCCTCGCCCCACTTGTCGGTGACGTACTTGATCACCTCGCCGCGCCGACGCTCGTCGAAGTCGATGTCGACATCCGGCATCGAGACCCGCTCGGGGTTGAGGAACCGCTCGAAGATCAGGCCGTGCTGGATCGGGTCCAGGTCGGTGATGCCCAGCGCGTACGCGACGAGCGACCCGGCTGCCGAACCACGGCCCGGGCCCACCGCGATGCCCTGGTTCTTCGCCCACTGGATGAAGTCGGCGACCACGAGGAAGTAGGACGGGAAGCCCATCTGGTTGATCACGCCGAGCTCGTACTCCGCCTGGACGACGTGCCCCTCCGGGATGCCGTTCGGGTAGCGGCGGGCCAGGCCGGCGAAGGTCTCCTTGCGGAACCAGGACTCCTCGGTCTCCCCCTCCGGGACCGGGAAGCGCGGCATCAGGTTGTGGAACTCGAACATGCCCTTCGGGTCGACCTTCTCGGCGACCAGCAGGGTGTTGCGGCAGCCCTCCTGCCACAGCTCGGACGAGTCCACCGCGCGCATCTGGTCGGCGCTCTTGATGAAGTAGCCGCCGCCCTCGAACCGGAACCGGTTGGGGTCGTCGATGTTGCTGCCGGTCTGCACGCAGAGCAGCACGTCGTGGGCGGTGGCCTGCGCCTCGTGGGTGTAGTGCGAGTCGTTCGTGACCACCGGCGGGATGTCCAGCTTGCGGGCGATCTCGGTGAGCCCCTCGCGGACCCGGCTCTCGATGGAGAGGCCGTGATCCATGATCTCCAGGAAGTAGTTGTCCTTGCCGAAGATGTCCTGGTAGCTGGCGGCGACCTTGAGGGCCTCGTCGAACTGGCCCAGCCGCAGCCGGGTCTGCACCGCGCCGGACGGGCAGCCGGTGGTGGCCATGATCCCCTCGGCGTGCTCGGCGATCAGCTCCATGTCCATCCGGGGCCACTTGACGTAGTGCCCCTCCATCGAGGCGCGCGAGTTGAGGGTGAAGAGGTTCTTCAGGCCCTGCGCGTTCTTGGCCCACATGGTCTTGTGGGTGATCGCGCCGTTACCGGAGATGTCGTCGCTCTTCTGCTCCGGGCGACCCCACTTGACCCGTGCCTTGTGATAGCGCGACTCCGGCGCCACGTACGCCTCGACGCCCAGGATCGGGGTGATCCCGGCGGCCATCGCCTGGTTGTAGAAGTCGTTCGCGCCGTGCATGTTGCCATGGTCGGTGATCGCCACGGCGGGCATGCCCAGCCGCTTGGCCTCGGCGAACAGGTCCTTCAGTCGGGCCGCTCCGTCGAGCATCGAGTACTCGGTGTGCACGTGCAGATGCGCGAACGAATCAGCCATGCGTGGCGCCCCCCGGCGGTGTGGATCTTGTTGGTCGGAGCCGACCGGGACCTACCCTACCGAGGTGATCTCGGCGGCTCCACCGTCCGCGCCGAGGGTGGCCCTCGTCTCCTGATCGCCCCCACGTACGCCTAGGCTCGGAGGATGGCGAGGTACTACGACGTGCACCCGGAGAACCCACAGCCGCGGGTCATCGGCCAGGTCGCCGACCTGATCCGCAGCGGTGGGCTGGTCGCCTACCCGACGGACTCCTGCTACGCGCTCGGCACCCAACTGGGCAACCAGGACGGGCTGGACCGGATCCGGCAGATCCGACATCTCGATGATCGGCACCACTTCACGCTGGTCTGCCACGACTTCGCCCAGCTCGGTCAGTTCGTGCAGATCAGCAACTCGGTCTTCCGCCTGGTGAAGGCGTCCACCCCGGGCAGCTACACCTTCATCCTGCCGGCCACCCGGGAAGTGCCCCGCCGGATGCTGCACCCGAAGAAGCGGACCGTCGGCGTGCGGGTGCCCCGGCACACCGTCACCCAGGCGCTGCTGGCCGAGCTGGCCGAGCCGCTGGTGTCCAGCACGCTGGTCCTGCCCGGCGACGAGGAGCCGATGACCCAGGGCTGGGAGATCAAGGAACGGCTCGACCACCAGCTCGACGCGGTGCTCGACGCCGGCGACTGCGGTAGGGAGCCGACCACCGTGATCGACCTGTCCGGGCCCGAGCCGGAGATCCTGCGCCGGGGCGCCGGAGACGTGTCCCGCTTCGATTGACGCCCTCTCCGCCCTGAAGGGCGGAGATTCCGGTCTGCT
>NZ_JAKKFF010000124.1 GCF_022229015.1 Micromonospora foliorum
CCGTGGTGGTGGTGCCGTTCGCCGTGCTGGCCGGGATACCCGGCCGGTACACCGTCCGGGCGTTGCTGCGCCACGGTGGTTGGCTGGCCGGAGGGCTGCTCGCCGCGCTGCTGGTCACCTCGGCGGCGTCCGGCCTCGGCTTCGGCTGGGTGGGCGGGCTGACCCACAGTGGCGACTCCGAGCAGTGGACGTCACCACCCACCGCGGTGGGCTTCGTGATGGACTACGCCGGCGCGCTGGTCGGCCGGGACCCACAGGCGGTGCCGATCGTCCGGGCGGTCGCGCTGCTGCTGCTCGTCGGGGTGCTGGTGGCGCTCTGGTGGCGCGCCTGGCGGATCCTGCGCAGGCTGAACGACGCCCGGCGGGTGGCGCGGGTCGAGGTGGCGCGGTCCCGGGTGCCGCTGCACGGTGCGGCGTTGGCGCTGGTCGCCACCGTCGTCCTGTCCCCGGTCTTCCACCCCTGGTACGCGACCTGGCCGCTGGCGCTGCTCGCGCTCACCGCCGCCCGTACGACGTGGTTCGTGCTGGCCGCCGCGGCGGCGGCCTTCCTCGCCCTGCCTGACGGCACCAACCTGGCCCGCGTCACGAAAGCCCCCGGCGCCCTGGCGATGACCGCCCTCCTCCTGGCTGCCCTCGTACGCACCCTGCGACCCGCACGCCGCCGGCATCGTCGATCATGAGGTTGGCCGGGACAATCCGGACGGAACGGCTCGCCAACCTCGTGATCGTCATCGTCGTGTGGTCAAGATCATGCTCGAACGTGGATGTCGTGGTGTCGGACGCGATCGAGGCCACTACATCCAGGATCGAGCACGATCTTGGTGCGGGGTGCGGGGTGCGGGGTGCGGGGTGCGGGGTGCGGGGTGCGGGGTGCGGGGTGCGGGGTGCGGGGTGCGGGGGTCAGGCTTGCGCGCCGCAGGTGGGGCAGGGTTGGCCTGAGGGCTGCGGGGTGGAGGTTCGGCGGGAGCGGAACAGGACGGTCAGGACCAGGACGGCGGGACCGGCGAGCGCGACGGCGCCAGCGGTCACGGCCAGTTCCGCGAAGGTGATGGCGCCGTATGCCGGGCCGAAGCTGTCAGCCAGGCCGGGCACCGCCAGGAAGCCGGCGGGGGTGAGCAATATGACGAGCGCCCAGCCGCCGCGGGTGTCCCCGCCCAGTGCCAGACCCATGGCCAGCAGGGCCCCGACGACCAGCAACAGTCCGCCGATGGTGGGCAGGAAGACCTCCAGGGTGGCGCCGTAGTAGGTGCCGACCGCATCCAAGCCCACCAGGAATTCCGTCGCCACCACCGCCGACAGTGCGGACAGCGCCGGCGCGAGGCGCATCGCCCGGGAGGATCGGTCGGGCAGGAAGAGCCCCAGCAGGCCCAGGGCCACCTGCGGCAGCAGAACCATCAGCGGCGGTCGGGGTGCGTCGAGCACTGCGGCCACCGGTGGCAGCGCCAGCGTGAGCAGGAGCGCGAAGGTGATGGCCCACCGGGCCACCCGGCTCGGCGCGACGGCGATCACCACCGCCGCCAGCAGCCATGCCGCCCACGTGACGACACCGAGCGAGACGAACGGCCCAACGTGGGGGACGCCCCACTCCACGGGCGGCGGATGCAGCTCTGCCGTACCCCAGACACCGGCGAGAGCGCTCGCGGTGACCAGGGCCAGCAGCGCCGCGAGGCGTACCCCGGGGATCAGATCGGTGACGCCCGCGGCCCGCAGCCGCTGGCGGAGGCCGCCGCACACCAGGTCCGCGGCGTCCGCCGGCGCCGGCCAGCGTTGGTCGGGGGCGGCCAGGTCGAGGTAGGTACCGACGATTTCGGCGCCGCGGGCGCGCCGGTAGTCGGCGGGGTACGCGCGCAGCAGCCGGAGGTAGCGGCGTTCAAGGTCGTTCATGCCAAGCCTCCGGCCGTGCGTGGGGTGGTCGGGATGGCGGCGCGAGTCCGCTTGGACAGCCGGGTGGTGGCGGCTTCGACGTTGCGGCGCAGCCGCTCGGTCTCGGTGCTCAACGTGGTCTCGCCGCCGGGGGAGAGACGGTAGTAGCGGCGCAGTCGGCCGTCCACCACCTCTTCCCGGTCGACCTCGACGAGGCCGGCGTCGACCAGTCGGTCGAGCGCCCCGTAGAGCGTCCCAGGGCGTAGCGACACGCGGTTGTCGGAGAGTGCGGCGACCTCACCGATCAGCCCGTAGCCGTGCATCGGCTGGGCGGCCAGCGCGGTGAGGATCAGGAACGTCGGTTCGCGTAGAGGTGTGTCCACGCGAGCAATATATCGGACGCGAAGGTATGCCGGGGGGTGGCGCAAAAGCGAGCCGGGCCGGCTCCGCGGTGAGCGGAGCCGGCCCGGCCGGTGTTCGAGCGACTGCTCAGCAGTCGTAGTACATGGCGAACTCGTGCGGGGTCGGGCGCAGACGCACCGGGTCGACCTCGTTGGCGCGCTTCCAGTCGACCCAGGTGGAGATGAGGTCGGGGGTGAAGACGCCGCCGTCGAGCAGGTAGTCGTGGTCGGCCTCGAGGGAGTCGAGCACGGCCGGTAGGGAGCCGGGGACCTGCTTGACGTCGCCCCATTCCTCTGGCGGGAGGTCGTAGAGGTCCTTGTCGATCGGCGTCGGTGGTTCGATCTTGCTCTTGATGCCGTCGAGGCCGGCCATCATCATGGCGGAGAAGGCCAGGTAGACGTTGGCTGACGGGTCCGGGACGCGGAACTCGACGCGCTTGGCCTTCGGGTTCGCGCCGGTGACGGGGATGCGGGTGCAGGCGGAGCGGTTGCGCTGGGAGTAGACCAGGTTGACCGGTGCTTCGAAGCCGGGGACCAGGCGGCGGTAGGAGTTGACCGTCGGGTTGGTGAAGGCCAGCAGCGACGGGGCGTGGTGCAGCAGACCGCCGATGTACCAGCGGGCCATGTCGGACAGGCCGGCGTAGCCGGTCTCGTCGTAGAACAGCGGTTCGCCGTTGAGCCAGAGGCTCTGGTGGGTGTGCATGCCGGAGCCGTTGTCGCCGAAGAGCGGTTTGGGCATGAACGTGGCGGTCTTGCCGTTGGCCCAGGCCTCGTTCTTCACGATGTACTTGAAGAGCTGGAGCTGGTCACCGGCGTGCAGCAGGGTGGAGAACCGGTAGTTGATCTCGGACTGGCCGGCGGTGCCCACCTCGTGGTGCGAGCGTTCCACGTTGAAGCCGGTGTCGACGAGGCGACGCACGATCGAGTCACGCAGGTCGGCGTAGTGGTCCACCGGCGGGACGGGGAAGTACCCGCCCTTGTACGCGGTCTTGTAGCCGCGGTTGCCGCCGGGCTCTTCGCGGCCGGTGTTCCAGGCGCCCTCGATCGAGTCGATGTAGTAGAACGACTGGTGCGCCGAGGTTTCGTGGCGGATCGAGTCGAAGATGTAGAACTCCGCCTCGGCGCCGAAGTAGGCGGTGTCGGCGATGCCGCTCGCCGCGAGGTATGCCTCGGCCTTCTTCGCCACGTTACGTGGGTCGCGGCTGTAGGCCTCGCGGGTGAACGGGTCGTGGATGAAGAAGTTGAGCGCGAGAGTCTTCTGCGCGCGGAACGGGTCGATGAACGCGGTGGCGACATCCGGGAGCAGGAGCATGTCCGACTCGTGGATCGCCTGGAAACCGCGGATCGACGAGCCGTCGAACGCGAGGCCGTCGGTGAAGAGGTCGTCGTTGACGGACTCGACCGGCAGGTTGAAGTGCTGCATCACGCCGGGCAGGTCACAGAAACGAACGTCGACGAACTTCACGTCCTCGTTCTTGAGGTATCGCAGCAGTTCCTCGGGATTGGCGAACACACATCCTCCTGGCACGTCCACGGGGTGGCTAGGCTTCTGGCGACGCTAGGGCCGGGGGGTTGCCCGGCCGTGTCTCCGTTGTTTCTGCCGTGTTACGTCCCTCGCGGAGCGTCAGCGACACCCCTGTCCACGCCTCCGGCCCGCCAGGAACGCCGTACCGACTGTGCCAGTGTAGTGACATCTGATGCCTTTGGCCTGAATCGGCACACAGCGGCGGCGGCACCCGGCCGGCCCGCATTCCGGCGCGGATACCCTTGACCGCTGTGACCAATCCGCACCTCCCGGCAGCGCCGGCCACCGACCCCACCTTCACCGCGCCGACCCTCGGTCGGCGGTTCGGTGCGCTGATCATCGACTGGGTGCTCTGCCTGCTGGTGTCCAACTTCTTCGCCGACCCGGTACGCGACGGCTGGGCGCCGGTGCTGGTGCTGGTGCTGGTCTACGGCATCTTCCTCGGCCTGTTCGCCCAGACGCCGGGCATGTACATCACCAAGATCCGCTGCGTGAACTGGCACGACGGCGGCCGGATCGGCGTGCTCCGTGGGCTGATCCGTGGCCTACTGCTGGCCCTCGTGATCCCCGCGCTGATCATGGACGAGCACCGGCGCGGCCTGCATGATCGGATCGCCGACTCAGTCATCGTCGACGCCCCCCGCGCCTGAGCCGACCCATCAAGGCCGGCCCGGACCCGCGACCCGCGCGACCGCGACCCGCGCGACCCGCGACCCGCGACCCGCGACCCGCGACCCGCGA
>NZ_JAKKFF010000125.1 GCF_022229015.1 Micromonospora foliorum
GGGCGGGGCGGGGCGGGGCGGTAGCGCGCGGGCCGGGTCCAGCCTTCAGGCGCGCAGCTCGGCCGCGAGGTCGCCGATCGCCGCCATTGCGTACCGCTGCATTCCCGGGCCGAAGGTGATGCGGGTGGCGCCCTGCCGGCCCAGCTCGGCAACGGACTCGCGGTCCGGTCCGGCGGCCATGTTGATCGGCCCCGTTATGCCCTCCCTCAGCTGCGGGAGCACCTGCGGCGGGGCCAGGATCGGGTAGACGCAGTCGGCGCCGGCCGCCACGTAGAGGCGGGCGCGTTCCACCGCGTCGGCCGGGTCACCCGTCCCGACCAGGAACGTGTCGACGCGGGCGTTGATGAAGAGCGCGTCGCCGGCCTCCGCGCGTACCTCGGCCAGCCAGTCGGCGTGCCGCCGCGGGTCCTTGAGGGTGGCGTGCCCCTCCGAGTCCTCCAGGTTGCAGCCGACGGCGCCGGCCTCCAACAGCCGCCCGACCAGCTCGCGGGGGACGAGGCCGTAGCCGCCCTCGACGTCGGCGGACACGGGAACGGACACGGCGCGGACGATGCGCGCGACCGCCGCGAACATCTCGTCCGGTGGGGTCGCGCCGTCCTCGTAGCCGAGCGAGGCGGCGACACCCGCGCTCGGGGTCGCGAGCGCCGGGTAACCGGCGTCGGCCAGCACCCGGGCGCTGGCCGCGTCCCAGGGGCCCGGCAGGACGAGCGGGTCGCCGGCGGCACGGTCGTGGTGCAGGGCACGGAAGGTGGCGACTGTCATCGTTGGGTCTCCCGACGGGCTGCGGAGGGGCTGGGCTCCGGGGACGGCGGCACCATCCTGACACCGCCCGACCGGGGACGTGCGCCTATTTGATCTTGCGGGTGGACCGGACCACGATGCTCTCGTACTCCGGGTGCTTGACCACCCAGTCGGCGATGAACGGGCAGATCGGCACGACGGTCCGGCCCTTGGTCCGCGCGTCGTCCAGCACGGCCCGCGCCAGCGTCGACCCGACGCCTTTGCCCTCGTACGCCGGGTCGACCTCGGTGTGGGTGTAGGCGATGATCGAGCCGGTCAGCTGGTAGGTGACGAACCCGGCGACCGCGCCCGCCTCGTCACGCGCCTCGAAACGCTCCCGCGCCGGCGCGTCTGTCACGGTGAACTGCACCCGACCATCCAACCACCCGCCCCGGCGGCGCTCATTGCGAGGCCGGCAGGGGGACACGACCCCACGCGCATTGTCTCGGCCGAAACGGGAAACGCAACGCCGCCGGGCACCGGGAGACGCGCCGCCGGGCACACCGTGGGAGGAGACACGCCATCATGACGAACCCATCGACGGACGGCGGCTTCGCCGTCGTCGAGATGTTCACGTCCCAGGGCTGCAACAGTTGCCCTCCCGCGGAGGAGTTGCTGAGCGAGATCGAGCGCGACGCACGGGAACGGGGACAGAACGTCTTCGCTCTCGGGTTCCACGTCGACTACTGGGACGACCTGGGGTGGCCGGACCAGTTCGCGGACGCGGCGTACACCGCGCGGCAGGAGGCGTACGCCCGCGCGTTCGGTACCCGAGGTCTGTACACCCCGCAGATGGTCGTCAACGGCACCGTCGAGTTCGTCGGTTCCGATCGCCGACGGGCCGCCGCCGCGATCATGTCCGCCATGGCCCCGACCGCCACCACGCCACTGGCGCTCTCCATTGCCAACCTCGGCAACGACCGGGTGATGGTGGACTACCGGACGGAACAGCCACCGGAGCGCGCGGTGTTGCACGTGGCGGTCGTGGAACGGGCCCTGACCAGCGAGATCGCCCGCGGCGAGAACGCCGGACGGACGCTGCGGCAGGACAACGTCGTACGCGCCTTCCGGTCGGTGGGCCTGGACGCCGAGCGGGGGCAGGTGGAGCTGGCTACACCGCCCGGCGTCGATCCGCAGAGCGCCAGCGTGGTCGGCTATGTCCAGGAGAACGGCGACCGGGCGATCGTCGGGGCCACGGCCGTCGAGCTGTCCACCGCGTAATCTCAGGGCATGCGGACGGTGCGCGGTGCGAGGAGGTTCGGTGGCTGACGCGGACGACGTACGCCGGGTGGCCCTGGCCCTGCCGCACACGGTGGAGATTCCCAGTGACGGCTTCGACTTCCGGGTGGCCGACAAGGGCTTCGTCTGGTCCTACCCGGAGCGGATACCGGGCAAGCCCCGGGTGATCCGGCTCGACATCGCGGTGCTGTTCGTCGGCGACGAGGCCGAGAAGCAGGCTCTCCTGCTCGGGGAGCCCGAGGTCTTCTTCACCACGCCTGGCTACCACGGCCTGCCCCTGGTGCTGTTGCGCCTGGCGGCGGTCGACGTGGACCGGCTGACCGAGCTGGTGACCGACGCGTGGCGGATGCGCGTACCGGACTCGCTGTCGAGCGACCGTGCGGGCGAGTTGCTGGGCGACCGTGCGGGCGGTCTGCTGGGCGACCGCGCGGGCGTCGGCAAATAGCGACATCAGCACGCAACGGGTTGGACACATTGACGGGGATCTCGGTACTCGATTACCGTGGCCGAGAGAGCGCTCTCTCACCTGACCTTCCCCCCAATTCAGACGCATAGCGCTGGACCCGGCAAGGGCCGCACCCGGCGCGCGCGATGGAGGCACGATGAAACCTCCCGTCCCCCACCGCCGATGGGCCCTGGCCGCCGCCACCGCGCTGGCCCTGGTCGTCGGCGGCCTCGCGATCCCCGTCACCCGTGCGGCCGAAGCCGCACCCGTCGGCGCGGGCAGTTACACCACCACCCCGGTCGGCCCGCTCCCCAGCGGCTGCGGCGCGATGTCCAGCAACCCCCGGCAGTTCGCCACCGCCAACGCGCCCGCCGGGCCGATACCCACCAACGACTGGTGGTCCTCACTGCTGTGGAAGCGCACGGACTGCTCCTTCAGCGAGCCGCTGCACGCCCACCCGATCTCGTACGACACCTTCGGTGACGGGCTCGGCTTCTCCGCCAACTCCACGCCCGCAATCAGCGGCACCGCCACCGGTGTCGGCGAGTTCCACTACCCGTACGTGCAGGACATCCGGGTCGGTGTGGCCGGCCTCGCCGCCCCCCAGGTCAAGGTCGACGGGTGGACGGACTGGACGGTCAGCCCGCACTGGAGCGACGGCACGCGCACCATGCGCGCGACAATCGGCCACGGGCTGCCCTTCGCGTACTTCCAGACCACCGGTGGGAACGCGCAGATCAGCACCGCCGGCACCCCCGACGTCTGGTCAAACAGTGGCGCCACCATCGGCTTCCGGGTCAACGGCCACGACTACGTCGGGTTCGCGCCCAGCGGTGCCAGCTGGACCGTGGCGTCCGGCCGGATCTCGTCCACCCTGGCCGGTCGTGGCTACTTCTCCGTCGCGCTGCTGCCGCCGACGTCGAGCGCGACCGAGCGCGCCGCGCTGGCCGCGACCTACGGTCAGTACGCGCACGCCCACGTGACCGGCACCCAGGTGTCGTACGCCTACAACCCGGCGACCAGCGGCCTGACCACCACGTACGCGTTCACCACGACCGCCCGGGAGGGCACCGCCACGCAGACCGTGGTCAGCCTCTACCCGCACCAGTGGAAGTCGCTGAGCGGCTCCACCGCGATCACGCCTACCTACCCGTCGGCGCGCGGCCGGATGAAGGTGCTCACCGGCGTCAACCAGTTCCGCACCGCCATGAAGTTCCAGGGCATCCTGCCGGAGTTGCCGGCCGTCGGCGACGGGAGCGGCGCCGACCTGGCGACGCTCACCAGCCAACTGGCCGCCGTTCGCGCCAACCCGATGGACCAGCGCGGCAACGACACCTACTGGACCGGCAAGGGGCTCGGCCGGGCCGCGCGGATCGCCGAGATCGCCGACCAGGTCAACGACACCGCGACGCGCGACAGCGCGCTGAACGCGATTCGCAGCACGCTCACCGACTGGTTCACCGCGTCCAGCGGCAAGACCAGCCGGGTCTTCTACTACGACAACAACTGGGGCACCCTGATCGGCTACCCCGCGTCGTACGGGTCGGACCAGGAGCTCAACGACCACCACTTCCACTACGGCTACTACATCGCCGCTGCCGCGACGCTGGCGAAGTTCGACCCGGCCTGGGCGGCCACCAGCCGCTACGGCGCCATGGTCGACCTGCTGATCCGCGACGCCAACAACTACCGCCGCGGCGACACCCAGTTCCCGTACCTGCGCGACTTCGACATCTACGCCGGCCACGACTGGGCGTCCGGGCACGGCTCGTTCGGCTCCGGCAACAACCAGGAGTCCTCGTCGGAGGGGATGAACTTCGCGAGCGCCCTGATCCAGTGGGGGCAGACGACGGGTAACACCGCCGTCCGCGACGCCGGCGTCTTCCTCTACACCACCCAGGCCGCCGCCATCCAGGAGTACTGGTTCGACGTCAGCGACCAGAACTTCCCCGCCGCCTTCGGGCACTCGACGGTCGGCATGGTCTGGGGCGACGGCGGCGCGTACGCCACCTGGTTCAGCGGCGAGCCGGAGATGATCCAGGGCATCAACCTGCTGCCGGTCACCGGTGGACACCTCTACCTGGGCAACAACCCGGCGTACGTGCGGACCAACTACGCCGAACTGGTCCGCAACAACGGTGGGCAACCGACGGTGTGGCAGGACATCCTCTGGCAGTTCCAGGCTCTCGGCGATCCCGACGCGGCTCTGGCGAACCTGCGCGCCAACCCGGGCTACACCCCGGAGGAGGGCGAGAGCCGGGCGCACACGTTCCACTGGATCCGTAACCTCGCCGCCCTCGGCAATGTCGACACGACGGTGACCGGCAACCATCCGCTGTCGGCGGTCTTCTCCCGCAACGGGGCCCGCACCTACGTGGCGTCGAACCCGACGGCGACGCCGATCACTGTGACGTTCTCCAACGGCACCACGCTCACTGTGGGAGCCGGCAAGACGGCCACCACCGGGGCGTACACCTGGAGTGGTGGCAACGCGGCCGGCGGCGTCCCTCCGACGACGCCGACGGACCCCCCACCGACCACCGACCCGCCGCCGACCCCGGGCACCCCGACGCGGTACCTGCTGCCCGGGGGCGGGTTGGGCGCCGCCGGTAGCGCGGCCACGACGACGGTCGCGGCGGCAAACGGAAACCACGACGGTACGCCCACCAACGCCCAGGTCTTCACGGCGACCGGCCTCAACCTCGCCTACGCCGGCGGCCAGACGGCGTTCGACCTGTTCGTGGACGCCGGCACGGCGGTCGGCAACGGCGTGCAGGTGCGGATCTCCTACGACCTCACCGGCAACGGCAGCTGGGAACGGGTGGAGACGCTGCGCTACTTCGCCACCGACCCGGTCACCGGCTACGAGCACTACACGCAGAACGCCGGCCTGTCCTCGGCCACCGGCACGTTGGGCGCGCTGAGCAACGGCACGGTCCGGGTGGAGGTCTGGTCGGCGATCGGCAACAACCCGACCACGCTGGGCATCGGCAACCAGTCGGTGCTGCGGCTTCCGTACTCCTGATCGACCCGTTCGAACGCGTCACGACGCCGGCCGGTGCGGAGGACCAGAATCGGTCCCCCACACCGGCCGGCGTGTGCGGTCAGTCAGTCATTTTCAGGAAGCGGTGCAGGTGGGCGTGATGCCGGCCCCACTGCCCGTGCCCTGGAAGCCGAACTCGGTGACCTGGCCCGCGCCGAGGCGGCCGTTGTAGTCCACGTTGGCGAACCGCACCGTGCCGGTGGAGCCACTGGCCGTCGCGCTCCAGGTGTTGGTGACACTGGCACCACTCGCGAGCGTCACGCCGACGTTCCACCCGTTCGTTCCGGCGGAGCCGGCGGTCACCTTCACGGTGGCCACGAACCCGCCGTTCCACGAGTTCAGTGACACCGACGCAGAGCAGCCATCCGGCGTTCCCGGCGGCGGGGTGGTGGGCGGCGGGTCCGTGGGCGGAGGGGTCGTCGGCGGCGGGTCCGTGGGCGGCGGCGTGGTGGGGATGGCGGGGCCGGCGTTGAGGGCGTTCAGCACGTTGGTGTACGCGGCCTTCTTGTTGCCGTTGCAGTCGAACAGCAGAGCGTTGTCAGACCCACGCCACGAGTCGCAGTCCCGTACACCCCACACGGTGATGCCGGTGCATCGGGAGACGTTCATGCAGGCGCGGGTGACGGCGCCGAAGATGGTCGCCTGGTTGCCGCCGGTCATCACGTCCAGCTCGGTGATCTGCACATCCACGCCCAGGTCGGCGAACCGCTGCAGGTTGGCCTGATAGTCACCGGCCAACGAGGTACCCAGGTGCGACTGGAACCCCACACAGTCGATCGGCACACCACGGGACTTGAAGTCCCGCACCATGTTGTAGATCCCCGTCGACTTCGCGTTGATCCCGTCGGTGTTGTAGTCGTTGTAACACAACTTCGCACCCGGATCCGCCGCCCGCGCCGCCCGGAACGCCGCCTCGATCCAGTCGTTACCGGTGCGCTGCAGGTTCGAGTCACGCCGCCCACCGCCACCACCATCGGCGAACGCCTCGTTCACCACGTCCCACGAATGGATCTTCCCCCGGAAGTGCGTCGCGACCTGCGTGACGTGGTTGATCGCCGCGTTCCGCAACGCGCTGCCCGACATGCCCTGCGCCCAACCCGGCTGCTGCTGGTGCCACAACAACGCGTGACCCCGCACGCTCATGCCATTGGCCTGCGCGTGACTGACCAGACGATCACCACCGGTGTACCGGAACTGACCCTGCTGCGGCTCGGTGGCGTCCCACTTCATCTCGTTCTCGGCCACGACACTGTTGAACTCACGGTTCAGGATTGTCACGTACGTGCTGGTGGACAGCTTGCCCGTCGCGACGGCCGCGCCGAAGTAGCGGCCCTTCTCGGCCGCCGAGGCTCGGAGGGTCGTGCCGGCGCTGGCCGTGGAGGTCAGCGCCATCGTCATCCCGGCGGCGAGAACGCCGGTAACTGCGACGGTCACCGCCGCTCGCAGGGCTCTTCTGTGATTCATGCGGATTCCTTCTCTGTGGTGGTGCAGCGATGGAGGCGCACGCCCGAATCTGCTCCCGCGACACGGAGACGGCAGCGCCGGTCACCGTCGCGGCAGCAGTGCGGGGAAGTCCTGGCCCGACGTCCGGCATGCCCTGGGCGGACGTCGCGCTCCGAGGGGCCACAGCAGGTTCGCCCGGTGAACCACAGGTGCGGCCGCCCTCAACCATCGACTGTGAGCGATAACATGCCGTTCGTCAAGTCGTCACCAACCCGGCCGGGCACCTGTCGTTCCTTCGCGGTGGTGGGGCACGTCGTCGTACTGCCGGAGCCGTACGCGCACGGCTCCGGCAGCGCCCGTCACTGGAACGAGGCGTCGTCGACGAGGAGACTGTCAGTGCCCTCGGCCGTCTCCACGTAGAAGGCGGCAGCGGACAGCGTGCCGCTCCAGGACACGGTCGTGGTGCCGGTGAGCAGGGTCCAGCCGTTGACGTTCACCCCGACCGCCGGGGTCAGCTGGAGGTAGTTCGTCGTGCCGTTCGCGGTCAGCGACAGCGTCGCCTTCGCCGACGGGGTGCCGCTCTGCGCGCGTACCCAGACGTTCGTGGTGTAGCTCTTGCCGTTGGTGAGTTTGGCGGTCACGTCCTGGCTCGGGCCGTTCCACGCGCCGGTTCGGCCGGTGATCGAGAGCGACCCGCTGCCGCCGTGCGCGACTGTGGTGTTCCTGGCGAGCGTGCCGCTGCCGTGCACACCCCAGCCCGTCGTGCCGTTCTCCACGTCGCCGTTGGTGATCAGGTTGGCGCTGCCGCCGCCGGTGCCGCTGAACTGCCACCAGTTGATGTTGAACAGGTTGCCGCTGCCACCGGCGAAGCGCAGGTAGAGATCATGGGTGCCGGTCGCTCCGTTCACCGCGCAGGTGGTGGTGGTCCAGGTCTGCCAACCGCCGGTGCCGCCCACGGTGCAGGTGCCCACGGTCGGGCCGCTGGCGCTGTCGAGGCGTACCTCGATCCGGCCGCCGCTGGTGGCCGACGCGACCCGGGCGCTGAACGACGTCGCACCCGCGCCGAACGCGACGCCCTTGACCTTGATGTAGTCGCCGTTCTCGGTCCAACCGACGTTCATCCCGCCCTCGCTGGACGCCTCGGTCTCGATCCCCGAGCCCCACGCGATCGTCTCGGCCTCCTGCCGCACGTACGGGTTGAGCGTGCCCACCTGCGGGGCACCCGCGCTCGTCATCGTGATCGTCGGGAACAGGCCACCGCTGGTGTAATTGAACTTCTCCACCGCGACCGAACGGGTGTAACCACTACCACCGGGCAACGCCCCGTTGTGATAGAAGAAATACGATCCACCCTGGAAATCGATCACACCCGCGTGATTGGTGAAACTGGCGCCCTGCCGCGGCATGATCGTTCCCCGGTACGTCCACGGCCCCGTCGGTCCCGTCGCCGTGGAGTACGCGATGAACTCCGAGCAACACTCCGCCGCGAACACGTTGTAGTACAGGCCGTTGCGCTTGAACACCCACGGCCCCTCCTCGTACAGGGTCGGCCGACTGGCGTTACCGGTACGGGTACCGAACCCCGCCGTCGTGAGTGGGATGCGCGTCGCGCTGCCGGAGAACGAGATCATGTCCGGGTTCAACCTCACGTACCACAGACCCGGGTTTCCCCAGTACAGATACGCCTGCCCGTCGTCGTCGATGAACGCGTGCGGGTCGATTTCGTTGTTGCCGACAAGTGGTCGACCGAGTGCGTCACGGAACGGCCCGGTGGGGCTGTCGGCCACCCCGACGCCGATGACCATCTGCCCGTTGGAGCGCTGGCGCACCGGCACGTACCAGTAGAACTTGCCGTTCCGCGCGACGACCTGCCCGGCCCACGCGTTGGCGTCCGCCCACGCGAATGTCGCCAGATTCATCGGCGAGCCGTGGTCGGTCCAGTTCACCATGTCGGCGGACGAGAACACCCGCCACTCGCGCATGGTGAAGTAGGTGGACCCGTCCTCGTCATGTCCGGTGTAGAGGTAGACCCGGCCGTTGTGCACCAACGGCGCCGGGTCGGCCGTGTAGATGTTCTGGACGATGGGGTTGTCGGCCCTGGCCGTGCCCGGGACCAGTGCTAGGACGCACGCCATGCTCGCCAGCCAGGCGATGGCGCGCCTGGCCCGGCTGGTGGCCCGGGTGGTGGTTCGATCTTTCACCTTCACGATTACTCCCACAGAGAGTGCGCCGTGCGCGTGTCTGACTGGGCGAGCCACCGCTGCCCTGGCTCTCGCTCGAACGGGCTGTGCCGTCCGCAGGCCGGGCAGTGACCGGCGGCTGTGTTAGCGCTAACAGCTCTTCGCGGATGCCCCCTCCCCTGTCTGACCTGGATTTTTGTGAGGCGCGGGATGACCGTCGTAACCACATCGCAGCATTGATGTATCGACGTTGACATCGAAGATTTACGATGCACCGTACTGAGCCGCCGGTCGAGCGTCAACGGGAGGGCATTCACCGGGATCGGTCACTGACGGTCACGAGCCCGTGATCGCGAGCCCGGCAGATGTCCGTTTCGGACCATAGTTGCCGCCGAGCCCGGCATGCTCCCGGTCACGTCGCCACCGGATGGGTCAGCGAGGTGCCCCGGGGGTTGCGGGCGTGTTAACGACGAACTATGTTAGCGATCACATCGATGTGCCGCGATAAGCGCCAGGGGTGGGCACCCGGCGTCCACGGCGACCGCGAGCGCGACCCACCACCCACCCGTCGTCGGCCCTTCGCCGCCGACACCCCCACCGCCATCGATGGCGGCCCCGACGTACCCGGCCACCTGGAGGTTCCCCATGCCACCCCCGCCCCTCAGCCGCCGCCACCTGCTTCAGGCCGCCGGAGCCACCGTGGTGGTCTCCGCGACCGGCGCCGCCGTCTCTCCCGCCAGCGCGTCCGCGGCGGTCGTGCCCCCGGCCCGGTCCGACATCGGCGTCTCGGCGTACGGATTCGACCCCGGTCAGGTGAGACTCACCGCCGGCCGTTGGATGGACAACCAGACCCGCACGCTCAACTACCTGCGGTTCGTCGACGTCGACCGGATGCTCTACAACTTCCGCGCCAACCACCGGCTGTCCACCAACGGCGCCGCCACCAACGGGGGCTGGGACGCGCCGAACTTCCCGTTCCGGACCCACATGCAGGGGCACTTCCTGAGCGCGTGGGCGTACGCGTACGCGGTGCTGGGCGACACCACCTGCCGGGACAAGGCCAACTACATGGTGGCCGAGTTGGCCAAGTGTCAGGCCAACAACGGCGCCGCCGGGTTCGGCGCGGGTTACCTTTCCGGTTTCCCGGAGTCCGACTTCACCGCCCTCGAGGCACGGACGCTGTCCAACGGCAACGTGCCCTACTACTGCATCCACAAGACCCTCGCCGGTCTGCTCGACGTCTGGCGCTACATCGGCAACACCCAGGCCCGTACGGTGCTGCTGTCGCTGGCGGGTTGGGTCGACACCCGGACGAGCCGACTGAGCTCCAGCCAGATGCAGTCGATGCTGGGCACCGAGTTCGGTGGCATGAACGACGTGCTCGCCGACATCTACCAGCAGACCGGCGACTCCCGGTGGCTCACCACCGCGCAGCGGTTCGACCACGCCGCCGTGTTCAACCCCCTGGCCGCCAACCAGGACCAGCTCAACGGGCTGCACGCCAACACGCAGGTGCCCAAGTGGATCGGCGCGGCCCGGGAGTACAAGGCGACCGGGACCACCCGCTAC
Organism: Micromonospora foliorum; assembly: GCF_022229015.1. Lineage (GTDB taxonomy): Bacteria > Actinomycetota > Actinomycetes > Mycobacteriales > Micromonosporaceae > Micromonospora > Micromonospora foliorum. The sequence goes on from NZ_JAKKFF010000125.1 coordinate 10,700, forward strand.
CGGGACATCGCCAGCAACGCGTGGCGAATCACCGTCGGCGCGCACACCTACGCCATCGGCGGCAACAGCCAGGCGGAGCACTTCCGGGCGCCGAACGCGATCGCCGGCTACCTCAGCAACGACACCTGCGAGCAGTGCAACACGTTCAACATGCTCAAACTGACCCGGGAGCTGTGGCTGCTCGACCCGAACCGGGCGGACTACTTCGACTTCTACGAGCGCGCGCTGATCAACCACCTGATCGGCGGACAGAACCCGGCCGACAGCCACGGCCACATCACCTACTTCACCCCACTGCGGCCGGGCGGTCGTCGTGGGGTGGGCCCGGCGTGGGGTGGTGGCACGTGGAGCACGGACTACAACTCCTTCTGGTGCTGCCAGGGCACCGGCCTGGAGATCAACACGAGGTTGATGGACTCCATCTACTTCTACAACGGCACCACGCTGAGCGTGAACCTGTTCGCGCCGTCGGTGCTGAACTGGACACAGCGCGGCATCACTGTCACCCAGACCACCAGCTTCCCGGTCAGCGACACCAGCACCCTGACCCTGAGCGGCTCGATGAGCGGCTCGTGGAGCATCCGGGTGCGGATCCCGTCCTGGACCAACGGCGCGACGATCGCCGTCAACGGCACTGTGGAGAACGTCGCCACCACACCCGGCAGCTACGCCACGGTCACCCGCACCTGGGCCGCCGGCGACACCATCACCGTGCGGCTGCCGATGCAGGTCGCCGTCCGGGCCGCCAACGACAACGCCAACGTCGGCGCGATCACGTACGGCCCTTCGGTGCTGGCCGGCAACTACGGCAACACGGCGCTGAGCACCCTGCCCGCCCTCACCGTCTCCTCGATCACCCGGACCAGCACCAGCTCGCTCGCGTTCACCGCCAGCGCCAACGGGTCCACGGTGAACCTCGCCCCCTTCTACGACGCCCACGGCTACAACTACACGGTCTACTGGAACACCAGCGGAAGCGGCGGCGGCAGCGGCAGCTACCGCCTGCAAAACGTCGGCACCGGGCTGGTCCTCGGCGTGCAGAACATGTCCACCGCCGACGGCGGGCTGGCCGTGCAGTGGAGCGACAGCGGCACCGCTGACCACAACTGGGTGGTCGTGACCGACGGCAACGCGGTCCGGTTCCGCAACGTCCACAGCGGCAAGGTGCTGGGTGTGGAGAACATGTCCACCGCCGACAACGCCCGCGTCCTGCAGTGGGCGGACAACGGCACCGCCGACCACCGGTGGATCCTCGTGGACAACGGCGACGGCACCTACAAGATCCGCAACGTCAACAGCAACAAGCTGCTCGGGATCCTGAACGGGTCGACCGCCATGGGTGCGCAGGCCGTGCAGGATTCCGACAACGGCAGCGCGGACAACCGGTGGAGGCTGGTCCGCAACGCCTGACAGCCGCCCCGCTCGACGGGCTCACCGGCGCGGTCACCCGAGGGCCGCGCCGGTGACGCCGGGCGGACGCACGCCGGCGGTCGTACAGTGGGGAGGGTCCTGGCCCCAGTGAACGTGGCGGACGTGTCGGCTCGTGCCGCTTCCGCCCGGAAGGAGCACAGTGAACCGCCCCCTCCGCACCACGCTCGGCGGCGCGTTGACCGCCGCCATGCTGGCCACCGTGGCCGTCGCGCCGGCACAGGCGCACCCCACAGCGCGACCGCCGGCCGTCCTCGCCCTCCCCGACGGCTTCCAGCCCGAGGGCATCGCCACCGCCGGCCGGTACGCCTACTTCGGCTCCCGCGCGACCGGCGCCATCCAGCGCGTCGACCTGGTCACCGGCCAGGGCACGACGATCGGCGCGGCCACCGGCACCCCGTCGCTCGGTCTCAAGGTCGACCCACGGGGCCGGCTCTTCGTCTCCGGCGGAACGGCCGGCGACGCCCGCGTGCTCGACACCCGCACCGGCGAGGTGCTGGCCCGCTACCAGTTCGCCACCGCCCCGACGTTCGTCAACGACGTCGTCCTGACCCGCGACGCCGCGTACTTCACCGACTCGAACCGGCCGGTGCTCTACCGGCTGCCGCTCGGTCGCGGTGGGGCGCTGCCGCCCGCCGACGCCTTCACCACCATCACGCTGACCGGCGCGTACGAGCAGGTCGGCACCGGCGTGAACCTCAACGGCATCGCCACCACACCGGACGGCCGGGCGCTGATCGTCGTCCAGTCCAACACCGGCACGCTGTACCGGGTCGACCCGCGGACCGGCGCGAGCACCGCCGTGGACGTGCCGGGCCACACCTTCACCAACGGCGACGGCCTGTTGCTGCTCGGCCGCACCCTCTACGTCGTGCAGAACCGCCTCAACCAGATCGCGGTGGTCCAGCTGAACCACTCCGGCACCGCCGGAGCGCTCACCGGCACCATCACCGACCCGAACTTCGACGTGCCCACCACCGTCGCCAAGGCGTTGGGCCGGCTCTACCTGCCCAACGCCCGGTTCACCACACCGCCGACCCCCACCACGCCGTACACGGCCGTCGCGGTCCGCGCCCACTGAGCGACCCGAGGGGGTACGCGCCGGCCGCGTACCCCCTCGGCCCACCGCTGTGGATGTCGAACGCCGATCGACCCGCCAGTAGGATCACTGGCACCTCGGCGATGACCGTCGCCTCGCGCCCCCCGGAGTCCGTGTGGCCGCCCGTCCGTACCGGTTCCTGCGCCGAACCCTGGCCGTGTGCTGCCTCCTCGTCGCCGCCGCGCTGCCGGCCGCACCGCCGAGCTTCCCCACCGACGCCACGGACGCCCCGCAGGCCACGGTCCTGCGGATGCTCCAGCTGAACCTCTGCAACAGTGGCCGCGCCGGCTGCTACACCGGCCGAGCGATGACCAGGGCCGCCGAGGTGATCACCGCCGAGGCACCCGACCTGGTCACGCTCAACGAGATCTGCGCGGACGACCTCCCCGCCCTGCACGACGTGTTCGAAACCGTTCACCCTGGCCGGACCGTCGTGACGGCGTTCCAGGCCGCCGGCGACCGCCCGAGCGGCGACGACACCCGCTGCCGCAACGGCCAACGGTTCGGCATCGGGCTGCTGACCCACGTACGGACACCGACCACCCCGCGCACCGTGTACGCCGGAACCCACCCGACGCAGGACCTGGCGGACCCCGAGGAGCGAGCCTGGCTCTGCGTCGACGTCGACGGCGCCCTGCTCGCCTGCACCACCCACCTGTCGGCCAGCGGCTACCGCGTCGCGCTCACCCAGTGCGACCACCTGCTCGACACCATCCTGCCGAGGATCAGTCGCAACGCCGGGTACGAGCCCACTGTGCTGGGCGGCGACCTCAACCTGCTCGCCGGCCACGACCCCGACGTGCGGGCCTGCACACCGGCGGGTCACCAACGGATCGACGACGGCCGACTGCAACACATCACGGCGACCACCGACATCACGCTCTGCTGTCGCGCCCTGGTCCCCATGCACGGGGCGACCGACCACCCCGGCCTGCTGGCCACCCTCACCATCGACCCCAGCCGACCCGGCCGCCGGCCGTCCTGACCGCCCGGCGGCCGGGCGCGGATGGCGCGGACGGCAACGCCCGGCCGAGCAGACCGTGCACGTACAGCAGGATGAGGCCGCCCACCGCGCGGCGTCAGCGCGGCGGCGTGTCCCGGCGGGACGGGAACGGGGTACCCGGCTGGCCGAGGGTGGAGCGGGCGCGCAACCCGACCGGGTCGGGCGCGGCGGTGGGCGTCGGCGCCGCCGGCTCCGAGAGTCGCCGCCCGTCCAGGTACGCGGTGGCGGCCCGGTCGTCGTCGGTCGGAGCGGCGAGCAGCGCGTAGAGCAGACCGACCACCCCGAAGACCACCGCCAGCACGATCGGCACCAGCAGGGTGCTCACCCCGGTGCCGGTCAGCTCGCCCGTGCCGTCGTGGCGGTGCACCGACAGGGCGCTCATGCCGGTGAAGTGCATCCCGTTGACAGCGATCCCCATGACCAGCGCGGAAGCGAAGATCGCCAGCCCTCGCCGGACGGTCATCGCGAGCCACAGGGCGACCGTGGACGCCACCACGGCGATGACCACCGAGAGCACGACCCGGACAGTGTCGTAGCCGAGGCCGCCGTTGAGGCGCATGGCGGCCATGCCGGTGTAGTGCATGGAGGCCACCCCGACACCGGTGAAGACGCCGCCGGCGATCAGTCGTACCGGGTTCAGCCGGCCGGTGCCCACGATGGCCAGGCCGATACCGACCGCCACCACGGCGATGGCCGTGCTGGCCGCGGTCAACGGCACGTCGTAACGGATCCGGGTGTTCTCGACGGCGAAGCCGAGCATGGCCATGAAGTGCATCGCCCAGATGGCGGTGCCGCCCAGCGCCCAGGCCGACAGCAGACCCCACCACGCCCGCTGACCGCTCGTCCGGGCCGTACGGATGCGACCGGCGCAGACCAGACCGAGGATCGAACCGAGCACGGACAGCGCGTAGCTCAGCGCGGGCGTGATCCACCCGTACTCAAAGTGATTGATCTCCGCCACGGCGGGTTTCTCCCCATTCGTTACCGACGCGTCAACAAGACGCCTCGGCAATGATCAGGGGTGCTGTGATCAGGCGCAACAGTGCCCCCGGGGGCTATCCGAGGGGTGCCATTGCGGTGACCGTCCGCTGCGTCGATTCCCCGACGAATATGACTGAACGTAATGATCAGGCTGACGTGTGGTACGCGAGAACGCCCCGATTGACGGCCGCTATAGCCTGTCGCGCGGTAGACCGCAGCTCCGTTGTGGCACCACCGGAGTCGGCAATCTGACCGAGCAGGTCGACGACCTGTCGGGCCCACCGGACGAAGTCACCGGCGGGCATCTCACCATCGATCTCGTGACCACTGCCGAGCACCTTGGCCAGCGCCTCGCCCCGGGCCCACCGGTAGACGGGCCAGGCGAAACCGAGATCGGGCTCCCGGGTCGCGGTCAGCCCCCGCGCCGCCTCGTCGGCCTCGATCTCCCCCCACAGCTTCAGCGTCTCGTCCACCGCGTCGGCCACCGGCCCGCGCGGCAGCGACGCCCGCTCGTCGACATCACGGCGTGCCTCGAACACCACCACGGACACCGCGGAGGCCAGCTCGGCCGGGGACAGCCCGTTCCACACACCCCGGCGCAGACACTCGGCGACCAGCAGGTCCGCCTCGGTCCAGATCCGGCCCAGCATCCGACCGGCGTCGGTGACCGCGCCGTCGCGGGCGAGGTAACCGCGCTCGGTCAGCAACGCCACGATCCGGTCGAACGTCCGAGCGAGGGACCCCGTACGACCACTGACGCGCTCGCGCAACTCCTCGGTGTCGCGCTCCAGCCGCCGACGCCGCTCCGCCCAGCGGGCGTGTTCCTCCCGTTCCGGGCAGGCGTGGCAGGGGTGGTTGCGCAGCTCGGTGCGGAGTTGGGTGATCCGGTGGTCCTCGCCGGTCACCTGCCGGGAACGGCCCCCGCGTCGGCCGCCGTGCCGGTCCAGGCCGGTGCCGCTGACCTCGGCGGCGAGATCCCGCCGGGCGCCCGGGGACCGGTGGTTGAAGTGCTTGGGCACCCGGATGCGGGCCAGCACCTCGGCCGGGGTGGTGAAGTCGCCGGGGCTGACCCGCCCGGCCCAGCGGTCCTGGGTGAGCACCAGCGGCCGGGGCTCACCGAACCCGCCGGTCGCAGGGTCCAACACCACGGCCAGCCCGGCCCGCCGGCCCGACGGCACCCGGATCACGTCGCCGACCCGCAGCCGCTCCAACGAGGCCACCGCCGCGGCCTTGCGCTGGGTCTGCCCCTGCCGGGCGATCGCCTTCTCCCGGTCGGCGATCGCCACCCGCAGCGCGAAGTACTCGTCGAAGTCGCCGTGGTGGCAGGCCGCCTCCGCGCCGTACGCCTCGATGGTCTCGGTGTTGCGCTGCACCTGCCGGGCCAGGCCGACCACCGACCGGTCCGCCTGGAACTGGGCGAACGAGGACTCCAGCAGAGCCCGGGCCGGCTCCGCGCCGACCGTGCCGACCAGGTTCACGGCCATGTTGTACGAGGGCCGGAAGCTGGAGCGCAGCGGGTAGGTGCGGGTGGACGCCAGCCCGGCCACCTGCCGTGGGTCGACCTCCGGGGACCACACCACGACGGCGTGCCCCTCCACGTCGATGCCACGGCGGCCGGCGCGCCCGGTGAGCTGCGTGTACTCCCCCGGGGTCAGGTCGACGTGCGCCTCGCCGTTGTACTTGACCAGCCGTTCCAGGACCACGCAGCGGGCCGGCATGTTGATGCCCAACGCCAGGGTCTCGGTGGCGAAGACCGCCTTGACCAGGCCGCGGACGAACAACTCCTCGACGACCTCCTTGAACACCGGCAGCATGCCGGCGTGGTGGGCGGCCAGGCCGCGTTCCAAGCCGTCCAGCCACTCCCAGTAGCCCAGGACCGACAGGTCCTCGCCGGGAATGGCGGTGACCCGGGACTCGACGACCCGGCGGATCTCGGCCCGCTCCTCCGCTGAGGTGAGTCGCAGCCCGGCGGCGAGACACTGCTGCACCGCGGCGGCGCAACCGGCCCGGCTGAAGATGAACAGGATCGCCGGTAGCAGACCCTCCCGGTCCAGACGGTCGACGATGTCCGGGCGCGACGGGCCACGCCAGCGCGGGCCACGCCGGCCGGCACCGGGCCCCGCGCTGCGCCCCTCGCCCAACTCCAGCCGCCGCGCGGTCTCCCGGGTATAGCGCAGCAACTCCGGGTGCACGTCGTGCTTGCGGGCGGCGTCGGCGTCGTGGAACAGGTCGAACATCCGCTTGCCGACCAGCATGTGCTGCCACAACGGCACCGGCCGGTGCTCGCTGACCACCACGGCGGTCTCGCCGCGCACGGTGACCAGCCAGTCGGCGAACTCCTCGGCGTTGGAGACGGTCGCCGACAACGAGATCAAAGTGACCGAGGCGGGCAGGTGAATGATCACCTCTTCCCACACCCCACCGCGGAACCGGTCGGCCAGGTAGTGCACCTCGTCCATCACCACGTACGCGAGGCCCTGGAGGGTGCTGGAGCCCGCGTAGAGCATGTTGCGCAGCACCTCGGTGGTCATCACCACCACCGGCGCGTCGCCGTTGATCGCGTTGTCGCCGGTCAGCAGGCCGACCTGCTCGGCGCCGTACCGGGCGACCAGGTCGTGGTACTTCTGGTTGGACAACGCCTTGATCGGCGTGGTGTAGAAGCACTTGCGCCGGGCCGGCGGGGTCGTCGCGTCGGCGGCGGGCACCGGGTCGTCGGGCCGCCCGCGTAACGCCAGGTGGACGGCGAACTCCCCGACCACCGTCTTACCGGCACCGGTGGGGGCGCAGACCAGCACACCGCTGCCCCGCTCCAGCGACTGACACGCCTCCCGCTGGAAGTCGTCGAGGTCGAACCCCAACTCCAGGGCGAACTCGTTCAGCGCCGGAAACTGTGCGGCTTGTGCGGCCTTGCGGCGCGCCGCTGCGTACCGCTCGGCGGGGCTCGACATGACACCAAGATTAGTGCGTGCCGAGTCACACCACCCCACAAGGCCGTCCGGAGGCGCGGTCGGGGGCGGTCGGTAGGGTGCACGGCGTGCCGGACCATGCCGAACCGCCCCAGACCAGCCCGCCGGGCACCGCCGAGGCGCCCGCCGCCCGACGGGCGTCCCGACGCCCTGTCAAGGCGGTGCTCTTCGACTTCCACGGCACCCTGGCCCAGGTGGAGGACCCCCGGCAGTGGGTGCTGGAGGCCGCGGCGGCGTGCGGTGTCACCCTGGACCGGGTCCGCGCCACCTCGCTGGCCGACCGACTGCTGACCGCCGGCCGCGCCGGTGGGCCACTGCCGGCCCGGGTGCCACCCCGACTCGCCGAACTGTGGGCCGACCGGGACCTCTACCAACACGCCCACCGGGGCGCGTACACCGGGCTGGCCGAGACCGTCGACGCCGGCATCGACGGCTTCGCCGACGCGCTCTACGAGCGGCTGCTGACCGCCGAGGGCTGGCTACCGTACGCCGACACCGCCCCCACGCTGACCGCGCTGCGCGACGCCGGGGTGCCGGTGGCGGTGGTCAGCAACATCGGTTTCGACCTGCGGCCACACTTCGACACCTGGGGGCTGACCGATCTGGTCGGCGCGTTCGTGCTCTCGTACGAGGTGGGGCGCTGCAAACCCGACCCGGCGATCTTCTGGCGGGCCTGCGGGATGCTGGGCGTCGACCCGGAGCAGACGCTGATGGTCGGTGACACCCCGGCGGACGCGGGCGCGGTGGCCGCCGGCTGCTCGGTGCTGGTGCTCCCGGCAGCCGAGCCGGGCCGGGAGAACGGGCTGGGGGCCGTGCTCGACCTCGCCCTGCCGGGCTGACCGGCAGTTTGTGTGCCGTCAGTCGGGAATGTGAATCACCGGTAGCTCGCCATCGCCGTACCGGTCCTCCCCGGTGAGGATCGAGGCGTCGTGTTCGAGGACGGCCAGCGCTGTGCTGGCCAGATCGGCACGGCCCGTCACCGTCCGCCAGAAGCTGAGTTCGTGCCAGGAGTGCCCCTCGGTCGAGAGCACCTCGCAGGCGTCCAGGTTCAGCAGCCGGTGCAGGGTCGCCCGTTCCTTCGGGTCGCTGACGATCGCCAGCGCCTCCGCCGCGGTCACAGCGGTGACACCAAACCTGTTGCGGTCCTGGATGACCTCGTGCAGCGGCTCCCCGACATGCACCGATCCCGCCAGGTACGCCAGCAGTGCCGACCGGTCCAGGACGAGCCGGACCGGGCGGTCGTCCTCGGGGCTCACGCCGCCGGCTGTTCGAGCGTGCCGGCGGCGGCGTCCAGCGCGTGCTGGCGGGCCCGCTCGCGAAGGGCGCTGCGGCGCTCCGGCGACCAGTCGGCCTCCACGGCAGCCCGGCGGGCGCGCGCCTCGGCCACGCCCTGCTCGGTGATCGGGATGCCCTGGTGAGCCAGCTCCGCGTCCAGTGCGTCCAGCCGCATCCGGTCACGGACGGCCTGGGTGATGTAGGCACTAGCGTTGGACTCGCGCTCCAGGCGCTCAGCCACGTCGGGTGGCACGGAGATCGATAGTTTGCGCATCGCGCTAGTCATACCAGGGACCGTACGCCGGTAGCACCACGTTGGCGAACACTTGCGGCCGTGTCGGCGGGTGGACACCGCCGCAGGTTGGCGAGGGCGGACGGCCTACCGTCATGCCCGTGACCGAGATCCTGCTGCCCACGACGGCGCCGGCCGACACGCCACCAGCCCGTCGCGGTGGCGTCGCCGCCGTGGGGCTGGTGCTCGGCGGGGCCCTGTCGGTGCAGTTCGGCTCCGCCGTGGCCGCGCTGCTGTTCCCGCGTACCGGGGTGGCCGGCGCGGTGACCCTGCGGCTGACCATCTCGGCGGTGCTGCTGCTCGTCGTGTGCCGGCCCCGACTGCGCGGGTACGACCGCTCGGCCTGGCTCGCGGCCGGCGCGTTCGGGCTGGCGCTGGCCGGCATGAACTCGCTGTTCTACCAGGCCATCGAACGCATCCCGCTGGGCCCGGCGGTGACGCTGGAGGTGCTCGGCCCGCTGGCGCTGTCGGTGTTCTCCGCCCGCCGACTGGCCAGTTGGGGCTGGGCGGGGCTCGCACTGGCCGGGGTGGCGCTGCTCGGGCAGGGCGGCTTCGACCGGCTGAACCCGGTCGGGGTGGCCTTCGCGTTCGGCGCGGGCGCCATGTGGGCCGCGTACATCGTGCTGAGCGCCCGGGTCGGCGGCCGCTTTCCCGGCGCGGACGGGCTGGCCCTGGCGCTGACCCTCGCCGCGCTGGTCACCCTGCCGCTGGGCATCGTCGACGGCGGTGCCGTGCTGCTCGACCCGCCGGTGCTGGCGCTCGGCGCCGCCCTCGCGGTGCTCGCCTCCGGGCTGCCCTACACCCTGGAGCTGCTGGCGCTACGGCGGATGCCCACCGCCACCTTCGCGGTGCTGATGAGCCTCGGCCCGGCCGTCGCCACGCTCGCCGGGTGGCTGGTGCTGCGGCAGGCGCTGACAGTGCTGGAGTGCGCCGCCATCGTGCTGGTCATCGCGGCCAGTATCGGCGCGGTACGGGTCAACGCAGCAGCCGCAGGGCGCCCGGAACCGCGCTGATCGTCACCGGCAGCTCCAGGGAGCGTTCCCCGTCGGCGTACGAGGTGATGCCCTCGGCGGCCAACTCCACGGTGCGGGCCCGGAAGCTGCGCACCAACGGGTGGCTGACGTGGGCGCCCTGGTAGATGCGCGGCTTCACGCGGATGAGGGTCCGCCGGTCGACCCGACCCGCCACCACCACGTCCAGTAGCCCGTCGGTCGGGTCGGCGTCGGGGCAGATCCGCATCCCACCGCCGTAGGTGGGGCAGTTGCCCACCGCCACGAGCACCGCGTCCAGGTCGTGCGACACCCCGTCGAGGCGCAGCGTGTAACGGCGTGGGCGCAGCCGGGCCAGCTCGATCAGGATCGCCAGGTCGTACCGGCGCGGGCCGCGGGGCCAGCGCATCCGGTTGGCCCGCTCGTTGACGATCGCGTCGAACCCGGCCGCGAGGACCGCCCCGTACCAGCGCTCGACGCCGTCGACCCCGACCATCCGGGCCAGGTCGACCGGTTGACTGCGGCCGTCGCGCACCGCCTCGGCGATCACCGCCGCCGCCGCGAGAGGGTCGGCCGGGAAGCCGGTGTCCAGGGCGAAGTCGTTGCCCGTGCCGGCCGGGATCGGACCGAACGGCACGTCGGTGCCGGCGACCGCCTGCAACGCCCGGTGCACGGTGCCGTCCCCGCCGACCGCCACCAACGCGCCAGCGCCGTCGGCGACGGCCGCCCGGCACGCCGCCTCCGCCTCGACATCGGCAGAGCACACGTCTGAA
>NZ_JAKKFF010000126.1 GCF_022229015.1 Micromonospora foliorum
CCACCACCAGCAGCACGCCGAGCGCCACGGTCAGCCACGGCAGCCGGGGCCGCAGCCATCCGGCCAGCGGCGCGAGCGCCAGGCCGAACGCGCCGAACACCAGCACGTACCCCAGGGTCAGCCCGGCCGCCGCGGTGAGCGCGCGGCCGACCGCGCCGCGGGTGTCCGACTTCTCGGCGACCAACAGCGAGAGGTACGCGGGCAGCAACGCGAAGCCGCACGGGTTGACCGCGCCGAGCATGCCGGCGGTCAGCGCGAGCAGCAGTGCGGCGGTCACGCCCCGGCCAGTGCGGCGACCTTGGCGGTGAGCGCCTCACCGTCCAGGAAGCCCTGGTGGACGACCGCGCCGTTCCGGTCGATGATCACGAAGACGCTCTGTTCGGTCACCTTGAAGCGCTTCCAGAGCGCGCCCCTGCTGTCCTCGATCTGCGGCGTCGCGCCGAGGTCGAACTCGGTGACGAACTCCTTCATGGCCTTCCGCTCGCCCAGCCCGGCGACGCCGACGATCGGCACGGTGTCCCGGTACCGGGGTGCGATCTCGGCCACCGTCCAGGCCTGGCTGGCGCAGGTGGCGCACCACGGCGCCCAGAACCACAGCACCACCGGTTTGCCGGCGAGCTGTGCCGCGTCGAACGCGGCCCCGCCGAGGGTGGTCCCGGTGAAGCGCAGCACGTCCGGGACCTGCGCAGAGGCGGCGGGTGGTCCGCCGGTCGGCGTACCGGTCGGGATGGGCGGGGCGCCGGTCGAGGCCGGGGCCGATCCGGCGGCGGGCCCTCCCGGCGCGGTGCCGGTACAGGCGGCACCGCCGAGCAGGGCCACCACGAGCGCCCCGGCGGTGGCGGCTCGGCGCACCTGCCCGGCCCCTGTCCACGCCATGCCGATCCGCATCCGCTTCTCCGTTCCGGTCCGGAAGGGACCTTGCTGGGCCTGAGCCTTGGCTACTCGGCCTTGGCGAGTCGGAGAGCCAGCTCCGGGCAGACCTTGACCGCCTTCAGCGCGCCCTCCCGCAGCCAGGTCGGCACGGGGGTGGCCGGGAAGGCGGGATATCCGTTCGCGTCGAGCCGGATGAAGTCCGGTACGACGTGCGCGCACAGGCCGTGCCCGTCGCAGCGCGACCAGTCCAGGGTGAGCTTCTGCGGGTTCGGGTCGGGTGCGCCCGGCAGCCCCATCACGCCCTTGACCCGTCGGCCGCAGCCGTCGCCGGTGCTGTGCAGCCGCAGGTCCTCGGTGAAGACCTCGATCGCGGAGAGCGCGAACCGGGCGGTGCCGTCCGGGTGGCTGCACGCGCCCCGGCCCTTCACCTCGCCGGCGGCGGCGCGGACCACGTCCGCCGGTTGGCTGCCGGCGACGGCCAGGTCGACCGCGCGGGCCAGGTCCGGCAGGCCCATCTTGCACGGCCCGCACTGGCCGGCGGACTCGCCGGCCAGGTAGCGCACCACCTGGGCGGCCTCACCGAGCGGGCAGGTGTCGACACCGAGCGGGACGATGATGCCCGCGCCGAGGGTGCCGCCGACCGCGGCCAGGCCCTTGCGGGAGACCTCGGCCTTCTCCGCGGCCTCCGGGGTGATCCACTTGCCGTGGTAGCCGCCCATCAGGATGCCCTGGATGTCCGGCACCTCGCACAGGTCGAGGACGTCGCGCAGCGGCATACCGGCGGTGCACTCGACCACGGCCGGTCGGCCGGCCGCGCCGGTCACGGTGAGCAGCACGGTGCCCGGCTCGTCGTCGGTGCCGAGCGCCGCGTACTCGTACGGGCCCAGTCGGGCGCCCACGGCGAGCTGGGCGTACGTCTCGGCGTTGGAGAGCAGGGTGGGCAGGCCGCTGACCCCGGAGTCGCTGGAGCGCTTCTTGGTGCCCGGCGGGATGTGCGGCAGCCCGTTGATCCCGTTGACCAGTGCGCCGCCCTCGCCGGAGATGAACCGGTGCGGCACGGTGACGATCGTCGTCTGCACCGGCATCCGGCGCTCTTCGAGGGCCTCCATCAGCGAGTCCCGGCCGACCCCGTCGTCCGCCACGCCGATCACGATCTCGTCGGCGTCCAGCGCGTACGCGGCCAGCGCCGCGCCGTCCAGGATCAGGTGCGGGGCGCGGGTCAGCAACACCTTGTCCTTCCAGCTGGCCGGCTCCCCCTCGGTGGCGTTGACCACCACCACGGCGGCGAGGTCCTGCCGTTCGCAGGACTCCAGCACCGCGCGCAGTTTGCGGGCGAACGGGAACCCCGCCCCGCCCTTGCCCTTGAGCTGCATGCCCTCGGCGAGCTGGAGCAGCTGCGCCGGCTCCATCGGGCCGATCGGTCCGTGCACCTCCTCGTGCGCGAGCAGGTCGAGCCGGCCGTACTCGGCGAAGCCGGCGGTGAGGCGGGGTTCGCCCACACAGGCGACCGGTGGTACGGCGGTCCGCATCACTTCGCCTCACCCCGCAGCCCGGCCCAGTAGGCCCCGTCCACCGCGTCGGCGCTGGCCTTGCGGCGCTTGGACTTGCCCTCACCGGCTGCCCGTCGAGCACGGCGGGACGCCAGGTCGACAAGGGTCGGGGTGTCGTCGACGGGCGGCGCCACCTCGTCCGGCACGTACCGGGCCGGCGGACGCCAGTAGTCCGGCTCCTCGGGCAGGTCGTCGTCGGCGCTGTGCCGGCCGCTGCCGCTGCGCGGCGCCGACGAGATCGGGCTGCTGGAGATCGGGCCGGCCGAGATCGGCTCGACGGAGATCGGGCCGGCGGAGATCGGCTCGTCGGCCTGCCAGCGGCGCGGACTGTCCCACGGCTCCTCGGGCTCGGCGAGGGTCGGCTGCGGCGGTGCCGAGTAACGGCTGCCGTCGTCCTCGCTGCGGGACCGGCGGCGGGACCGCTCGGCGGTGGGCTCGTCGGCGCGTCGCCGACCGGTCGGCACGGCCTCGTCCCGGGTACGCGAGCCGCGCCGGCGGGTCACCGGCTCCAGCTCCTCCTCGTCGCGTCGGAACGTGCCGGTGTCCTCCACGCTGCGGCGCGCCGATCGGCTGGTCGTGGTCTCCTCGGTCCGCCGGCTGCGCGAGGACCGTTCGGTGTCGCGGCGGGCCGCCGGCTCCTCGTCCCGCCGTCGTCGACTCGGCCGGGTCGGCTCGACGAGGGAACCGGGCTCGGGCACCACCGGGACGGTGAACCGTTCGGGATCACGTCGCGCGGCCGGCGCGGCCCAGGTGGCGGTGGTGGTCTCCGCCCAGGCGGGACGCTTGTCGGCGGCCTTGCTGCGCCGACCCAACCCGGCCAGCAGCGATCGGGCGGTCTTCGCCTCCTCGGCCCGGCCTGCCATCACCGCGTTGCGCACCGCGGCCTGGTGCTGCTCGCGGCTGCGCCGACCGATGGTGACCGAGAACCGGACCAGCAGGGCCAGCACCACCAGCAGGATGCAGCCGAGGTAGCTGAACATCACCCAGGGCGCTGCGGCCCGACCGGCGTTGAGGCCGTGAAAGACAGCGAACGGCCAGGCCAGGTACGCGGTGGAGTGCAGCGTGCGCCACAGCCACTTCGGACCGACGCCGGCGAAGCGGGCCCGGATGATGCCGGTCCAGATCACGCTGACCATCAGCAGCGCGGCCACGGTGCCGAGCCCGACGTAGAGCCCTCGGCCGCCGACGAACGGCACCAGCGCGTCGGTCGCCGCCGCCCGCCCGGTGGCGATCTTGGTGAGGACGTGGAAGCCGAGCCCGGCCACGCCCAGCACGCCGGTGGCCCGGTGCGCGGACTGCATCAGCACCCGGTGCGAGATGCGCAGCACCAGCCGGTCGGTGGCGAGCAGGCCGAGCATCACCGTCAGGCTCAACGCCACCAGGGAGATCACCCCGGCGAAGAACTCGGTGAAGAAGAAGCCGTACGCGTAGGCCGTCTGACCGGCGCCGGTCAGCATGATCGCCGCCCAGAGCGCGGCGAGCACCGACGCGATCAGCAGGGCGCCCGCCGACCGGGACGGGGTGCGCACCCCCCGACTGCTGGCGCTGGTCCGGACGGTCGCCGCCTTCTTGTCCTGCTGTGCCCGGGCCATCTGCTCCTCGATCGTCTCGCGGCGGCGTACCACCGGCCGACCCCTGCTCCCCCATCCAGTACGGACCGGCGGGGCGCGCGGATCACCCGCCGACGGAAATTTCTGGGCCGAAATCGAACCGAGGGGCACGACCGTGCGTTGTACCCGCTCCCACCCAGCGATCTGGACAGTGACGAATGTGCATGCATTGACAGTCGCTGCAACACGCTTGTAACCTTTCAGCAAATTTCAGCCAGGGTTGCAAGATTCCGACAACCCGGCACTTCCCCACCGCACCACCACCCCCGCTCCCGTCAGGAGTCCCCATGCACCGACGTCGACGCGGCTCGGCGCTCCTCGCCCTCGGCCTGATCGCCAGCCTGCTCGTCCCCGCCACCGTGACGGCACCCCCGGCCGTCGCCGCCCCGGCCGGCGGCAAGAAGGTCATCGTCCAGCTCTTCGAGTGGAACTGGCCCTCGGTGGCCAGCGAGTGCCAGAGCACCCTCGGCCCGAAGGGCTACGGCTTCGTGCAGGTCTCGCCCCCGCAGGAGCACGTGCGGGGCAACCAGTGGTGGTTGGCGTACCAGCCGGTCAGCTATCGGATCGAGTCCCGCAAGGGCACCCGGGCCCAGTTCCAGTCGATGGTGAACACCTGTCACGCGGCCGGGGTCAAGGTGATCGTCGACGCGGTGATCAACCACATGTCCGGTCAGGACAACGGCGGCACCGGCTGGGCCGGCTCGGCCTACTCGCACTACGACTACCCGGGCATCTACCAGACCCAGGACTTCCACCACTGCGGGCGCAACGGCGGCGACGACATCGCCAACTACAACGACCGGTACGAGGTGCAGAACTGCGAACTGGTCAACCTCTCCGACCTGAAGACCGAGTCGGACTACGTCCGTACGAAGATCGCCTCGTACCTCAACGACCTGCTGTCACTCGGCGTCGACGGCTTCCGGATGGACGCCAGCAAGCACATGCCGGCCGCCGACATCGCCGCCATCAGGGGCAAGCTGTCCCGCTCCGCGTACATCGTGCAGGAGGTCATCCACGGCGCCGGCGAGCCGGTCCAGCCGACCGAGTACACCGGCAACGGTGACGTGCACGAGTTCCGCTACGGCAAGGACCTGGCCCGGGTGTTCCGCTCCGAGCGGTTGGCGTACCTGCGCAACTTCGGCGAGGGCTGGGGTCACCTGCCCACCGGCCCGGCCTCGGTGTTCGTCGACAACCACGACACCCAGCGCGACTCCGGTGGGGTGCTGACCTACCGCGACCGGGGCATCTACGCGCTGGCGAACGCGTTCATGCTGGCCTGGCCGTACGGCTCCCCGACCGTCATGTCCAGCTACACCTTCAGCAACCGGGACGCCGGCCCGCCGTCCGACGGCGCCAACAAGACGCTCAACACCACCTGCTACTCCGACTGGGAGTGCGAACACCGCTGGCCGGTGATCGCCAACATGGTCGGCTTCCGCAACGCCACGGAGGGCGCCGGCGTGGCCAACTGGTACGACAACGGCAACAACCACATCGCGTTCAGCCGAAGCGGCAAGGGCTTCATCACCGTCAACGACGAGGATGCCGCGGTGAACGGCCGCTCCTACTACACGGGGTTGCCCACCGGCCGATACTGCGACGTCATCCACGGCACGTACGCGGGCGGCACGTGCAGCGGACCGGTGATCACGGTGGACGGTAACGGCTGGTTCGCGGCCAACGTGCCGGCGCACGACGCCGTGGCCATCCACATCGGCGCACGAATCTGATTCGACCGGGGCCTCCGGACGGCGGTTCTCGCCGAACCGGGGGCCCCGACGCACCCGCCACCATAGAGTGGTTTCGTGCCGTTTGACCGAAAGACTCCGTACCGTCGTCGCGGCGTCTGGGTGGCCGCCGCGATCGGCGTACCCGCGCTGCTGGTCACCGCGCTGCTGGTCGGCCAGGCCCTCACCCCCAGCTCGACGGCCCCCGACGACCGCAACGTGGTGGTAGCCGACCCGACGCCGAGCAGTGTGGAGCAGAGCCCGGAGGAGTCGATCCCCCCGGCCGCGCCCGCCCCGGACGGGCTGCCGGTGGTCGACTACGACCCCGCACCCGGAGGGTTCCCCGCCGATCCGGCCACCATGGACGTCACGCCGCTGACCGAGGGCGCGCACCCGACCCGACGGATCGCCGCGTACGACGCGCCCGGCGGTCGTCCGCGCGCCTTCCTCGAACCGAGCATCCGCGGTGTCGAGCTGACCATGCCGATCGCCCAGCGGCGTGCCGGCTGGGCCGCCGTCCTGCTGCCCTCGGCCAACCGACGGCTCGCCTGGCTGCCCCCCGGCGGGTTCGAGACGGTGCCGCTGCGCGACCAGATCGTGGTGGAACGCAAGGTCCACCGGCTCACCTGGTACCGGGCCGGCAAGGCGGTGCGCTCCTGGGAGGTCAGCCTCGGCCAGTCGGGCCAGGAGACCCCACTCGGGCGGACCTTCATCCTGGGCCGCACCCCACCGCCGGAGGAGGTCTACGGCGGAGTGGACATCTACGCCCTCGGTTCGGTGCCCGACGACCCGGAGTCGGTGCCGTCCGGGCTGCGCGGGGCGCACATCGGGGTGCACACCTGGCACCACGACGACGAGCTGGGCGAGAACACCACGAACGGCTGTATCCGGCTGACCCGCAGCGGTCAACGGGAACTGCTCGCCGAGGTCCGTCCCGGCAGCAGCGTCGTCGTGGTCGACCAACTGGCCGCCCCGCCGCCGACCGCCTGAGCGCCGGCACGCACCGTCACTCGCCGAGCAGCCAGCCGTTCTGCTCGGCGACCCGGAGCGCGTCGGCCCGGTTGCGGGCACCGGTCTTGCCGATCGCCGCCGACAGGTGGTTGCGGACCGTGCCCTCGGACAGGTGCAGCGCCCTGGCCAGGTCGGCGACGGTGCCACCGCCGCGTGCGGTGCGCAGCACCTCGGTCTCCCGCTCGGTCAGCGGGCTGACCCCGGCGGCGAGGGTCTCCGCGGCCAGCGTCGGGTCGACCACCCGCAGGCCGGCGTGCACCCGGCGGACCGCGTCCGCGAGCTGCCGAGCCGGGCGGTACTTGGCCC
>NZ_JAKKFF010000127.1 GCF_022229015.1 Micromonospora foliorum
CCGACCGGGCGGGCTCTTAACGGACCATCATAGCCCGGTTAATGCGCCCTGAACCGCAGTCGTACCGCCGGGCCTGCCGCACCGTCGCGGGCCGGCGGGCGTGACCCCCCGACGCGCTCGGGCCGGAGCAACGCGCGAGTCAGGTCGGCTCAGCGCGGTAACGCGCTCAGGCCGGTACGTACAGCTCGTCGATCTCGGCGCGACGCGGGAGCGCCACCGACGCGCCGAGCTTGCGGACGCAGGCGGCGCCGGCCGCCGACGCCCAGCGCACGGCGTCGATCAGGTCGCGTCCCTCGCCCCAACCGACGGCCAGCGCGGCGGTGAACGCGTCACCGGCGGCGGTGGAGTCGACCACGTCGACCCGTACCGCCGGCACGTGCACCTCGGCGCCGTCCCGGTCGACGTACCAGGCGCCCTCACCACCGAGGGTGAGCACGGCCCGGGGGGCCAGGTCGAGCAGCGCGCGGGGCTCCTCCCGACCTCGGCCGGCGAGTGCCTGCGCCTCGCCCTCGTTGACGACCAGCAGGTCCACGGCGGCGAGCAGCTCGGGCGGGAGGTCCCGCGCCGGGGCGGCGTTCAGGATGACCCTGGTGCCGGCGTCGCGGGCGGCCACCGCGGCGGCGGTCACGGTCTGCACCGGGATCTCCAGTTGGGCGACCAGGACGTCCGCCGCGCGCACCGTGGCGAGCTCCTCCTCGGTGAGGCCGACCAGGGCGTCGTTCGCGCCGGGGGTGACCACGATGGCGTTCTCCCCCTGGGCGTTGACCATCACCAGCGCCACCCCCGAGGCGCCGTAGACCACGCGCAGCTGACTGGTGTCCACGCCGGCCGCCGTGATGCGGGCCTTGAGGGTGACGCCGAAGGCGTCCGAGCCGATCGCGCCGAGGAAGGTGCAGGAGGCGCCGGCCCGGACCGCGGCCACGGCCTGGTTGGCGCCCTTGCCGCCGGGCACCATCACGAAGTCGGTGCCGAGCATGGTCTCACCCTGTCGCGGCAGGGCGGGTGCCATCGCGACGAGATCCATGTTGGCGCTGCCCACCACGGCGACCCGGGTCTGCGGCACGGCCGTCTCCGTCCGTCCGGCGCTCAGGCGGCGCGAGCCGTGAAGCGGTCGCCCGACCGCTCGACCACCAGTGGCAGCCCGAAGGTCTTGGAGAGGTTGTCACCGGTCAGCGTCTCGGCGAGCAGACCCTGGGCGACCACCCCACCCTCGCGCAGCAGCAACGCGTGGGTGAACCCGGGCGGGATCTCCTCGACGTGGTGGGTGACCAGCACCATCGCCGGGGCGTCCGGGTCGTACGCCAGCTCGGCCAGTCGGGCGACCAGGTCTTCCCGACCACCCAGGTCCAGTCCGGCGGCGGGCTCGTCGAGCAGCAGCAGCTCCGGGTCGGTCATCAGGGCACGGGCGATCTGCACCCGCTTGCGCTCGCCCTCCGAGAGGGTGCCGTAGCGGCGTTCGGCGAGGCCACCGACGCCCAGTTGGCTCAGCAGTGCCCGCGCCCGCGCCTCGTCGCCACGGTCGTAGTTCTCCCGCCAGCGGCCGACCACCGACCAGGCGGCGGTCACCACCACATCGCTGACCCGCTCGTCGGCGGGCAGTCGCTCGGCGATCGCGGCGGTGGTGAGCCCGATCCGGGTACGCAGCTCGTTGACGTCGGTGCGGCCGATCCGTTCGCCGAGCACGTGCGCGACACCCGTGGTGGGGTGCAGCCGGCCGGCGGCGAGGTTGAGCAGGGTGGTCTTGCCGGCGCCGTTGGAGCCGAGCACGACCCACCGCTCGTCCAGTTCGACGCGCCAGGTCAGATCCTGCAGGAGGGCGGTGCCAGAGCGGCGTACGCCGACGCCGTCGAGGCTGACCACCAGATCCGGGTCCACGAAAGCGGCGGCAGGCGCGGCGCCGGCAGCGCCGGGGATCAGGTCACCAGTCACCGCACCATCCAACCACGCAGCGCCGGGGCGCCCCCCATGGGCGGCACCTCGGCCATAGGGTGAAGCGCCGTGTCGTTGATCACCAAGCCCGAAGGACGGCCCATGCCCCGTCGAGGTACGGAGCCGCGCGGATGAGCGCGGTCATCGAGATCGAGGGTCTGCGCAAGACCTTCCACAGCATGCGCAGCGGCCGACGGGTGGCGGTGGACGGGTTCGACCTGCTGGTCGAGGAGGGCCAGGTCCACGGTTTCCTGGGGCCCAACGGCTCGGGCAAGACCACCACCCTGCGGGCCCTGCTCGGGCTGGTACGCGCCGACAGCGGCCGGATGACGGTGCTCGGCGAACCGTCGCCGGAGCTGCTGACCCGGGTGGCCGGCCAGGTCGGCGCCATCGTGGAGAGCCCGCAGTTCTTCGGCAACTTCACCGGGTACCGCACGCTGCGGTTGTTGGCCCGCGCCGGTGGGGTGCCGGTCTCGCGGGTGGACGAGGTGCTGGAGCTGGTGGGCCTGCACGACCGGGGCGACGACCGGGTGCGGGGCTACTCGCTGGGCATGAAGCAGCGCCTCGCGGTGGCGTCCGCGCTGCTGAAGGACCCGCGGTTGCTCATCCTGGACGAGCCGGCGAACGGGCTGGACCCGGCGGGCATCCGGGAGATGCGGGACCTGATGCGGTCGCTGGCGGCCAGCGGGGTGACCGTGCTGGTGTCCAGTCACATCCTGGGCGAGATCCAGCTGATCTGCGACCACGTCACGATCATCTCCCGGGGTCGGCGGGTCGCGACCGGCCGGGTGGACGAGGTGCTGGCGGGCCATGACCGGCACGAGTTCCTGGTCCGGGTGGCCGAGCCGGAGCGGGCCGTCGAGCTGCTGCACGCGGCCGAGCTGACGGCGGTCGTGGACGGCGGGGCGTTGGTGGTGGGCGGGGTGAGCGACCCGACGGTGGTCAGCCGGGTGCTCGGTGAGCAGGGGCTGTGGGTGGGCGAGTTGACGCCGCTCCGGCCGGATCTGGAGAGCGTCTTCCTGGAGCTGACCGGCGCGTACGAGCATCCGTCGGTGCCCCGGCAGGTCGACGACTCGTCGCTGCCGCAGGGCGAAACTGTGATCGACCTCGATCGGGGAGTGGACGCGTGAACCTGGTGCGTGCCGAGTTGGAGCGACTGTCCGCACGTCGCTTCGTGCAGCTCATGGTCGTCCTCCTGGTGTTGGCGTTCGCCGTCACGGCGGCGACCACGATGGCCGGCTCCCACAAGCCGACCGCCGGTGAACTGAATTCGGCGCGGGCGCAGGCCGCCGAGGCGCGGCGCGACCTGGAGGCCACCCACCAGGAGTGCCTGAACCGCCAGAACGGCACCTTGCCGGCCGACACGGACAAGTACTTCCCCAGTGACTGCTCGGAGGTCGACCCGATCCGGCAGGAGCGGCTGCCGATCCCCGCCGACTTCCTGCCGGGGGTGTTCACCTTCGCCGAGCAGGCCCGGCCGCTGCTGTACTTCCTCATCGCGTTCCTTGTGCTCTTCGGGTTCCTGGTCGGCGCCTCCTACATCGGCGCGGACCTGACCTCGGGCGGCGTGGTGAACCTGCTGCTCTGGCGACCGCGCCGGATGACGGTGCTCGCGGCGAAGTTGGGCACCCTGCTCGGCACGGTGCTGGTCCTGGCCCTGCTGGCGTCGGTGGCCTACCTCGCCACGTTCTGGGTGATCGGGCAGACCGCCGGGCTGCCGGGCCGGCTGGACGGTGAGTTCTGGCGTTCCCTCGGCGCGGTGCACGGCCGCGGGCTGGTGCTGGTGCTGCTGTCCTCCGCGCTGGGCTTCGCGATCGCCACGCTGGGCCGGCACACGTCGGCGGCGCTCGGCGCGCTCGCCGCGTACGCGGTGGTCTGGGAGTTGGGCGGCCGGCTGGTCCTGGAGATCGTCGACGCGCCGAAGTCGGACCTGTTCATGGTCTCCAGCCACATCGGAGCGTGGCTCAACGGCGGGGCGCGGTTCTACGACGAACAACTCTGCCGGGGCAGCATCGACGGCCCCTACTGCGAGGGGTTCTACACGGTGACCTGGGCGCCGGCGCTGTTGGTGCTGCTGGCGATCACCGGCGGGCTGACCGCGGCGGCGTTCGCCATGTTCCGTCGTCGCGACCTGATCTGAGGCTTCACCGGGCCGCCCGTCCTGCCACGGGCGGCCCGCCGGACCGGTCCGACCGGCGTGCGGCAAGAGCTTGCACCCTGCGAACGCTCGGTGAAATATTCCTTCACATGACCGCCGCAGCGGGCTCAGCCGACGGTGGAGCCGAACACCTCGTCGCGCACCGCGTCCAGGGCGGTGCGCAGCGCGCCGTGCAGGATCGGCTCCTCGGTCAACCCGGTCGGCACCACTCGCGGCTGGACCAGCGTGATCGCCGCCACCTCCTGCTGCACCCGGTCGGCGAGCGCCGCGCCACCGGCCTGACCCACCTCGCCGGCGAGCACGACCAGCGGTGGGTCCAGCACCACGCAGGTGCTGGCCACGCCGAGCGCGAGCCGACGAGCCAGTTCGTCGAGCATCGGGCCGCCGTCGGCGCCGGCCGCGACGGCAGCGCGGACCGCCTCGGCGGCGTCGGCGTCCGGGTAGCCGTGCTCGCGGGCCACCGCGCGCACCGAGTCCGCGCCGACCAACTGCTGGAAGGCCGGCTTGGCGCGACGGGAGACGTCGCGCGGGATGGGCGCGCCGGGCACCGGCAGGTAGCCGATCTCGCCGGCCGCACCGCTGCTGCCGTGGTGCAACCGCCCGCCCAGCATGATCGCCAGGCCGACGCCGGCACCCACCCAGACCAGCACGAAGTCCGACAGCCCCTGGGCGGCGCCGGACTGCGCCTCGGCCACCGCGGCCAGGTTGACGTCGTTCTCGAAGACCACCGGCGTGTGCAGGTCGTCCCGCAGGGCGGCGAGCAGGCCGCTGTGCCAGCGCGGCAGGTTGAAGGCGAAGGTGATGTCGCCGGTGCCCGGGTCGACCAGGCCCGGCGTGCCGAGCACGATCCGTCGTACGCTGCTCAGCTGCGCCTGGGCGCTGCTCGCCGCCTGCACCACGGCGTTGTGCACCACGCCCACCGGGTCGTCGGTGTCCCGGGTCGACTGCTCCACCCGGCCGATGACCGCACCGGTGATGTCGGCGCACGCGGCCACCACCCGGTCCGGCCCGACGTCCACGCCGACCACGTGCGCGCTGCCGGGGCGGACGGCGTAGAGCTGGGCGTTCGGCCCGCGCCCGCCGGCCTGCTCGCCGACCCGCGCGACGAGGCCGCGCTCCTCCAACCGCTCGACCAGTTGCGAGGCGGTGACCTTCGACAGCCCGGTCAGCTCGCCGAGTCGAGCCCGGGTCAGCGGGCCGCGTTCGAGGAGCAGCTCCAGCGCGGCACGGTCGTTGAGCGCCCGCAACAGACGGGGGGTGCCGGGCAGCCGGGTCGCACTCATGACACGTCCTCTAGTTTTAGTAAACTTTGCTAACTGTAAACCGACCTGCGAACGGGTAGCCGTAGCGTAACGGCCACTCGACGGTGGGACGCTCCGCCGAGTCGGCAGGGCCAAGACCACCACCGGTACGACGTTTCGTACCCGCGGGGCACCGAAGGGGGAAGATCACGTGGGGTTGGATCCAGGACTGCGCCGGCTGGCGCTGGGCACGCTGCTGGCCGCGTACCCGGGACCGGTCCCGCCGGACTGGGCGGTCGACCTGCTGGCCGAGGGCCTGGCCGGGCACACCCTGTTCGGCACCAACGTGCACGACCCCGGGCAGGTGGCGGCGAGCACCGCCGCGCTGCGCGCCGGGCGGCCGGACGCGCTGATCGCCATCGACGAGGAGGGCGGCGACGTGACCCGGCTGGCGCACGCCACCGGCAGCCCGTACCCCGGCAACGCCGCCCTGGGGGCGATCGGCGACGTGGCCCTCACCCGACGGGTCTACCAGTCGATCGGCGCGGAGCTGGCCGCGCTCGGCATCACCGTCAACCTCGCCCCCACGGTGGACGTCAACACCGCCGACGACAACCCGGTGATCGGCACCCGGTCCTTCGGCGCGGATCCGGTGCGGGTGGCCGCCCACTCGGCCGCCGCCGTGGCCGGGCTCCAGGCCGCCGGCGTGGCCGCCTGCGCCAAGCACTTCCCCGGGCACGGCGCCACCGTCACCGACTCCCACCACGAGCTGCCCACCGTGGACGCTCCGCTGGGCCTGCTCCGCCAGCGGGACCTACCGCCGTTCGCGGCCGTCGTCGCCGCCGGGGCGCGCGCCGTGATGACCGCGCACATCCGGGTGCCGGCGCTCACCGGCGCCGACCCGGCCACCTTCAGCCGGGCCGTCCTGGTCGACCTGCTGCGCACCGAGTACGGCTTCACCGGCACCGTCATCACCGACGCACTGGAGATGAAGGGCGCGGCGGTGGCCGCCGGCGGGGTCGGGCCGGCCGCGGTCCGGGCCCTGAGCGCGGGCGCCGACCTGCTCTGCATCGGCGCGAAGGTCGACGCCGAGCTG
>NZ_JAKKFF010000128.1 GCF_022229015.1 Micromonospora foliorum
GATGGCGGAGGGGAAACGCCCGGTTACATTCCGAACCCGGAAGCTAAGCCCTCCAGCGCCGATGGTACTGCACTCGTGAGGGTGTGGGAGAGTAGGACGCCGCCGGACAATCTTTCAGAAAAGGCCACCCCAAACGGGGTGGCCTTTTCTGCGTTCCCCAACCCAGGGAACGGTGCGACCGCCGCACCGCCGCACCGGCGTGTACGTCATTGCGGTGGGGCCGGGCCGGTTCTGGGCGCTCCAATTCGCCAAGGTCACGCTCGAACCAGGATGTAGTGGCATCACGGCCGGGCCGAGGCCACTACAACCAGGATGTTGCGCGATCTTGGCGCCTCCGGGCGGGGATGCGGTGCTTGGTCAGTCTCGGGTCTGCATGCCGTCGCGGAGGTTGCGCAGCAGGCCGCCGGCGTCGTTGACCGACCGGCCCGGGAACATCGCCATGACCACGCTGCCGTGGTCGGCCCAACCGCACACCGCGAAGTCCCCGCCCTCACCGCTGGTGCTGCCGCACTTCAAAACTCCGCCGAGGCCGCCCGCGGGCAGCTCGCGCAGACCGTTCACCGCTCCGGTCTCATCCGACATGAGGCGGAAGAGGCTGTCCAGGTCCCGTTCCGGCTGCCAGAGCAGGGTGGTGCCCCCGAAGATGAGGACCGAGCGCTTGTCGTCGGCCGGGTCGCGGTAGACAGTGCCGAAACTGCGGTCCAGCTCGATGTTCGCCGCCAGACCGCTGCGCAGATAGTCGGCAGTGCTCTTCGCCCGGTCGCTGTCGTCGCGGGTCAGACCCGCCACCTGATCGGGTGAGGTCAGTTGGGTGTCCTTCTGCTGCGCCACCCGCAGCCCACCGACACCGAGCACCGCGGCGCCGGCGAGGCCGACCACCAGTGCGGCCGTCCAACCGATCTTGCGGCGGCGGGACCAGCCGCCGGACCGCTCGTCGGGGTCGCCTCCGGAGTCCCGGGTGCTGAGCTGGATCGGCTCTTCGGTCAGCTCGACCGGCTCGCGGCCGCCGTCGCGCGACCGCTCGGTGAGATGTGCGTCGGACATAGCCGACACCGTACGCGAACGGCAGGTGGCGCACGTCAGGTCTGCGGAAGCCCTCCGTAGACTTGTCCGGTGACCGAGAGACTGGATGCCCGACGCCCCGACGCCCCGACCCTTGCCGGCCAGTATCAGCCCGGTGAGGTAGAGCAGCGACGGTACGAGCAGTGGGTAGCCGGCGGGCACTTCCGGGCCTCCGCCGACAGCGACAAGCCCCCCTTCACCATCGTCATCCCGCCGCCGAACGTCACCGGCTCGCTGCACATGGGCCACGCGTTCGAGCACACGCTGATGGACGCGTTGACCCGGCGTAAGCGGATGCAGGGCTTCGAGGCGCTGTGGCTGCCGGGCATGGACCACGCCGGCATCGCCACCCAGAACCTGGTCGAGAGGCAGCTCGCCGCCGAGGGGCTTTCCCGGCACGATCTCGGCCGGGAAAAGTTCGTCGAGCGGGTCTGGCAGTGGAAGGCCGAGTCCGGTGGCGCCATCCTCGGCCAGATGCGCCGCCTCGGCGACTCCGTCGACTGGGACCGCGAGCGCTTCACCATGGACGAGGGGCTGACCCGGGCCGTCCAGACGATCTTCAAGAAGCTCTTCGACGACGGTCTGATCTACCGGGCCAACCGGATCATCAACTGGTGTCCGCGCTGCCTGACGGCGCTCTCCGACATCGAGGTCGAGCACACCGACGACGACGGCGAGCTGATCTCGATCCGCTACAGCGACGAGGTCGTGGTGGCCACCACCCGGGCCGAGACGATGCTCGGTGACACCGCCGTGGCGGTGCACCCCGACGACGAGCGCTACCAGCACCTGATCGGCACCGAGGTCGAGCTGCCACTGACCGGCCGCCGGATCCCGATCGTCGCCGACGCGCACGTCGACCCGTCCTTCGGCACCGGCATGGTCAAGGTGACGCCCGCCCACGACCCGAACGACTTCGAGATCGGCCAGCGGCACGACCTGCCCGCGCTGACCGTGATGGACGAGCGCGGTGTGATCACCGTGCCCGGCCCGTTCGAGGGGTTGGACCGGTTCGAGGCGCGGCCCGCGATCGTGGCAGCGCTGCGGGAGCAGGGCCGGATCGTCGCCGAGAAGCGCCCGTACGTGCACGCGGTCGGGCACTGCTCGCGCTGCAAGACCACGGTCGAGCCACGGCTGTCGCTGCAGTGGTTCGTCAACACCGCCCCGCTGGCCCAGGCCGCGGGTGACGCGGTGCGCGACGGCCGGGTCCGCATCGAGCCGGCCGAGCTGTCCAAGCGCTACTTCGCCTGGGTCGACAACATGCACGACTGGTGCATCTCCCGCCAGCTGTGGTGGGGGCACCGCATCCCGGTCTGGTACGGCCCGGCGGGTGAGATCGTCTGCGTCGGCCCCGACGAGGCGCCGCCGACCGGCGAGGGCTGGCACCAGGACGAGGACGTCCTGGACACCTGGTTCTCCAGCGGCCTGTGGCCGTTCTCCACCCTGGGCTGGCCCGAGCAGACCCCGGACCTGGCGAAGTTCTACCCGACCAGCGTGCTGGTCACCGGGTACGACATCCTGTTCTTCTGGGTCGCCCGGATGATGATGTTCGGCCTGTACGCGATGGACGGCCGGCCGCCGTTCGACGTGGTCGCCCTGCACGGGATGGTGCGCGACCAGTTCGGCAAGAAGATGTCGAAGTCGTTCGGCAACGTGGTCGACCCGCTGGACTGGATCGACCGGTACGGCGCCGACGCCACCCGGTTCACCCTGGCGCGGGGCGCCAACCCCGGCCAGGACGTCCCGGTCAGCGAGGAGTGGTGCCAGGGCTCCCGCAACTTCTGCAACAAGCTCTGGAACGCCACCCGGTTCGCCCTGATGAACGGTGCGCACACCACCGGCGACCTGCCCCCCACCGAGCAGCTCTCCACCGTCGACAGGTGGATCCTGTCCCGGTTGGCGCACGTCACCGCCGAGGTCGACGAGCAGTTCGAGGCGTACGAGTTCGCCAAGGTGTGCGACCTGCTGTACCACTTCGCCTGGGACGACGTCTGCGACTGGTACGTCGAGCTGAGCAAGCCGGTGCTCGCCGAGGGCGGTGAGCGCGCGGAGGCCAGCCGCCGGGTGCTCGGGCACGTGCTCGACCAGCTGCTGCGGTTGCTGCACCCGGTCATCCCGTTCGTCACCGAGGAGTTGTGGCTTGCGCTGACCGGCGGCGAGACGGTGCAGGCCGCCGCCTGGCCGGTGGCCGACCGGTCGCTGGTCGACGACGCCGCCGAGGCCGAGCTGGTCGGTGTGCAGCGGGTGGTCACCGAGATCCGCCGGTTCCGTTCCGACCAGGGGCTGCGCCCGACGCAGCGGGTGGCTGCCCGCCTGGACGGGCTGTCCGGCGCGGGTATCGCGGCCCACGAGCCGCTGATCCGTTCGCTGGTTCGGCTGGATCCGGCGGGCGACGACTTCCAGGCCAGCGCCACGCTGGCCATGCCCGGCGCGGTCGGTGTCGCGTTGGACACCCGGGGGTCGATCGACGTGGCCGCCGAGCGGGCCCGGTTGACGAAGGACCGCGCGGCGGCCGAGAAGGAGGTCGCGCAGGCCCGGGCGAAGCTCGACAACCCCGCCTTCATCGGCAAGGCCCCCGAGCCGGTGGTCGCGAAGATCCGCGACCGGCTCGCCACCGCCGAGGCCGACCTGGTCCGGATCGACGCTGCTCTGGAGACACTGCCCTCGTGACCGACCGTACCGATTTCGCCGCCGTCGAAGCCGAGCTGAACGCCCGCGGTTTCACCCGCATGGTCTTCGAGCTGGACCGGATCGAGTCGCTGCTCGACCTGCTCGGCAGCCCACAGCGGGCGTACCCCGCGATCCACCTGACCGGCACCAACGGCAAGACCTCCACGGCACGGATGATCGACTCGCTGCTGCGGGCGTTCGGGCTGCACACCGGCCGGTACACCAGCCCGCACCTGGAGACCGTCCGGGAGCGGATCAGCCTGGACGGGGAGCCGGTCAGCGAGGAGCGGTTCGCGGCGGTGTACCGGGAGATCAAACCGCTGGCCGAGCTGGTCGACGCGCGGTCGGACGAGCCGCTGACGTACTTCGACATGACCACCGCGCTGGCGTTCGCCACGTTCGCCGACGCGCCGGTCGACATCGCCGTGGTCGAGGTCGGCCTGGGCGGTGCCGAGGACGCCACAAACGTCCTCCAGGCCGGGGTCTGTGTGATCACCCCGATCGGGCTGGACCACACCGAGTGGCTCGGCGACACGATTCAGGACATCGCGCTGGCCAAGGCCGGCATCATCCACCCGGGGGCCACCGTGATCGCGGCGGCCCAGGAGGAGGAGGCCGCGGGTCCCCTCCTCGAACGCTGCGCCGAGGTCGGGGCCACCATCGCCCGGGAGGGCGGCGAGTTCGGCGTGCAACGTCGGGCGGTCGCGGTCGGCGGTCAGGTGCTCACCCTCCAGGGGCTGGGCGGCGTGTACGACGACGTGTTCATCCCGCTGCACGGCGCCCACCAGGCGCAGAACGCGGCGGTGGCGCTCGCCGCCGTGGAGGCTTTCCTGGGGGCGGGGGCCCGACGTCAGCTGGACATCGAGGCGGTCCGGGAGGGCTTCGCCTCGACCAGCTCCCCGGGCCGGCTGGAGCGGGTCCGTAACGCCCCGACCGTCCTGCTCGACGGTGCGCACAACCCGCACGGCATGAAGGCCACCGTCACCGCGCTTCAGGAGGAGTTCGCGTTCAGCAAGCTGGTGGCCGTGATCGGCGTACTGGCCGACAAGGACGCGGAGGGGCTGCTGGAGCTGCTGGAGCCGGTGGTCGACCAGGTCGTGGTCACCCGTAACAGCTCGCCACGGGCGATGCCGACGGAGGAACTCGCCGAGCTGGCCGCCGAGATCTTCGGCGAGGAGCGGGTGGCTTCGGCCGAGGAGATGCCGGACGCCATCGAGCTGGCGGTGGCGATGGCCGAGGAGGACGTCCCCGGTGAGCTGAGCGGGGTCGGGGTGTTGGTCACCGGTTCCGTGGTGACGGTCGCCGACGCGCGCCGGCTGCTGAAGCGATGACCGGCCCGGAGCGGGACCCGTACCCCACCGAGGACCCGACCGGCCCGCCGGTCGAGCAGCCGGTGGGGGAGGAGCCCACGGCCGGGCAGCCGCGACGCTCCGGGTTGCGCAACCCGGAGCGGGCGGTACGCGGTCTCGGTGCCGGCACGCTCAGCCTGGAGGCGCTGGTGCTCCTGCTGGCGATCCAGCCGATCCGGGTGGTCGGCGGTGACCTCGGCGGCGCCGCGATCGGTGCGGTGGTGGCACTGGCGGTGGCCGCCGTGGTGCTCGCCGGGATGATGCGCCGCCCCTGGGCCTGGAACGCCGGCACCGTGCTCCAGGGTCTGCTGTTGCTGGGTGGTCTGCTGCACTGGTCGCTGCTCGGGCTGGGCATCATCTTCGCCCTGGTCTGGGCGTACGCGTTGCACGTGCGCCGGGTCATTCTCGGCTGACGCCGACCCGGCCGGCGGCGTCCGAAGGCGGGACCGGGCCGGGTCGGCGTCAGCCGATGGCGGGAGCCGACCCGGTCGGCGTCAGCCGATGGCGGGAGGCGGGCCGGGTCAGGCGTCGGCGCGTTCGCGCCACTGGGTGAGCGCGACGCCGTGGCCGTCGGGGTCGCGGAAGGCCGCCGCCCACACCTCCAGCTTGGTGCCCCGGTTGACCACCCGGGGCGCGTACGTGAAGCGGACGCCCGACCCGCGCAACCGCTCGTACGCCGCCTCGATGTCGTTCACCTCGAGGTTGACGTGCACCAGACGCCGGCTGATGGGTGCTGCCCCGGTCACCTCGCGCAGCACGAGCCGGGTCGTCCCGGAGGCGAGGACGGCGTTGTGCGCCCCCTGGTCGACCTCGCTGAAGCCGAGCACGTCGCGGTAGAAGCCGAGCGACCGGGGAAGGTCGGTGACCAGCAGGGTGAGGCCCACCCCGCTGATCGGCGCGGCCGGGTCGGCGGCCGAGCCGGCGTCGAACCCGAAGATCGCCTGGTCCAGTTCCTCGTCGGTCACGGTCGCCCGTGCGGCCCCGGCCGGGGAGGGATCGTCCAGCGGAAGGTCGAGTGGGTCCAGTGGGTCGGCCGCGCCGGGACCGGACCGCTGCGCGGGCGGTGGGTCGAAGCGCTGTGCGCCGGGCTGGTTGGAGCGCTCTGCGCTGGGCTGGTCGGAGCGCTGGGCGCTGGGCGATGGGTCGGAGCGGTGTGCGACAAGCGGGTCGACGGGGTCCTCGGCGGGCCGGGCGTTCGTGTCGTCCGCCGCCGCAGCGTCGAACCGGTCGGCGGCGGGCTCGTCGAAGCGCTCCTCGGCGGGCGGGCGCGGCGCCGGGGTTGCCCGCCGGGGCAGCCCACCGGCCTGCGGTTCGACGACGACACCCTCCAACACCACGGGGCCGCCAGGGCTCTGGTGCATCACCACGGGCTCGCGTTCCTCGGGCACGACACCCGGGTCGTCACGTCGCAGGTCGTCACGTCGCAGGTCGTCGCGCCGCAGGTCGTCGCGCCGGGGATCGGTACGCGAAGGGTCGGTACGCAGGGGATCACCGAGCGGGTCCCGGAACGGGTCACCGACCGGGTCGCGGAAGTCCTCGCGGAAATCGTCGTCGGGCGCCCGGTCGGCCCACGGCGGCGCGTCCTGCTGGATCAGCAGCTCGTCCATCGCCTCCGCGTCGGCGAACTCCGGCGGGAGATCGGCGACGGCAGCGGCGGTCTCGGCGTGGGTCGGCACCTCGTCCCAGAGCACCTTGACGTGCCGCTGGTCGTCCAACGCGACCCGGATCGGCAGGGTCTGGCCCAGCGAGGGCCACTTGGAGACCGGCACCCTCGGCTCGATGATCTTCTTGGACCGCGGCGGCAGACCAGGAGCGTCGATCACCAGTTGCAGTTCGCAGCGGCCGAACGCGTACTGGGTGGGTGGTTCGGAGGCGCTGTGCACGTGCCCGACACCGACGACCCACGTGCGACCGCCGCCGCGCACGGTCGCCAGCGCGATGGCCAGCACCAGCAGGGCGACCCCGAGAGCCACGATGGCCCAACTGGTCATGCCCAGCCCGAACAGGACGACGAACGTGGCCACGGTGCCCAGCACCGTGCCGATCAGCTTGCGTACCGGCGCGATGGGTCGGTTCCCGCCATTCGCCACAGTGGACCTCCCGGGGGTCAGGGCCAGGCTAGGCCGGATCGGCCACCGGGGGAAAGACCGGCCGCCGCGCCGGCGCCGGGACCGGGTCGCTAGGCTGACCGTACCGATCCCGAGCGTTCAGCGCGTACAGGAGGAACCCAGCGTGTCCAGCAACAGCCCGGATGAGCGCAGCCTCGTTCTGATCAAGCCCGACGCGGTTCGCCGCGGCCTGGTCGGCGAGGTCCTCTCCCGCTTCGAGCGCAAGGGGCTGCGGATCGACGCGATGGTGCACCGGACGATGGACGCCGCGCTCGCCGACGAGCACTACGCCGAGCACGTCGACAAGGCGTTCTACCCGCCGCTGAAGGAATTCATGACCGGCGGCCCGCTTGTCGCCCTGGTGCTCTCCGGCGACCAGGTCATCGACGTGGTCCGCGGGCTGGTCGGCGCCACCGACGGGCGCAAGGCCGCCGCCGGCACCATCCGGGGTGACCTGTCGCTGTCCAACCGGGAGAACCTGGTGCACGCCTCCGACTCGACGGACAGCGCCAAGCGCGAGATCGCGCTCTGGTTCCCCGAACTGGGCTGACGCGCACCGCCCGGGGTCGACCGGCGACGCCCGCGTTCAACCGACCGCCGGCACCTTCGCCGGGTTGCCGACCACGTAGATCCCGGTGATCCGTCCGTCGGCCGCCGCGATGGTCAACGTGTACCGACTGCCGTCCGCGCGGGTGATCAGCATCGCGGGTTCCCCGTTGAGCTCGATCGGATCCATGGTGATCCGGTGACGCGGGCCGTAGACCCCGGCGTAGAACCGGGCGATCCGGTCCGCGCCGGTGACCGGGTTGAGGGCGGCCCGCACCCGACCACCACCGTCGTTCCACGCGGTGGCGTCGGCGGCCACCAGGTCGGTGAGCCTCGCCAGGTCGCCGTCGCGGGCGGCGGCGAGGAACGCGTCCAGCAGCCGCTCCCGCTCCGGGCGGCTGGCGGTGAACCGGCGCTGCTCCTGTCGTACCCGCGCGGTCGCCCGGTGGTACAGCTGCCGACAGTCGGCGGCGGACCGGTCCAGGATCTCGGCGATCTCCGCGTACGGCAGGTCGAAGGCCGTGTGCAGGACGTACACCGCCCGCTCCGGCGGGGTGAGCCGCTCCAGGACGTGCAGCAACGCGGTGGAGAGCGAGTCGCGTAGCTCCACCCGGTCCAACGGCCCGAACGGCGAGGGCGCGGTCGGGACCGGCTCGGGCAGCCACGTCCCGACGTACGTCTCGCGGGCCGCCTGCCGGGCGCGCAGTCGGTCCAGGGCCAACCGGGTGACCACCCGGGACAGGTACCGGCGCGGTTCGTCGACGCGGGCCCGGTCCACACCCAGCCAGCGCAGGTACGCCTCCTGGAGCACGTCCTCCGCGTCGTGCCGGCTGCCCAGCAGGCGGTACGCGAGCCCAAGCAGCATCGGCCGGTGCGCCTCGAGCGCACCGGCCGCCTCTGCTGCCGCCTTGGTGGTCACGCCTGGGCCGGAGGCTCCAGCCGCATCGTCACCCCGATCCGATTCCACACGTTGATTGTGGCAATCGCGATGACGAGGTCGGCCAGTTCCTTCTCCGACCAGACCTTCGCGGCGTCGTCCCACACCTCGTCCGGCACCCCGTGCTCACCGAGCTGGGTGACCGCGTCGGTGAGGGCCAGCGCGGCCCGCTCCCGCTCGTCGAAGAAGGGCGCCTCCCGCCAGGTGGAGACCGCGAACAGTCGTCGGCTCGACTCGCCGCCGGCGAGCGCGTCCCGGCTGTGCATGTCCACGCAGTACGCGCACCCGTTGATCATCGACGCCCGCAGCTTCACCAGCTCCAGCACGGTGTGGTCGACGTTTGTCTGGACGTACTTCTCCAACCCCATGACGGCCTTGTACGCCTGCGGTGCGACCTCGGCCGGGTTCATCCGTTGCACGACTACCTCCTGATCGGGTCCGACACCCGTACGACGTTGAGCCGGGGTGGGTCGTGACAACCGAGGCTGTGACCCCGCTCATGCCGCCGACGCGACCGGGGTGGCGGCACGCCGACCGACGAGCGGCCGTCGACCCGACGACAGGCGTTCGCGTTCGCGTCACCCGGGCCGCCGGTCACGGTCACCTCCACCCGATAGACCCACGGGGTCAACCCATGATCGGGAGGAAGCATGACCGAGCTTGATCGACGTACCCTGCTGCGGACCGGCCTGGTGGTCGGTGCCGGAGCCGCCGGCGGCGCCCTGCTGGGCGGTGCCGGCGCGACCGCCGCCCCGGCCTGGC
>NZ_JAKKFF010000129.1 GCF_022229015.1 Micromonospora foliorum
CGGCGCCCAGCAGCCGGGCGGCGACCTCGGGGGAGCGCACCGCCGCCGCCATCCCCTCCAGGGGGCCGACCGCGTCCCGCATCGTCGCCATCGCCTCGGCGACCTCGAACGCCTCGACGTGCAGGGCCAACGCGGCGTCCGGGTCGCCGCCCAGCTCGACCGCGTAGCCCAGCTCCACCAGCACCATCGGCAGGTAGAGCGCGGGTTGGCTCTCGCCCCGGCCCAGGTCGGCGAGGCGGCTGAGGTGGGTGACGGCCAGGTCGAGCTTGCCGTCGCGGCGGGCGGCCAGCCCGAGGCTCATCTCCGCGAAGATCAGCGCACCGGGCGAGCCCTGCTCCACCGCCAGGTCGTACGCGCGTTCGGCCAGTTCCCGACCCTGGGCGTAGTCACGGGTCTGCACGGCCAGCCAGGCCAGCCAGGACAGCTCGGCGCAGACCTGCGGCCACAGCGCCAACTCCTCGGCCCAGCGCAAACCCTCCCGGTGCAGCGCGGCGGCGCGCTCGTGCTCGCCGCGCATGTCGGCCAGCCCACCCACCCACTCGGTGGCCCGGAGCCGACCCCACCGGTCGCCGAGGTCGGCGAAGAGCGCGGCGCTGCGGGTCGCGGTGCGCTCCAGGGCGGTCTGGTCACCGTTGGCGTGCGCGATGTGGGCCAGGGAGGTGAGCACCGCGGCCTCGGTCCACGGGTCGTCGACGGCGGTGGGCAGCAGCTCCGACACCAGGGCCAGGTCGCCGTGCTCGATCAGCGCGTTGGCCGCGAACCAGGCGGCGTGGCCGTTCGGGTCGGCCGCCACCGCGGCGCGCACGTCCTCCGGTGCGACCGCCACGCCCTGGGAGAGGGCGAAGCCCACCCGCCAGGGGGCCGCGAGAACCTCCTGCTGGGGGTCACCGGGCACGGCCAGGGCCCGCCGTGCCTCGGTGAGCCGGCCGCGCAGGAACCAGTACCAGCTCAGCGCGATCGCCAGGCGCAGCCCGCCACCGTGCACCAGCGCCGATCGCAGGTTCGCCATCTCGGCGTCGAGCAGGGCCAGCCACCGCTGCTGGTCGGCCCCGCGCAGCCCCGGGTCGGCGCGCTCGGCCAACTCCGTGTAGTAGGCGGCGTGCCGCCCGCGTACCTCGTCGGCGTCGGTGAGGCGTTCCAGGCAGAACGCGGCCACCGATTCGAGGAGCCGGTAGCGGGGGGCCGCACCGGAGTCGTCGAGCACCACCAGCGACCGGTCCACCAGCCGGGCGAGGGTGTCCAGGTCGGTTCGGCAGACCCGCTCGGCGGCCTCCGGGGTGCAGCCGTCCGGGAACACCGCCAGGTGAGCGAGCACCACGCGGTCGGACTCGTCCAGGAGATCCCAGCTCCAGCCGATCACCGCGGTCAACGTCCGCTGCCGGGGTGGCACGTCCCGCTGCGCGGTGCTGAGCAGCCGGAACCGGTCGTCGAGCCGGTCCACCACCCCGCGTACGCCCAGCGCGCGGACCCGGGTCGCGGCCAGCTCCAACGCCAGCGGCAGACCGTCGAGGCGGCGGCAGAGCTGGGCCACCGCCGTCGCGGTCTGCCGGTCGAGGCGGAAACCGCGCTGCTGCGAGGTGACGCGGGCGACGAACAACCGGGCCGCCGCCGAGCGCCGGACCGCGTCCAGGTCACCGTCGTCGGGCACCGGCAGTGGGGGTACCTCCCAGAGCAGCTCACCGGTCAGCCCGAGTGGCTCTCTGCTGGTGGCCAGCACGCTCACCCCGGGCGCGTCGCGCAGCAGCCGGGCGACCAGCTCGGCGACCGGTTCGATGACGTGCTCGCAGTTGTCCAGCACGAGCAGCAGCTGCCGGTGCCGCAGGGCCGTGACCAGCCGGTCGGCGGAGGACAGGGTCGTTCCGGCGGCCTCGTGGGCACCCAGGGCGCCGAGCACCTGTTCGGCGACGCGCGCGTCACCGGCCGGGAGCGGGGCCAGCTCGACCAACTGGACTCCGTCCTGATAGGACGCTGCGCGGGCCGCCTCGGTGGCCAGTCGGGTCTTGCCGACGCCACCCGGCCCGACCAGCGTGATCAGCCGCTGCCGGGGCAGCAACGCCGCCAACTCGGCCAGCGCCTCGGCCCGCCCGATCAACTCGTCGAGCGGCGCCGGCAGATTGTTCTGGATGATCGCCGCCTTCGGCGGGGCGCTCAGGCCGGCGTCCTGTTCGAGGATCCTGCGGTGCAGGGCCACCAGCTCCGGGCCAGGGTCGAGGCCCAGGTCCTCGGCGAGCCGCGCCCGCAGGTCGGCGTAGCTGTCCAACGCCTCGGACTGGCGGCCGGCCGCGTACAACGCGCGCAGCTGCACCGCCCGCAGACCCTCGCGCAGTGGATGCTTGGCGACCAGCTCGGCCAGGTCCGCGGCCACCAGGTCGTGCTCACCCCGAGCCAGCCGGGCCTGCGCCAACCGCTCCTGAACGACGAGGCGCTGCTCGGCGAGACGGGCCGCCTCGGCGCGCACGAACTCGGCGTCGGCCACGTCGGCGTACGCCTCGCCGCGCCACAACGCGAGAGCCTCGGTCAGCCGCTCGACGTCGGCGCAGCGGGCCAGCTCGTCGAAGCGGCCGACGTCGACCGCGTCGACCCGCAGGAGGTAGCCGGGCGGCCGGGACTCGACCAACTCGCGGGCCCCGGGCTCGGCATCGTTGAGCGCCTTACGCAGCTGCGACACCCGCACCTGGAGGGCGCCGGCCGGGTTGGCGGGGGCGTCGTCACCCCACAGGTCGTCGATGAGGCGGTCCGCCGAGACCACCTGGTTGCGGTTGGCCAACAGGTCGGCCAGCAACGCCCGGACCTTCGCGCCGGGTACCACCACCGGCTCGCCGGCGTCGGTGGTGACGGCGAGCGGCCCGAGCACCCCGAACTGCACGGCGGTCATCCTAGTCGCGCGGCGCTGACCCGAGGTCGACCCGGAGCGCGTCCGGCGGATGCGGCGTTCAGCAGGCCGGCCGCAGCAGCGGCTCGGGCTCGGCGTCGCCGAGCAGTGCCCGGGCCTGCCGGGCCAGCAGGTGGTGCTGGGCCGCGCGGGCGAGTTGTTCGCCCATCCGGGCGTGGGTCGCCGCCTCCTGGTGCAGGTTGGCCGCCCGGTACGCGCCGGCCAGACCGAGGTGCGCGTTGACCTCGGCCCGGCGGTAGCCGATCTCCCGGCCCAGCCGCAACGCCTGCCGCAAGAGGTCGAGGGCCGGTGCCGGGCCGTGCAGGCCGAGCGTGGCGGTGCCGAGGGTGGCCAACGCCTCCGCCTCGACCCGGCGTCGACCGATCGCGCGGGCGATGCCCAGGCACTCCTGGGCGAGGCCCTGCGCCTTGGCGTGGTAGCCCAGGTCGACGTACGCGGCGGCGAGCTGGTCGAGATCTGTCGCGACGCCGTAGCGGTTGCCCACCTGTCCACGGAGCACCACGGCCCGGGTGAGGTGCAGCACCGCCAGGCTGGGCCGGCCGAGCGCGCGCAGGCCGACGGCGAGGTTGTGCAGAACGTTCGCGATGTCGTTGAGCGGTTGCTCGGCCACGTCGAGGGACTCGTACCCGTCCAGCGCCGCCTGCTGGGCCCGGACCGCATCGGGAACCTGGTCCAACTCCAACTGGACGACACTGAGGTTGCTCAGGCAGTTCCACTCGGCGTGCCGCTTGCCCAACTCGCGGTAGAGCAGCAACGCCTGCGCGTAGCACTCGCCCGCCTCGGTCAGCTGGCCCTCCTCCCGGTGCACGATGCCGAGGTTGTTGAGAATGGACGCCTGCCCGGCGCGGTTGCCCAGACGCAGCTGAATGGCCAGTGCCGTGTGGAACTGCCGCCGGGCGTCGGCGTAGTCGGCCCGGCTGGCGCTCAGTGTCGCCAGGCTCGACTGCATAGCGGCGACCCCGTGGTCGTCGCCCTCCCGCTGGGCCTGGGCCAGGCCCAGCTCGACGACCGAACGCCATTCGCCATGCGCTCCGGTTTCCTGAAGGTAACCGCGCATCCGGTCGGCCAGATGCCAGGCGATCTCGCGTGGGCCGTGCTGTGCCGCGTGCCGGATCGCGGCGAGCAGGTTGGCGTACTCGGCGTGGAACCAGTTTGGTGGCTCCGGCTGCCCGGCGTCCGCGACGGCCCGGACCGGCCCGGCGGGTCGGGGCAGGAACACCATTCGGGGATAGCTGCGCCGGGCCAGCGCGTCGGCGGTGTCCAGGTACCCGTACAACAGCCGACTGAGGGCCTCGGCGCGCTGGTCGGGGGTGTCCTCGATGCGGGACTGCTCCGCCGCGTACAGGCGGATCAGGTCGTGGGTGACGAACCGACCACCCCGGGCGGGGCGTACCAGATGGCTGCTGGTCAGGGTGCGTAGCACCGCGTCCGCCGTGGGCCAGTCGACGTCCGTGAGCGCCGCGAGGTCTCCGGTGGTGAAACAGTCGGTGGGTGTCGACCCGAGCAGCCGCAACGCCCGCCGCTCCGCGTCGCCGAGCCCCTGGTAGGACGGTGCGATCGCGGCGCGCAGTGCCACTCTCGGGTCGCCGGGCACCGACAGGCCGCCCAGCCGGTCGCCGTCGCGCAGTCGCCGCACGTACGCGCGGGCGTCGGTCGGGCCGGCCGTGGCCAGGTTGGCTGCCGCGATCCGTAACGCCAGTGGAAGGTTTCCGCAGAGTGCGGCCAAGTCGCGCACGACATCCGGTGCGACGGTGATCGCGTGGTCCCGGAACACCGCGGTGAGCAGGCCGACAGCGGCCTCCGGGCTGAGCGGATCGAGGCTGACGGCACGCCCGCCGTGCAGTGCCACCAGAGCGCCGAGCGTGCTGCGGCTGGTCACGATCACCGCGCAGCCGCCGGCGCCGGGCAGCAGCGGCTCGACCTGCTCCGCCGAGGCGGCGTCGTCCAGGACGATGAGGACGCGACGGTCGGCGAGAGCCGCTCGGAGCGCGGCGGCCCGGGCGTCGGCCGTGGCGGGTTGGGCCGCGCCGCGCACGCCCGAGTAGGTGAGCAGCTCGGAGAGGACGTCGAGGGGGCGGGCCCGCACCTCCTGCTGGCCGCGCAGCCGGACGTACCACTGGCCGTCGGGGAACTCGTCGGCGAGTTGGTGACCCAGGTGGACGGCGAGGGCGGTCTTGCCGACGCCCGGGGCTCCCGACACGGACACCAGAGGCAGCCGCCCCTCGCGGGCGGCGGTGCTGATGGACCGCCGGACGGCCTCGACGGTGTCGGCACGACCGTGCAGCACGCCCGCGTCGGCCGGGAGCTGGAACATCGGTGGCGCGGCCGGGATGACCGTCGCGCTCGCCGTGGGTGGTTGCCACGTCAGCGCGGGATCGGCGCGGAGAAGACGGTCGCGCAGCTCCCGCACCGCTGGACCCGGGTCGACGCCCAACTCCTCGGCGAGGATCGTGGCGAGCCGATGAAAGGCGTCGAGGGCTTCGGCCTGCCGCCCGTCGCGATAGAGCGCGAGCATCAGCTGCGCCCACAGCCCCTCGCGCAGCGGGCTGCGGCGGGTCGCCCGCCGCAGCTCGGCGACGATCTCGGTGTGCCGGCCGAGGGTCAGCTCGGTGTCGAAGTAAACCTGACTGGCGCGCGCCCACCGCTCGGTCAGCGCCGGAACGTCCTCCCGGTGCAGCACCTCGGAGTCGACGTCGCCCAACGGGTCGCCACGCCACAGCACGAGGGCCTCCCGGAGCAGGTCGGCGCGGTGTTGCGGATCGGCGGTGAGGCTCGCCGCCACGAGCGCGTCGAAGCGGGAGAGGTCGACGGCGGCCGGGGGCAGAGCGAGGAGGTAACCGTTGGCGCGCGTGGCGATCAGCTCACCCGGCGGGCCCTCAATGGTCAGGGTGCTGCGCAGCCGCCGCACCAGCGAGTGCAGTGCGGCTCGGGCGTGGGCGGGTGCCCCGCTGCCCCAGACCCGGTCGACGAGGGCGGCGACACTCACCGTCTCACCCCGGTTGAGCAGCAGCGTGGCCAACAACGCCCGCTGGCGGTTGGCCGGGACGGGGATCGTGCGGTCGTGCCGGGAGACGCGCAGCGTGCCGAGCACGGCGAAATCCCACTCCACGAGCGCCCCCAGCGTCGGGCCGACCACACCTCACGACGCCGACCGAGAGCGACGGTAACACGACTCTCCGGCGAGGCGGTGTGGTCGCAACACACGGTGAGCGTCCAGGCACGGGAGTCCGTGACAGCGCGATGACAGCGATTCGGCGGCACCCGCTGCGACCGTTCCCTCGGCGACGAGGAGAGGCAGGTGACGCAGATGGAGTTCCGCATTCTGGGGCCGATCGAGGCCGTCCGGGCCGGTCGGCCGGTGCGCCTGGCCGGCCCACAGCAGCGTTCGGTGCTGGCCGCGCTGCTGCTGGCACGCGGCCGGATGGTGCCGGTGGATCGGCTGGTACGCCTGCTCTGGGCCGAGCGGCCACCGGCGACCGCGCGTACCCAACTGCGCAAGCGGGTCTCCGAGCTGCGCGCGGCGCTCGGCGCCGACCGCATCCGCTCCTGGCGGGACGGTTACGCGGTCCGGTTGGAGGCGGGTGAGCTGGACCTCGACCGGTTCCGCGACGAGGTGCGGCGGGCCGGGGTGCTGCGCGACGCGGGCCGACCGGTGGAGGCGTCAGCCGCGTTGAGCGCGGGTCTCGGCTGGTGGCGCGGGCCGGCGTTGGCCGATGGCACCGACGAGCTGACCGACGCCGAGACGCCGCAACTGGAGGAGGCGCGGCTCGCCGCGATCGAGCTGCGGGTGGCCGTGCGGTTGGACCTGGGCCACCACCCGCAGGTGATCGGCGAGTTGATCACGCTGGTACGCCGGCACCCGTTCCGGGAGCGGCTGCGCGGCCAGTTGATGCTGGCGCTGCACCACAGTGGCCGGACCGCCGATGGCCTGGGTGTCTACCGGGACTGGCGGGCGGAGCTGTCGGCGCAGCTCGCCATCGAGCCGGGACGGGAGCTGCGCGACCTGCACCGCGCGCTGCTCGGTGGCGATGCGTCCTGCTGAGCGCGGTGGTGCCGGGCGGGGGCGGTGCGGCCCCCGCCCGGCTTGCCGTCACGAGCAGGAGACGCCCCAGTAGTGCGAGCTGATCTGGTTGTCGGCGGGGGTACCGTCGTCGAACGCCTGGTAGCCGAGGGTGAAGTCGGCCCAGTAGTCGCCGCGTGACAGGCACATGCTGCCACCGGTGAGGAACGCCCCGGTGCGCATCCGTACCGCGTCGTAGTCGTGGTAGACCCCGTTGTTCCAGACCGACGTGGCGATGTTGTCGAAGCCGTAGTCGCCGCCGCAGCCCCACTGGCCGGTCGTGGCGGCGCCGCCCGGGTTGACCCAGTTGCTCGCGTTGCCCGCCCAGGCGCACCAGCGGCCACCCCACCAGGCGTGCTCGTAGGCGTAGAAGTAGCCGTCGGCCGCCGCTGCGGCCCGCGCCCCGTCCTGCGGGGTGCTGCGGGGCAGATCGACCCGTTCGGCCCGGCCGTCGCGGTCAGCCGGTGCGGCCTGGTGGGCCGACCCGGCCGGCCCGGGTTGTGCCGGGGATGCGGCCGCCGGTGCGCCGGCCAGCAGCGCCGCGAGCATCGCGCCCCCCGCCATGACCAGGTGGATACGTCTCATCTCGTCCTCCTTCTCGCCGGGCGACCATCGCTCGGCGTTCATTCGTGCTCGGCGTCGACCACGGCCCGGGCCCGGGGGACCGCCCCGTGCTCCAGCCGGTTCCTGGCCGCCACCTCCTGGTGGTACGCCGCCGTCAGCTCGTCGCCGTGGCGGGCGTCCAGGGCCCGGGTCGTCGCGGCGAGGCCGTCCTGGGCGCACCGCGCCTCGGCGACCGCCGCGGCGATCTCGCCCGCCCGCCCACGGGTGCCGACGCTCTGCCGCAGCTGCTCGGGGGTGTCCACGGTGAATCCCCGCTGTCGCACGCACCCCGCCCACGGCCGGAGCGCGGCCGTCCAGGCGGGATCGGCGAGAACCCGCCGCTGCCGCAGGCCCGTCAGGTCGGCGACGACCTTGCTGGAGCGGTACCACTCGGCCAGGTCGCCGTAGAGCCGACGCTGCGCCTCGGAGGTGCATCCCTCGGCGCTGCGCCGCATCACACCGCCCGAGGGGAGCCGCGCCTCCAACCCCTCCGGGCGGGCGCCGTTGAGCGTGGCCAGGAACGCCTCCCGCCGCTCGGGGGAGAGGCCGCTGACGTAACGCTGGTTGGGGTCGGTGCGCCGGCGGACGTCGACCGCCGCCACCAGGTCCGAGCCGAAACCGTGTTTCCGCGCCCAGGCGATGTCGTCGACGACGTACGGGAAGGAGAGCAGCTCGTCCGCCGGTGGCGGCGTGCCCAGCCACAGCTGGAATCCGTCGCGCGTCATGCAGTCCCGGGTGAGCAGTGACTCGGCGCGCACCAGAATCCGCCGGTCCTCGGCCGTGACCGGTCCGGCCGGGGCCGGGTCGGGCGACGGCGCGACGGTCGACGGCGGTGCGGCCGAGGTCGAGCCGGGCCAGGCTCCGGTGATCGACGACGCGGCCAGCGGCAGTGCCACGGCGAGGGTGACGATGACGACGACCGCCCGCCGCCGGGGCCGGCGTGCTCCGGGTGTTCCGCGTACTCGCATGAGCCGAGCAGACCAGCGCGGTGTTCCCTTTTCGTACCGTCGCCGTACCGCGAGCGCCCGGCCCGCCAACATTCGCGGTGCGGCGCTCGTGGCGTGCGGCCGGATTAACGGGTAGAAACATGTCCACCCCTTCCGGTCCGGCCCAACCTCCGGCGGCAAGGGTCAGAGAGCGCTCTCACCGCCCCAGCTGCGCCGGACGTACACCCGGCCAGCGGAGAGGACGAACCACATGACAGCCCCGTCCCGAGACGTGCGCCGGAGATCCGGTCGCACCCTCCTCCTCGCTCTGGTGTTGACCACCGCCACCACGATGACCAGCACGGCGGCCACCGCCGGCCGCCCGACGCACGGCGAACCCGACTTCGGGCCGAACGTGACGATCTTCGACCCGTCCATGCCGGTCGGCGAGATCCAGCAGACCCTCGACGCCGCGCACGCCCGGCAGGTCAACAACGAGATGGGCACCGAGCGGCACGCCTACCTGTTCAAACCGGGCACGTACGGCACAGCCGCGCAGCCGTTGCAGGCCAAGGTCGGCTACTACACCGAGGTGTCCGGCCTGGGCGCCTCTCCCACCGACGTCACCGTCAACGGCAAACTGGAGGTCTACAACCGCTGCCTCGCCGACGGCGGCACCGGCAACTGCCTCGCGCTTGTCAACTTCTGGCGCACCCTGTCCAACCTCTCGCTCACCATCAACGCGGCCGGCCAGGACGGCTGCCGGTCGTCGGTGAACTTCTGGGCGGTCTCACAGGCGGTGTCGATGCGCCGACTGAACATCGGCGGCGGCGGTCTGTCGCTGATGGACTACTGCACCGCCGGCCCGCAGTACGCCAGCGGCGGGTTCATCGCCGACTCACGGCTGCCGGCCACGACGAACGGCTCGCAGCAACAGTGGCTGACCCGCAACAGTGAGGTCGCCGGCTGGTCCAACGCCGTGTGGAACCAGGTGTTCGCGGGGGTCGAGGGCGCGCCGGACGACGCCACGTTCCCCGACCCGCCGTACACCACCCTGGAGACCACCCCGATCAGCCGGGAGAAGCCCTACCTCTTCGTCGACGGCAAGGGTCGCTATCAGGTGCGGGTGCCCGCGGCTCAGCGCGACAGCCGGGGCGTCTCCTGGGCCGACGGCATCACGCCGGGGCGGACCATCGGGATCGACGACTTCTTCATCGCCAAGCCGTCCGACTCGGTGCGCGTCATCAACAGCCAGTTGGCGCGCGGCAAGCACCTGCTGCTCACCCCCGGCACGTACGACATCGCGCGCAGCATCGAGGTCCGGCGTCCGAACACCGTCGTGCTCGGGATCGGGCACGCCACGCTCACCGCCGTGAACGGCGCGATCCCGCTGGACGTGGCCGGTGTGCCCGGGGTGATCGTCGCCGGTGTCACGATCGACGCCGGCCTCGTCGAGTCGCCGGTCCTGCTGCGGGTCGGACGCCAGCACGGCCACGACGCGAGCAACCCGCAGAACCCGACCACGCTCTCCGACGTGTACTTCCGGGTCGGCGGCCCGCACATCGGCCGGACGAACACCGCGCTGGAGGTCAACAGCGACAACGTGCTCATCGACCACACCTGGGTGTGGCGCGGCGATCACGGCGTCGAGGGCTTCACCGAGGGCGTCAACGGTGACACCGACCGCTGGCGCACCAACACCGGTCGCTACGGCGCCGTCATCAACGGCGACCACGTGACCGCGACCGGCCTGTTCGTCGAGCACTTCCAGCGCTACAACACGGTCTGGAACGGCGAGCACGGCACCACGATCCTCTACCAGAACGAGCTGCCGTACGACCCGCCGACGCAGGCCGACTGGATGAACGGCGCGGTCGAGGGCTGGGCCGGGTACAAGGTCGGTGACCAGGTGCGTCACCACACCCTGCACGGCGGCGGGGTGTACGTCTTCAACCAGAACAACCCGTCGATCCACACCGAGAACGGCTTCGAGGTCCCGAACCGGCCGGGGGTGCGGCTGCACCACATCATGACCGTCAACCTCAGCGCCGGCACGATCGACCACGTCGTCAACGGCGTCGGCGACGCTGCCGACATGACCAAGGTCGGCGCTCCGGTCTACCTGACCCAGTACCCGACCCCGTAGCGGGGATCGGGCGTACCGACGGTGCCGGAGCCGGCGTTGGCTCCGGCACCGTCGTCGGTGGTGCCCCGCGTGGAGAATCCGCGGCGACGGTCTTGAATTCCTATCGAGTCGGTAGGAAAATGCGTGAATGCCGGTTGGTCCGCTCCTCACCTCGCGTCGGGTCGTCGACCTGATGCGCACCGCCAGCGAGCTCTGTCCGGGCGCACCGGGCACCGACTGAGCACCGCACTCCTTCTCCAGCCGCCCTGCCGGCTCGCGCGCCGACCCGTGACCCCCGCGCATCGATCCGGCTCCGCGCGGTCCGCACCGCACTTCCGACCGATCCGGCGCTGCCGGATCGGTTCACAACCATGGAGGTACGCCATGACATCCGACCAGTCACCGTCCACCCCACCGACGGCCGGCGAGTCCCGGCTCGCGTTCAACGAGGACTGGGTGGCGACCATCCTCGGGCTGGCCCTGCTCGCCCTGGTCCTGCTCGGCGCCATCCCCGCCGGGCTGGTGCCCTGATGACCACCGACGCGACCCGCACGGGCGACG
Organism: Micromonospora foliorum; assembly: GCF_022229015.1. Classification (GTDB taxonomy): domain Bacteria; phylum Actinomycetota; class Actinomycetes; order Mycobacteriales; family Micromonosporaceae; genus Micromonospora; species Micromonospora foliorum. Next base: position 11,169 of record NZ_JAKKFF010000129.1, read on the forward strand.
AGCCCGGGACCGCCGACGCCACACGCGTCGACGACGCGCCCGACGGCGGCGTAGTCGAACCCAGCGGTTCGCCGACCACCGCCGATCCTGCCGAGCCGACCAGGGTGGCGCGTGACGGGACCTTCTGGGCCTGGACGGCGCTCGGCCTGCTGATCGTGGTCGGTCTCGCCGCGTTCACCCGCTACCTGGAGCAGAACGTTCCGGCCTGGGCCGAGGGCACCGCCGTCGAGGACATCGGGGCGGCGGTCGAGTACCCGGTCTACGCGATCCTGCTCGGCCTGCTCGGCAACGTCGCCGTCACCCTGCTCGGGTGGCGGGACCGGATCGCCGCCGCGTTCCGGACCGAGTTCTTCATCAAGACCGGTCTGGTGCTGCTCGGTGCGTCGATCAACCTGGCCGTCATCGCCAGCGCGGCCGGGCCGGCGATCGCCCAGGCGATCCTGCTGATCAGCGGGGTGTTCCTGTTCACCTGGTGGTTGGCCGGCAGGTTCGGCCTCGACGACAAGCTGCGGGCGCTGCTCGCCTCCGCGGTGTCGATCTGCGGGGTCAGCGCGGCGATCGCCGCCGCCGGCGCGGTGCGGGCGCGCCGCGAGCAGTTGGCCTACACGGCGAGTCTGGTCATCATCTTCGCGCTGCCGTCAATCTTCATCCTGCCCTGGTTGGCCGACGTGTTCGGGCTCTCCGACGCGGTGGCTGGCGCCTGGATCGGTGGCAACATCGACACCACCGCCGCGGTCACCGCGGCCGGAGCGCTCGCCGGTGAGGAGGCGCTCCAGATCGCCAGCATCGTCAAGGTCACCCAGAACGCCCTGATGGGTGTTGTCGCGGTCGCGCTCACCGCGTACTTCACGCTGCGGGTGGAACGACGGCCCGGCGCGGCCCGACCGGGCCTCGGTGAGCTGTGGACGCGCTTCCCGAAGTTCGTCCTGGGTTTCATCGCGGCCTCGGTCATCGCCACCTGGTACCTCGACGGAGCTGGTGCGGACGGCAAGGCCACCATCGCCATCGTCAACGACCTGCGGGTGTGGTTCCTGATCCTGGCCTTCGTCAGCATCGGTCTGGAGGTCCGGGTCGCGTCGCTGCGGGAGGCGGGTTGGCGACCCGTGGCGGTGTTCGCCAGTGCCACCGTGTTCAACCTGGCGTTGGCGCTCGGCCTGGCGTCCCTGCTGTTCCGCAACTTCTCGGCCTGAGTCGGGCGGTCGTCCGCACCCGCGCGGACGTTTGGGGCCGGAGCCATGCTGGCTCCGGCCCATCACCGGCCAGAGGAGGAACGCACCCGCACACAGCAGGCCGATGGCGGCAGCCAGGCCGACCGGCCCGGGTAGCAGGGTGACCACGGCCAGCACTCCGCCCAGCCCGGTGCCGGCGAGCAGCACACTGGGCGCGACGACCGGCACTCTCATCGCGGCAACCCCACCAACAGGGAGCGCAGCTGCGCACCTCGTGCCGACCAGCTGTTACGGGTGGCGACCTCCCGGCGTCGGGCGGATTCGTCTGGTGCGCCGGCGCGGTCCAGCGCGTCGGCCAGCGCCGCGCCGAAGCTCGGCGGGTCGGTGGCGAGGGCGATGGTGTCGGCCAGCGCCCGCAGCGCCGGCAGCGGCGTCGCGACGACGGGCTTGCCGAGGGCCAGGTACTCGTAGCATTTCTGCGGGTGCACGTAGTCGGCCAACCCGCCCACCCGGTAGGGGATGATGGTGACGTCGCAGGCCCGCAGGATGCCCGGGACGTCCGCGAAGCCGACGGCGTCGACCAGCTGCACATTGGACAGGCCGGCCAGCGGGGCGCGGCCGCCCCGGGTGGACGGGCCGATCAGGACGAACGTCCACTCCGGGTGGGCCCGCGCCACCGCGGCGACCAGGTCCGCGTCGAAGGCCCGGGTGTCGACCGCGCCGCTGTAGCCGATCAGTGGTCGGCGCAGGCCGAGCAACCAGGGCGCGACCGGGCCGTCCGGCGAGAAGCGATCCGGGTCGCACCCGTTGGCCAGCACCACCGGTGCCGGGTCGGAGGCGGGCATCCGGTCCGGTAGCGCGGTGGAGGAGGCGAGGACAAGGTCGGCGGCGCCGACGGCGGAGCGCAGCGCGCGGCGCAGGTGCCGACGGTTCCACGGTCGGGTGAGCGTCCAGTCCAGGTCGGTTGCGTCGTACACGACGGCGGACGCGTCCAGCCGGGAGGCGACCGGCGCGGCCAGGTCCTCGTCCAGCCACAGCAGTCGGACTGATGCCGCCTGCCGGCGGAACCACCGGCGCAGCACACGCGCGGCGAGCCAACGGTTGACCCGGTTGACCGGGGGCAGGTGCCGACCGAACGGCAGCAGCGCCGGTCCGGCGCACTGCCACAGACCGTCGGCCACCTGCCGGATCTGGACCCGCCAGCGTGGGAGGTGCCCGGCCGGGTCGACGAAGAGCACCTGGTGATCGACGGTCAGCTCGCGGGCCAGCGCGTGCTGCCGGTGGGCGCCGTACGCCCACGGCGTGCCGCTGAAGATGACGACCCAGTCGCGGTCCTCGGCGGGCGGCACGACCGCCGCGGCCGCCGGTTGCAGAGTGGTGGTGTGCTCAGCCACGGCCCGACCGTTCCATCGGCCGTGGCGCGCCGGCTGGCAGCACCTCGTCCTCGCCGAGGCGGCCGAGCACCGGGCGGGCGCGCTCGTCGTCGAGTCGCAGCAGGCGGGCGCCGGCGTGCCGGTCCAGCCAGCCCCGCAGCGCGCCGGCCACGACCCGCCGGTTGATCCAGTTGACCAGCGGCACCACATTGCCCAGCGGCAGCGCGGTCGGTGCGACGGCGTGCCAGGCCGCCGAGCCGATCGGCGTCACCTCGCACCGCCAGCGCGGCCGATGTCCCGGCGGGTCGACGAAGAGCAACCGTTGCCCGGGCGCCAACTGCCCCAGCACGGCCGGATGCCCATCGACGGACCATCGGGTCCGGCTGAACAGCACCACCCAGTCGCGGGTGTCACCGTCGGGCAGCGGGCCGGCGTCGCCGCGCAGCGCGGCGAGCAGGTCGCCCAGGCTCAGTTGTACGGATCGACCGAAGAGTCGCTTGACCAGGTGGTCGGCGAGCAGCGCGGCCCGGAACACCGGCAACCGGTACCGGGGCTGGGTCATCCGCAGATACCCGACCAGGCTGCCCAGCAGGTGTCGAAAGCGGATGGTCGGCCCGAGGAGCCGGCAGGACGCGCCACGGCTGTGCGTCACCACCGCGTCCGGAAGCATCCACAGCTCGTGCCCGGCCTGGTCGAGCTGCCGCGCGAGGACCGCGTCGTTCCAGTAGACGGGGAACGTCTCGTCGAAGATGGTCTGCTGCCCGAGCACCGTGCGGCGCAGCAGCACGCAACTGCCCGAGGCGAGTTGCCGGGGACGGCTGAAGTCCTCGCCCCGCATCTGGAACCGGTGCAGCGCCTGGCGGAACCCGGGCAGTCGGCGCAGCGCGGTCACCAGCGCGATGGTGGCGGCGAAGCTGGGCTGTTGGACGTAGTGCTGCTGGAAGGTGCCGTCCGGGTTGAGGTAGAGCGGGCTGACCCCTGCGATGTCCGGCCGCTCCCGCAGATGGTCGACCATTCGGGACAGCGCGCCCGGGTGAAACCGGATGTCGCTGTTGAGCAGCAGGATCAGCTGCCCGTTCGCCCGGCGGTACGCCTGGTTGACGGCGGCGGCGAAGCCGTTGTTGTGCTTGTTGCGGATCAGTCGGACCCGGGGCTGGTCGGCGAGCAGGTCGGCCGAGCCGTCGGCCGAGCCGTTGTCGACGGCCACCACCTCGTAGTCCAGATCGGGGTCGGCGGTCGACGCCAGCGACTCCAGGCACTGCCGGGTCTGCTCGCGGGTGTTCCAGCTGACCAGCAGTACCGACAGCAGCGGAGCGCTCATCACGCCACCACCCGGTTGTCGTGGCGGCGGACCCGCAGTCTCTCTCAACACGCCGTCCTCCCTCTCCGTCCGGTGCTCCCAGGGCATGCCGGCGGGCACCCCCCGGGGGAGAAAGTACTAGCGATAAGGGTCTAATAGGGATGAATAGGTAAAACAGGCTTTTCCGTATTAAATCTCGCGTATCTATGTAAACAATCGGGCTGATCGTCCGTTTGGTGGCCTTTGCTGAGCTACGGTCGTGTGCGGGCGTCCGGTTGCCGCAGCGGGCCGACCGTTCCGTCGTTCCAAGGAGTCCGACATGGACCTGCCCGTTACCGCCGTCGGTGTCGACCCGCCGACGGACCTGATTCCCGGGCGCGTGCTGGTGACCGGGGGCGCCGGCTTCATCGGCAGCCACGTGGTTGCCCGGCTGATGCTGATGGGCAGCCAGGTCCGGGTGCTCGACAACTTCTCCACCGGCCGGATCGAGAACCTGGCCGACGCCGCGTACGGCGGGCTGACCGAGGCGGACGTCGTGTCGGGTGACATCCGCACGCCGGAGGGTGTCGAGGTCATCCACCAGTGGCAGCCGGACGTGGTGGTGCACCTCGCGGCGCAGCCGAGCGTCCCCGCGGCCCGTCGGTCACCCCTGTACGACGCCGACGTGAACGTGTTCGGCACCGTCAACGTGATGGACGCCTGCGCCCGCGGCGGCGTACGCCTGGTGATCAACGCGGCCAGCAGCGCCATCTTCGGCAGCGTCGCCCCCCACGAGTTGCCGGTCCGGGAGGACCATCCGATCGTCCCGGTGAGCCCGTACGGCGTCAGCAAGGCCGCCGGCGTGCACTACCTCGACTGGTACGGGCGTCAGCACGGTCTGCCGTACACCTCGATGGTGTTCGGCAATGTCTACGGGCCCCGGCAGGAGGGCAGCGACTGCGGCGTGGTGTCCCTGATGGTCGACGCGCTGCTCGGCGGCCGGCAGGTGGTGATCTACGACGACGGCACGCAGACCCGGGATTTCGTCCACGTCAGCGACGTCGCCGAGGCGATCGCCGTGGCCTGTCACCACCCCGGGGTGGGTATGGTCAACATCGCCTCGGGGCGGCAGACGAGCGTCAACGAGGTTTACGACGCGGTCCGGGAAGCGTCCGGCGTCGACAACGCGGCCCGCTACGAGCCGCCGCCCTGGCCGGGCGAGGTGCGCAACATGGCGCTGGACACCAGGAAGGCGCGCGAGCTGCTCGGCTGGTGCCCCAAGATTGGCTTCACCGAGGGCGTACGGATGACGGTGCGCGACGCCCGTCGCCGCCAAGCCCCAAGTCAGATCCTGTCCCCGGTGTGGGCCCTGGAGCGGGCCATCAGTCACTGACGGCCCAGCGCGTAATTCCCGGCCGCGGGAGCGCTCGGCGGTGAGGAGGCGCTCCAGATCGCCAGCATCGTCAAGGTCACGTGTTCGCCAATGCCACCGTGTTCAACCTGGCGTTGGCGCTCGGCCTGGCGTCCCTGCTGTTCCGCAACTTCTCGGCATGACCGCGACCGGGGGGCGTGCCGACGATGTGCCGCGCCGTGTGGAGAGGGTCCCGATTGATGGTCAGGACCCTCTCCACGCTGGTTCAGCTCAGCGGGCGCGTGTCACGCGTCAATCGACGCGCGGGACCGGCGGGAGATCAGCCGTGCCGTTGTGCCGGCGATGACCATGACGAGACCGGTGCCGAAGAACCACCAGAGGTTGGCGGCGCTGCCGCCGGTGACGGGCAGGGTTGGGCTGGCCGTGGGGGCCGGCGGGGGCTGTGTGGGGTCACCTGTCGGGGGCGCCGTTGGCTGGGTCGGTGACGGTGTGGGCTGCGTCGGCGTGGCGGTCGGCGTGGCGGTCGGCGTCGGCGTCGGCGTGGACTGCAGAGGGCGCTCGCAGCGGGCCTCGGCCAGGATGACGGAGCCGACGGGGATGTCCAGCAGCGGTCCACCCACGATGGTGCCGGTGAGCCTGATGGTGGCCTGGACAGCGATGGCCGTGGCGCCATCGGCGGTGGTTGTCTCCACGTTGGTGAGCGTGACGTTCAAGCTGGCGCCGGTCAGTCCGGCGACCGTGACGGCGGCGCTGGCGGTGACGCCGGGGGTGTTCGGCAGTAGCTCGACCGGCTCGCCGAACAGTTCCAACCCCACGAAGGTGGTGTCCGCGGTTTGGGCGCCGACCTGGGGGCAGGCCACCGCCGCCGTGATCACGTCGGCGTCGATCACCGACGTGCCGAGGACGCCGAGCGCGAGGTCGGCGATTTCGGCATTGGCGGAGGACGCGGTGTCGCCACGAGTGGCGCTGACCTCCACCACGGTGCCGGAGGCGGTGACCCCCAGAGCGCCGGGGATGGTGATCGCCAGAGCGGTGTCGCTGTCCGTACCACTGCCCGCCGGGGCCGTCGCGGTGCCAATGACGACATCGGCGGTAATCACCGGAAGGCCGAGCACTGACGCGGACAGGTCCACCACAACTCCCCGGGCGCTGGCGTCACCGGGTGCCGCAGAAGCCGGAGCTCCTCCGGATAGGACCACCACTCCCACGGCCGCCACCGCGATGGCACCAGTAGCTGAAAGTCGCTGGGAAAATCTCACGTTTTCGCCTCTGATCAGTAAGCCGTTCCCGACCGTCGAGAAGGCAATGCTGAGAGTATGTCCGTTAAGGGGCGAATCGGGTATTTTCGGCCGAAATGGACGAGCGTGAGAGAGGCTTGCAATTCTCGGGTCCACCTCCTTCGATGTGTTGACAGGAAATTCCATCGATCAGTCTGACTCTTGCGGGCCGGGGATGACTGCTGCCACGATGGCCGTCAATGCCTTCCGTCCCGAAGGAGTGGTCCTCATGGCGGTCTCCCGCCGCAGGTTCGTCACATCGGTGCTGGCCGGGTCCGCCCTCGCCACCGCCTCCACCACCGAACTGCTCACCAGCATGTCCAGCCCCGCGCAGGCCGCCAGTCCCCCCGGGGACGTGGTCGGCAAGGTGACGGTCGGCTACCAGGGCTGGTTCAGCGCACCCGGCGACGGGGCGCCGATCGGCGGATGGTGGCACTGGAGCCGCGACCGGTTCCAGCCGCCGTCACCCGCCAACACCACAATCGTGTCCTGGCCGGACATGCGCGAGTACACCCGCACCTATCCCACCGCGTACCCCAACCTGGGCAACGGCCAGCCGGCCACCCTCTTCTCCTCGTACGACCAGCAGACGGTGGACACCCACTTCCGCTGGATGCAGGAGAACGGCTGCGACACCGCCGCGCTGCAACGGTTCAACCCGATGGGCGACGAGGGCCCGACCCGCGACGCGATGACACAAAAGGTGCGCTCCGCCGCCGAACGGTACAACCGCAAGTTCTACATCATGTACGACGTCACCGACTGGCTGACGTTCCAGTCGGAGATCAAGACCGACTGGACGACGAAGATGGCGGCGCACACCGCGTCCTCCGCGTACGCCCGGCAGAACGGCAAACCGGTCGTCTGCATCTGGGGCTTCGGCTTCAGCGAGCCCAGCCGACCCTTCACCCCGGGCCCCTGCCTGGAGGTCATCAACTGGTTCAAGGCCCAGGGCTGCTACGTCATCGGCGGCGTGCCCACCTGGTGGCGGCAGGGCATCGAGGACTCCCGCCCCGGCTTCCTCGACGTCTACCACGCGTTCCACGCGATCTCGCCGTGGATGGTCTACCGGGCCAGGACCGTGGAGGAGCTGGACTCGTACTACAACAACGTCAACGTCGGTGACATGGCCGACTGCGCGGCGCGCGGCATCGACTACCTGCCCTGCGTGATGCCCGGCGACCTCGCCGGGGGGCACCGCAAGCACGGCGACTTCTACTGGCGGCACATCTACAACATGGTCCGGCTCGGCTCCCAGGGCCTGTACGTGTCCATGTTCGACGAGTACAACGAGGGCAACCAGATCGCCAAGACGTCCGAGACCCAGGCCACCACCCCGGCCGGGGCGAACATCCGGGCCCTGGACGAGGACGGCGTGGCCTGCTCCTCCGACTACTACCTGCGGATCACCGCCGACGGCGGCCGGATGCTCAAGGGCCAACTCGCGCTCACCGCCGTCCGCCCCACCCCGCCGATGGTCGGCACCCCACCACCGGCCACCGGGAACCTGGCCGCCGGCCGACCCACCTCGGCGAGCAGCCAGGGCGGCGGGTTCCCGGCGTCGAACGCGGTGGACTCGAACGCCGGCAGCTACTGGGAGAGCGGCGGCGGCTCCTTCCCGCACTGGTGGCAGGTCGACCTCGGCGCCAGCCACCAGGTCAACAAGCTCGTGGTGCGGCTGCCCGCCGGCTGGGGAGCGCGCACCCAGACCATCACCGTGCAGGGCAGCGTCGACGGCAACTCCTTCGCCACCATCGCCGCGGCCTCCGCGTTCACCTTCGACCCGGCCACCGGCAACACCGTCACCCGCACGCTGACGACCACCACGGCCCGCTACGTCCGCCTCAGCATCGCCGGCAACACCGGCTGGCCGGCGGGCCAGCTCGCCCAGGTCGAGGTGTACGCCGGGAGCACCGTCCCGGACAACCCGCCGACCACGCCGAGCGGCCTCACCGTGACCGGCAAGACCTCGACGAGCGTATCCCTGGCGTGGACGGCCTCCACCGACGACACCGGGGTGACCGGCTACCAGGTACGCCAGGGCGGCACGGTGGTCGCCACCGTCACGGGCACCACGGCGACCGTGAGCGGGCTCAGCCCGTCCACCGCGTACACCTTCACCGTCACCGCCCGCGACGCCGCCGGCAACACCTCGGCCGCGTCCACCGCGGTCACCGTCACCACGGACGCCGCGGCCAACGCGGACCTCGCCCGGGGCCGATCCACCACGGCGAGCAGTCAGGTCCAGAGCTACGCGTCGGGCAACGTGGTGGACGGTGACGCGAACAGCTACTGGGAGAGCGCCAACAACGCGTTCCCGCAGTGGGTGCAGGTCGACCTGGGGGCAACCCGCACGGTCGGGCGGGTGGTGCTGAAGCTGCCGCCGTCGTCGGCGTGGGGCAGTCGGACGCAGACACTGTCCGTGCAGGGCAGCACCGACGGGGGGAGCTTCGGCACGCTCGTTGGATCGGCGGGGCGGACCTTCGACCCAGCCAGCGGTAACCAGGTGACGCTGACCTTCACCGCCGCGCAGACGCGCTACGTGCGGATCTCCGTCACCGGCAACACGGGATGGCCGGCCGGACAACTGTCGACACTGGAGGTCTACGCCAGCTGACCGGGTGTGGGGCGGCCGCCGGACGCCGACGGACGGCCGCCCATCCCACGAGTGGGCGCAAACCACAACTTGTCAAGGCACATCATCCTGCCCCTGGTCAGTCCGGGCCCACATCGCATGCGCTCCGACCAGAGAACTGGCGTCTACCTCACCTAGGCATGAGCACGAGCATCGGCCTCAGGAAGCAGGAGACCCTGCGCTGCCTCAAGCGCTACATCGTCCGTGACGTCTGCAGCGTCCTACGCGCCGCTTCGCCGCCCTCTTGACCTCCATAGGAACATCGGATGGCAACGGCGTTGATGGTTGGTCTCATGTCGGTGATACTCGACTCTCCACCATGGAGGCGCGGTCATGAGTCCCATCGCAAGCCTGCACAGCACTGAAAGAGACTTCTCCGTCGACCTTCCGGTCGCTGATCTAGTTGTGCTACTGCTCATTTTCTCGCAGGCTTGGGAATCCACCGACCCCTGGCAGAATCAGCGACGCAAGCGAGTGTCACTGGCGCGGTCCACGCTCTTGAAGCGAATGGACCTGCTCGGTTTTGCAGAGCAGGGGGTCGCGGCGGACTTTCTTGCCAATGGGGGTGAATGGGTTTACGACCTGGACCGTAACGACCTTGGCGACTCGGATGATCTAGACTCGGATGAGGGTAGCAAGAAATCCGCCGCTTATCTCCAAAAAATGATCGAGTCAGGCGCAAGCTTCCAATGGCCTGCGTGGTCAAATGAGTCGGCGCGACTGGCCAGAGAGTTGGCGATCTACTGGGTAGACGAACACGAGTCGTACCCTCGTGAATCGACAGTCATTAGGACAGCGCTGCGCGCGTTTCGGCCCGACGAGAAGGTTTATGTACGAATATCGCAGCAAGCGCTATTCGATCTGACGCCGGGTGAGGTCGAGTGGCAAGAGGATGAATTCCCGCTCCCGCTGTCGCTTGAACGTTATCGCAGCTCGCTGGCGTGGAAGAACACTAAGCCGATTGTCTTAGTTGAAGGATCTTTCGACTGCAAGGTGATCCGGGCGGCATTTGAGGTTCGATGCCCCGACTACGCAGACTGCCTCTCCGTGGCAGACTTCTCGCAAGGCGCGGAAGGTGGTGCGGGAGGCTTGCGTCGGACACTGCGGACGCTCGCCCAGTTGGAGATACCCAATACCATTGTGGGCCTGTTCGACAATGACGCGGCAGGTGTGGAGGCGATGGACCTGCTTGACAAGGACAAGTTGCCTCGACATATTGGCTACGCCGTCTATCCCGAAATGGATTTCGCCCGCTCTTATCCAACAATAGGACCTACTGGGCACGCTCTGGCGGATATCAACGGGCGTGCTCTATCGGTAGAGCACTTCCTTGGTTTTGATTGCCTCACATGCGAGGGTGCCTTGGCGCCCGTCGAATGGACTGGCTACAACCGCCGAGTGGGCGTATATCAGGGGTCAGTTATTGGCAAGGCCAGAATTCAGTCGAATTTCGAGAAGAAACTTAAACGAGCGCGGTTGCATGAATCGGATGCGAATGACGATTGGGGTGGCCTCCAGGTCCTTGCGAACTTCGTCATCCAGCAGATCTGCCAGGTTGCGGGACGAAGGTGAGGTAGCCGATTTCTCGCCGGGTGGCGAGAAGGGTTCGTCTGCTCGGTTAAATGCCGCATAGATCCATAATCTTACGGTTCAGTTCATACCAGGTGTCCGACGATTCTTCGTATTGGCGGGTTATCAAATAAGTTTGAGTTACCAAGAAGCCTGTAACCACGGCTAGCGCCAGAAAGGCAATGTAGGTTCTCCGGAACTCACGCTTCCAGAAGGCTGCCATGCTCGGCACTTCTGCCGCAAACACCTTCGTGTCCGCGAGATGGTCAGAGGTCTTGAGGTCATTCGGCATTCCTTCTGTAATGACGTCAAAGCTCAGCCGCCAGCCCCGCTTGAGAAGTGCCGGCCGAAGCAAAACTTTCGAACCTTTGGCCGAAAATACTTCCGGAGTGACTGCTTGGACAGAAGCGAGAGCCGCCGTCGACCCGAAATTCAACTCCAAAGGCTTGCCTTGGTCGAAATCGCTGGATTTGATGTCGTGGCGTCCAGCGATCAGTATCTCGACATGAGTTAGGTGCGGAGCGGTCAGGACCTGATTATTTACTTCAACGAGCAGTGAAACCCGCTCGGTGGAACTTGTGCCGACGAGTGGAGTCGGCTTTACCCACCCGATTCGGATCTCCCGCTTGGCAGGAAACAGTGCCCTCCGACTGTAACTGATTGCGACGATTGCAACCAGCACGCCCGATCCGGAGAGGATGAGCGTCATTAGGTTGAACGGCTCTCCAGTTAAAACGTTAGACGACATGCCAGCCCTTCGGTCTATTGGCAATTTGGGAAAACTTTAGTGCTCTATTGCCATGCTTAAAGCCCGGTGTTGATCGCGGTCGTAGGCTAGCAGAGCTATCCGACATTGCCGGATCCAAATAGAAGGCCCAGCGAACAAGATTCGGAAAGTATGCGGAGTGATCAAGCTCGTCTGCGCGTGTTGGGCATTCGTCCCGGCAGGACGGCGGGTGATGCAGTCAGAGCTACGCCCCTCCCAAATCGTGTGTGGCAGTGGATGCGGTGACCTCCGCGACCGGGATCTGTCCCACCGATGGAATTATCGCCGATCAAGATTGGGCCGTCTCTAGGCTGTCAAACGCTACCCAACCACGACCGAGGTCAACCAGCGGCATCCTGACAATCGGCCAGTGCAGAGCCCTTTGTCCATGGCGCTGACCAAAAGGCGATGGACGAGTCGGCCTGTACACCGGGCTATTTACGCAGTCTGCGAACGAGTCGCTGCTTCGTGTTCTCACCCATCAACGGAGGACAGTGGGGACGACCGAGCCGCCAGCAAGATAAAGCGGAGCGTGTAGGTAACGAGCGTTCATCGCCGCACGAACTCTTGTAGCGACGTTGTCGGGAAGATGCTGCTCGGCCTCCCGAAGGGAGAAGAAGACGGCGTCCTCCAACTCCTGTCCGGGCAGGACGAGGCCATCGAGGTTGGCGAGGGACCCGCAGTCGAACGTGAAGCTGACAATCGCACGTGGCCGCTGCCCGGCGGGCGGTGCCCAGTCCACCACGAGCAGGTCACCCACCACCACGGAGATCCCCAACTCCTCTCGGATCTCACGGGCGCAGGCGTCATGTGGGTATTCGCCCTCGTCGACATAGCCGCCGGGAAAGGCCCAGTGGTCGCGGTACGTGGGTTTGACGAGCAGCACGTTGCCGGCCGGGTCGGTGATGAAGGCCGCGGCGGCGGCGTAGAAGGAAGCCAGGTTGGCGTACCACGTGGTGGGGTCCGTCCAGGTCACCTCGGTGACGCTAGCGGACGGGTCCAGGTGGGCTCTCGCGCTACGCGGTTGTCGGCATGGTCGCGAGGCTGTGCAGAACCTCGCTGACCTGCGGCGACGCCTGCTGAGGGCTGAGCGTTGCCGCCAGTTCGCGGACGCGCTGTTGGACACGCGCCGAATGGATGCCCGAAGTGTGCTGCGCCAATTTCTGACCCCAGTTGCAGGCGGCGTCGGTGTCCCCGGCGCGGGCGTGAGTCACGGCGACGAGAGCGGTGTGCAGGGCACGCGTTCGGGTGTTCTCGCTGGCGAGGGTGAGAGCGTCGGTCGCGTGGTCAAGGGCCTGCGAATACAGCTGGAGGTCGCCGAGGCACCTTAACGCGGCTCCGGCGAGGTGGGCAGGGCTGAAGTAGGTGACCCAGAGCGGGCCGGGGACTACGCCTGCGCGGTCGAGAGCACGCTCGGCTCTGGCGAGCGCGAGCTGGCAGCCACGTCGCTCGCCTGACTGCCCGTACGCGGTGGCGGCGGTCGCGTGCAGCCGAGCGAGCACGGCGGCCGGCGCACGCCCTGCCCCGTCGATGGCCGCTTCGGCGAGCCGCGCCGCGTCCCGGGAGTGGCACAGGTGCACGGCCTGGGTAGCGAGGTTGGCCAGCAGGTGAGCGCCGTAGAGGCGGTCATCGGCGGCCTTGGCGAGTCGCAAGGCGACGGTCACGTGTTGTTGGGCGGCGGCATGGTCGCCCGCGTCGTACGACATGAAGGCGAGTTGTCCGCACAATGTCGCGGCTGCGCGCATGAGGTGACGCCCAACGGCTTCGGTGTAGGTGCCGTGCAGCATGGGTGCGACCTGGCGTACGAGGAAGTCGGCCATGAGGGAACGGGTGCGCGGAGAGCCGCTGCCGTGGCGTCGGTCGAGGTCGGTGAAGTGGTCCGCCAGCGCGTACAGCGACTGAACGTCGGTGGAGGTGACTTGCTGTCGGCCGCTCCTGCTGACGGTCACGTCGCTCGGGTCATACCGCCAACCGAGTGCCGCCTGTAGGGCTTTGCCGCTGTCGAAAGGCCCGCTGACCTGTGAGCTGAGGTGCTTGGCGAGCCTCGTCCAGATCTGCTCGGCGGTATCGATCGCGCCGTCAACGGACGCGGGATAGACGCAGGTTCCGATGTTGTCGGCCGTACCGAAGCCCAGCTCGGTGACGGCGACGGAGCGACCGAGCTTGCGGGTAAGGGTCTCGGCCATGGCGGCCTGGATGTGCTCGCCTGGCCGGCGACCGCGTAACCACCAGTAGACGCTGGCGGCATCGTATCGCCAGGTGCCCTGGTCACGGCCCGCGTGATTGAGCTGGCGAGCGAAGGCGGCGTGGGCGTTGCCGTAGCCAGCGGCAAGCAGCAGCCCTTCGAATGCTGCGTTCGTCACCGGTCGCGCCATGGTTCCGCCTCCAGGTATCGGTCAACTACAACTAGTGACGAGCCTATGGGCTGATGCGCTCCTATGGGGACCTGCGCAACCCCGCGCAACCCACGTCCTGACCAGCGCAATCGCACGCATTGCTTGCCATCTGGTCCGTCGATCGGCAACCGGCTTCGGTGATTGCAGGAGTCCTGGGTGCCGGCGATGTCCTAGCGTCGCGCGCCGAATAGCGGAGGTGGTGGGAATGCACGGCGACGAGCTGACGAGCAGGGGCGAGCAGTCCGAAACGGCCGAGCGGGAGGCTGCCAAGCAGCGCCTCCTTGCGCAGGCGGAGGCGGAGCGCGTACCGGTGGAGGAGACGACCCGTGCGGTCCCGGACCGGCGGTGGCGGCGTGACCAACGATGACGTCCCGATCGGCCGCCGCGTCGCCCGCTGGCGCGTGCGGCGGTCAATGACGCAGCAGATGCTCGCCGACCGGCTGCGCAGGTCGAAGAGCTGGGTGGACAAGGTGGAGCGGGGCGTGCGCGCCCTGGACCGGTATTCGGTGATCCAGGAGTTGGCCGACGTCTTGGGGGTCGACCCGGAGGTGCTGCTCGGCCAGCCGCGGCCAACGCCCGCCGGCCCGCCGGATGGCGTGGACGACATCCGGGCCGCTCTCGCCCGCTACGACACCCTGCAAGCCCCAGAGCGGACGGACGAGCTGAGGAGGCAGGTCGGGTACGCCTGGTTGAGCTACCAGCACGCGCACTACGGGCAGTTGGTGCGGGTGTTGCCGGGTCTGCTCGACGCCGTGCAGGGCGTGCGGTCACCGGAGTTGCTGGTGCAGGCGTACCGGATCACCTCGTCGCTGCTGGTCAAGCTCGGCGAGGCCGACCTCGGCTGGCTGGCCGCCGACCGGGCGATGTCCGCCGCCGGCGACGACCCGATCCTGGCGGCAACAGCAGCCATCTCGATAGGCCAAGCGCTCCGCGCGCAAGACCGAGATCACCTGGCCCTGGCCGCACTGCTCCCCGCCGCCAACCGCGTCCTTCCACCCTCATCCCACAACGGTGATCAAGAGGTTTGCGGGACTTTTGGAGATCAAACTTCCCGCAAACCTCTTGATCAACTAAGAGAGGGCGTGCCTGCGCGACAGCGACCACCGGGGGAGTGGGCGGTGGGCGGGACGCTGCTGCTCCAGGCGGCCCTGGCCGCCGCCGGCTGCGGCGAGCACCGCCGCGCCGATGAGCTGACCGACTGGGCTGCGGGCGTCGCCGCCAGCCTGAGGGGGTACGACGATCCGCACCGCACCAGCTTCGGGCCGATCGCCGTCGAGTTGGCCCATGTTCTGGTGGCGGCGCAGCGGGGTGATGCCGTTGAGGCGCTGCGAAGGCATTCAACCGTCGTGCGGCGGGAGGGGTGGCGGCGGTTGCCGGCCGAGTATCGGGGCGCGTACCTGGTCGACGCCGCTCGGGCGTACCTCCAGGTGGGTGACCTGCGCGGGGCCGCCCGCGCGCTTGTCGACGCGGACAGCGTCGCGCCGGCTGAGGTTCGGTGCCGGCGGTTGGCGCGTACCGTGATCGCCGATGTTGCCCGCGCGCAGCCGGTGCCGGCCGGCGTGGCGCGACTGGCCACGCTGGTCGGCCTCACCCGCTGACGGACGAGCGCCGGCGCTCCAACCAGAAACCCGTATCGACGTGCAGGCAACTGGTCCCGGCAGTCTCAGTGCTCCCAGAGGTCCTCGGTGCGGAAGTACCTGGCGGTGAACGTCTCTTCCAGGGAGCCGGTGTCGGTCTCATCTGTCCACCAACCCGGCCAGACGTCGACACCGGAAGGCGCGCTGATCGCCGTCAGGACGGTGGAGCACCGGTGGCAGCGCCGGGGCGCCGAGTCACGGAACCGCCCGCCGCAGTCGCATCGCCGTAACCGTGCCTCAAGTGCCGCCATCAGGGTGGGGTAGGTCCTGTCTTGGGAAGGGAGCACGTCGGCGATGGTCATGAACGTGCCGTCGTAGTAACTGACATCCACCCGCATCGGGCAGCCGTCGCAGTAGAGGAAGTAGCAGTCCAGCAGCGGCGAGTGGTCGAGGCGGTAAAGGCGTTCGTGGCACTCCGGACAGGCAACTTCCTCGCCGTTCAGCCAGTTGTCGTCGAGTTCGTCCGGTTGGCTCACCGGTTGATCATCCCATGGGTGTGACGCGCGGTCGCGTCGGCGATTCGCGTTTCGGCCCGGGTGGCGCCGGTCCGCTGTGAGACTGGGCGAGTGCCGGCACGGTCGGTGCATCGGCGCTGGCCGACTCGACTTGGCGAGGTGGTGAAGATGCCCAGCGACAACGAAATTCGTCCCTTCCGGCTCGACACATCTGAGGACGCGATCGCCGATCTGCGTCGCCGGATTGCGGCTACCCGCTGGCCCACTCGTGAGTTGGTCACCGATCGCTCGCAGGGGGTGCAGCTGGCGACGATCCAGGAGTTGGCCCGCTATTGGATCACCGATTACGACTGGCGTGCGTGCGAGACGACGCTGAATTCGCTGCCGCAGTACACGACGAACATCGACGGCGTCGAGATTCACTTCATCCACGTACGGTCGCAGCATGAGAACGCCCTGCCGCTGATCATGACGCACGGCTGGCCGGGCTCGGTCGCCGAGCTGCTCGGGGTCATTGGCCCGCTGACCGACCCGACGGCGCACGGCGGCACGCCCGAGGACGCGTCGCCCGAGGACGCGTTCCACCTGGTGCTGCCGTCGTTGCCGGGCTACGGCTTCTCCGGCGAGCCGACCGAGCCTGGCTGGAATTCGGCGCGGATGGCGCAGGCGTGGGCGAAAATCATGGACCGCCTCGGGTATTCGCGCTACGTCGCACAGGGCGGCGATGTTGGCGCGGCCGTCACGGACGCCATGGGGCGTCAAGCACCCGAGGGGCTGCTCGGCATCCACGTCAACCTGCTCGCCGGGGCGGTCGGCATCAAGGACAAGTTGCCGGCGAGTTCCGAGCAGGAACGCGCCGCGCTCGACGCGCTCAACCTTTTCTCGATGGACGGTTTCGGCTACTTCCTAGAGCAGTCCACCCGGCCGCAGACGATCGGTTATTCGCTGCTGGACTCACCTGTCGGGTTGGCGGCCTGGATGCTCGACCATGACACGGACAGCTACTACAAGATCTCCCGCGCGTTCCTCGACGGTGAGCCGGCCGGCGGTCTCACCCGGGACAGCATCCTCGACAACATCACGCTGTACTGGTTGACGGGCACCGGTGCTTCGTCCGCCCGGTGGTACTGGGAGCAGGGGCGGTTTCAAGCCGCGGCCCAGGCGGCCGGACAGGCTCCGCCGCCGGTCACGGTTCCGGTCGGCTTCACCACGTTCCCCGGCGAGATCTGGGCCGCTCCGCGTAGCTGGGCCGAGGCGGTCTACCCCGGCATCGCGTACTTCAACGAGGTTGACCGCGGCGGGCACTTCGCGGCGTGGGAGGAGCCGGAACTCTTCTCCGCTGAGGTACGGGCCGCGTTCCGGCCGCTGCGGAAATCCTGACGGCCTCACCCATTGACGGACGCGCGCCGGCGCCTGTCGTCGGCCGGGTGGATGGTGCGTACCGGGTTGGGCACCGGCCCTCGGGGCTGCCACTCGCGGGGGTAGCCGAGGGAGACCTCCTCGAACCGCACCCCGTCGTGGAACGTGGTGCGGGGGATGTGCAGGTGCCCGTAGACCACGGTGGCGGCGCCGAAGCGCAGGTGCCAGTCGCTGGTGCGGACCGTACCGCACCACTGGGCGAAGACCGGGTACCGCAGGACGTCGGTGGGTTCCCGCACCAGCGGGTAGTGGTTGACAAGCACCGTCGGCAGCGCCGGGTCGCGCTCGGCCAGCCGGCGTTCGGTCTCGGTGACCCGGGCCGCGCACCACGCCTCCCGGCTCGGGTACGGGTCGGGGTGCAGCAGTGCCTCGTCGGTGCACACCACCCCGGCCGCGTACGCCAGGGCAAGCGACTCCTGTTGGGTGCGTGCCTCCGGCACCCGGAAGGTGTAGTCGTAGAGCACGAAGAGCGGGGCGATGGTGGCCGGGCCGCCGTCGCCGTCCCACACCGGGTACGGGTCCTCCGGGGTGACCACCCCCAGCCGCTGGCACATCCGCACCAGCTCGCGGTAGCGCTCCTCGCCGCGCAGCGTGACCGGGTCTCGCGGCGGCGTCCACAGCTCGTGGTTGCCCGGCGCCCAGACGACGCGCGCGAACCGACTGCTCAGCAGCCCGAGCGCCCACTCGATGTCGGCGAACCGGTCGGCGACATCGCCGGCGACCAGCAACCAGTCGCCGTCGTTGTCGGGGCGCAGCTCCTGCACGAACGCGCGGTTCTGCGGGTGCCCGACGTGCAGGTCGCTGACAGCTCGCAGTCGGGGCGGAAGGCTCACACCCCGAGGCTAGGCCGTCGCGCCCCGATCAGGACACCCCTGTCCCGGTAGTGGGCACGTCAGCAGAACCAACCGTCCTGCACCCAGCCGCGCCGGTTGATGTGCCCGTAGGCGAAGCCGTAGACGTAGCCGCCGCTGCGGGGACCCTCGACCAGGAACGTCTGACCCTGGTAGAGGGTGCCCATCCAGGCGCCGACGGGCTGGGTGCGGACGAACAGGTCGCTCGCGCACACGGTCTCCCGCTCCCCGATCGTGCCGTTGGCGGCCTGCGCCGGGGTCGGCATGGCGAGGGTCGCGGCCACCACTGCGGCCAGCAGGCCGGCGATCACCCGGGTGCTACGCCGGCTCACCATGAGTCGTACCCGCCGATGCATTCGGCGCGGAGGTAACCCCAGTCGTTCGGGCCGAAGTCGAAGGACGCCGCCCACCCGTTGTAGACCGGATGCGCACCCGGGGTGTGGCCGATCTTGTTCCCGTACACGAGGGTGCGCTTGAGGCCGGTGGGCCCGCCGGCGGAGTCGTAGTTGGCGTAGAAGCTGGCGCTCTGGCAGACCACGATGGCGTGCCGTGGCACCACCGGGTCGGCCTGGGCCGGCGTGGCGCCGAGGGCGGCCACCGCCGCTCCGACGGCCAATGCGGCGGCCCTCGTGCGGATTCGTCGAAGCATGCCCACCTCCCGTACGCCGAAACTTTCCTACCGGCGACCCTACCGAGGAGGTCGATAAATGTCGATGGGAGGCGGGTGTGTGAGCCGGCTCCCGAGGGTGCCCCGGTGACCCGCATATCCGGCGACCCGACGGGAAAGCGCGGGGCGTCCGACAGCCCGAGACCGGAGCAGGAGACAAACATGCCTTTCATCACCGTGGGGACGGAAAACTCCGCGCCCATCGACCTGTACTACGAGGATCACGGTTCCGGTAAGCCGGTGGTGCTGATCCACGGCTTCCCGTTCAACGGCGCGACCTGGGAGAAGGTGACCACCCAGCTGCTCAACGCCGGATACCGGACGATCACCTACGACCGGCGCGGTTTCGGTAACTCCGCCCAGCCGACGTTTGGGTACGACTACAACACGTTCGCGGCGGACCTGGACGTGCTGATGACCGAGCTGAACCTGAGCGACGTGACCCTGGTGGGGCACTCGATGGGCACCGGCGAGGTGATCCGCTACCTGGGCAACTACGGCTCCCAGCGAGTGAGTCGGGCCGTGGTGCTCAGCCCGTTGCAGCCGATGTTGGCCAAGGCGGACGACAACCCTGAGGGCGTCGACCGGAGCCTGTTCAAGGGTTTCCAGGACGCCATCATCAAGGACCGGTTCGCCTACCTGACCCAGTTCTGCGACGCGTTCTTCAACTACAGCGAGAACAAGGGCAAGCTGGTCAGCGAGGAGGCGTACCGGGCGCACTGGCAGATCGGCGCGATCGCCTCCGCCAAGGGCACCCACGACAGCGTGACCGCCTGGCAGGAGGACTTCCGCCCGGACCTGCCGAAGGTCGACGTGCCGCTGTTGATCATGCAGGGTGACAAGGACAACGTGCTGCCCTACCCGGTGACCGGCCAGCGACTCGGGCCGATGATGCCGACCGGCAAGCTCATCACGCTCAAGGGCGCGCCGCACGGTCTTCCGTGGACCAACGCCGACGACGTCAACAAGGCGATCATGGAATTCATGAAGCAGCCGGCCAAGGCTCGCGCCTGATCCGTCCCGGTAGCCGTTCGGACGCCAGCGCCGTGAGGCGCAGCGACACCCGGCCCAGGGTTCGCACCGGGGCCGGGTGTCGTCGTCGGTCAGGGCCGGCGGGCCACCACCGCGCCGTTGGCGCCGGGCGCGTCGAACGGCACCGTCCGTACGTCGACGAAACCGGCGTCGGTGAGCCAGGCCGCGTACTCGGCGCCCGAGTAGTTCCGGCCGCCCTCGGTCTCGACAAGCATGTTCATCCCCATCAGGGCGGCCTCCGGTGGCCCGGTGCGCTCGTCGTTGAGCAGCAGTTCGCAGACGACGATCGCGCCGCCGGGCGGCAACGCCGCGTGGCACCGGGCCAGCAGCGCCCGGTTCGTCGGCTCGTCCCAGTCGTGCAGGATCATGCTGAGCAGGATGACGTCGTGCCCGTCCGGCAGCGCCGGATCGGCGAGGAAGTCACCGCCCACCGCGTCGATCCGCCCGGTGAGGCCGGCCTCCGCGATCCGCTCCCGGGCCCGGACGCAGACGTGCGGCAGGTCCAGGACGGTCGCCCGTAGGTCGGGCAGGCGGCGGCAGAACTCGATCGGGAACGCGCCTGCCCCGCCGCCCACGTCCAGCAGCCGGCGGTGCGCGGAAAAGTCGTACGCGTCGGCCAACGCGCTGGCGGTGAAGCTGGACGTGGAGAACATCGCGTCCCAGAACTGCGCCAGCATCTCCGGGTCGGCGGTGTCGAACATCGACTGCTGGGCCTCCGGGTCCCAGGTCAACGGCCGATCCGTGCGCAGGGCCTCGCCGATGCGGTGCCAGGGCAGGTAGGTGCGCAGGTCCGAGTAGCGGACCTGCGCGCCGAAGTAGTACGGCCGACCCTCGACCAGGAACTGCTCGGCCAACTCGGAGTTGCGGTAGCCGTCGCCGGCCTTCTCCAACAGGCCGAGCGAGGCACTGGCGGCCAGCAACAGGTCCGCGGGCCGTTCGGGCAGCCCGAACTCGGCGGCGGCTTCCTCGACGGTCAGCGTCCGCCCGCCGGCCAACCGGGTGAACAGGCCGAGTTCGACGCCGACCGCGAGGGTCTTGAACCCCCACACACCGGCCACCAGGCGCATGAGGGGAGTCGGAGTGATCATCACGACATGAGATCACAGATCCACCCCGTCCACTATGGGCGGTTCACGCCCGCAGCAGCGTCACCACCCCCGCGGCCACCAGCACCCCGGCCCAGAGCCGATCGACGTTGAACCAGGCCCGACGCAGCACCCCGACCCCGAGCACGTGGTAGACCAGGAGCGCCACGGCCAGGGCGACGCCGAGCATGGCCACGGTGTGCACCCCGGCCGCCGCCAGGCCGGACAACGCACCCACCGGCGCGGCGGCCAGGTGCCCGGAGTGACCCCCGGGCACCGGCTCGGCCACCAGCACCGGCAACAACATCAACCCCGCGCCGTGCGCCGACGACATGAGGAACGACCAACCGGCGAGCTGCGCCGCCGACAGCCGCATACCCGCCCAGCGGAAGTGCCGCTCGGAGAGCAGTCGCCACATCCCGAAGGCGACCAGCAGCACCCCGCCGACCACCGCGAGGGCGGTGCTCGCCGTCACCGACCGGGTCGCGGCGACCAACGCGGCGACGATCGCCACCGAGGCGAGATGCCCCGCCGCGATCGGCGGCAGGGCGCGCAGCAGCGCCAGCCGGCTGCGCTCCTGCAGACCCCGGGCCACGGCGAACAACCAACCCATCGCCGGGTTCAGGCCATGGAACGCGCCGAGCGCGGCGAGCGTCGCCAGGGTGCTGACGGTCACGGGAAGCAGTACGAGTCGGAAGAGGCGTCCCCGCCCTGCAACCGGGTCTGGTGCACCCGCAGCCCCCGGAACTCCTCACCGTGCGGAAAGAACCGCTCATCCGGGGCGAGCCCACCGGCGTCCACGTCGACGTCGAGCTTGGCCAGCCAGGCACCCACCCCGTCCGGGTAGAACTGGTCGTCCCACGCGCCGTAGAGCGAGTTGCTGACGTAGACCCGCCGGCCGTCCCGGCTGACCTCCACCATCTGCGGGCCACCGGCCAACGCCTCGTCCGGCGCGGACGGGTGCGCGGTCCGGCGGACGATCCCGCCGAGGTGCACCGAACCCGTCTGCACCGGGTGCAGCGGGTCGCTGACGTCGTACTGGCGCAGCTCGCCGGTGCCCCAGCAGGAGACGTAGAGGAACCGGTCGTCGACCGACAGGTCGATGTCGGTCACCAGCGGCGGCACCGCCCCGAACGGCTTGAGCAGGTCGGGCAGGTCCGCCGGGTCGGCCGGCTCGGCCGGGATGTCGATCACCTTGGTGACCGCCCAGGCGTCCCCGTCGCGGTGCCAGAGCCAGATCGAGGCGGACAGGTCCTCGACGCTGATCACCACACCGACGAACCCGTACGACTTCGTCGGGTCGTGCGCCGGCCGCAGCTCCAGCGGCATCTGGTACTGGTCGCCGAGGTCGACACGTTGGACGTGCCGGCGTTTGGCGAGGTCCCAGAAGTGGATGGCGTGCCCGTAGCGTCGGCCCAGCAGCAACTCACCGATGATGCCGTCCTCGATCATCGACGGGGTGCCCCACTCGCTGGTGACCAGCACGTCCTGGGTGAGGTGCCACCACAGGTCGTACGCCAGGAACTGCGGCCCCCGGTCGGCCTCCCACGCCCCGCGGACCTCGAATGTGGTGTGGTCGAGGATGGCGATGCCACCCGGACCCTCGGCGCCGTCCGCGCCGCCGAGGGCGGAGAGGTAGATGCCGTCCGGGCCACAGTGCACGGTGTGCGGCCGTGAGTAGCCGGCCCGCTTCGCCAGCTCCTCCGCCCCGATCACCTTGACGATCTGCGGCTGGCGCGGGTCGGGCTGGGTGTCGAGCACGTGGATGCGCGACGACCGCAGGCCGGGCACGATCAGGTAGCGCCGCTCGACGTGCGGGTGCGGGGCGGTCGGGCAGAGCGCGCTGCTGCACGCGTTCCAGCCGAAGTGGTGCAGCTCGTCGCCGACGTAGGGCAGGTCGGTCCAGCCGACCACCCGGCCGTAGTCGGGGGAGTCGGGGTCGGTGTCCAGCACCACGATGGCGTCCGGACGGCTGGCCGTCCGGTCGAAGGCCGCCACGTAGGCGAGCTTCTCCGCGGGTGCGGTCACCGCCTCGCGGGGCGAGGGGTAGAACGTGGGGTCGGGGGTCCAGCGGGTCATCACAGCTCCGCTCGTCAGGTGGTGGGAACGCCGAGTCGGTCGAGCAGGTGGCGGCGCAGCGCGCCGAAGGCCGGGTCGTCCGGCGTACGGGTGGGGCCGAGGTCGACGGGCAACTCCGCGGCAATGCGGCCCTCGTCGAGGAGCAGGATCCGGTCGGCGAGCAGCAGCGCCTCCTCCACGTCGTGGGTGACCAGCAGGGCGGCGAAGCCGTGCTCGGCGCGCAGCCGACGCAGCAGGATCTGCATCCGCAGTCGGGTCAGCGCGTCCAGGGCGCCGAACGGCTCGTCGAGCAGCAGCAGGTCCGGTTCGCGGACCAGGGCCCGCGCCACGGCCACCCGCTGCGCCTGCCCACCGGACAACTCCGCCGGCCAGGCGCGATGCCGCTCGGCCAGGCCGACCTCGGCCAGCGCCCGCCGGATCCGCCCCGGGCCGTCCGCGCCGGACAGCCCGAGCCCCACGTTCTCCGCCACGCGTTTCCACGGCAGCAACCGGTGCTCCTGGAAGACCACCGCGGCGGTGCCGTGCACGACGCTCGTCCCGCTGGCCTCGCCGTCCAACCCGGCGAGAATCCGCAGCAGCGTGCTCTTGCCGGAACCGCTGCCGCCCAGCAGGGCCACCACCTCACCGCGGGCGATGGTCAGGTCGACCCCGGCCAGCACGACCGTCGGCCCGAACGCCCGGCGCACCGCGTGGGCGGTCAGCACCGGCTCGGCGGTGGTCAGGTGGCCCGCAGTCCGCGACGCCATGTCAACATCCTCCTCTCCAGGACGCGCAACGCAAGGTCGGATATCAGCCCGAGCAGGGCGTAGACGAGCAGGCCGAGCACCACCACGTCGGTCTGGCTGAACTCCCGCGCCTCCATCATCAGAAAGCCGATCCCGGTCTGGGCGTTGACCTGCTCACCGACGACCAGGCTGAGCCAGGCCGCCCCGATCGCCAGCCGCAGGCCGAGGAAGAGGGACGGCAGCGCGCCGGGCAGCACCACGTGCCGCAGCCGGGCGGCCTGGCCCAGACCACACGTACGCGCCGCCTCCACCAGCCGCTCGTCGATGTCCCGGATGCCCGCGTAGGTGTTGAAGTAGATGGGGAAGAACGCGCCCAGGGCCACCAGGCTGATCTTCAGTGACTCGCCGATGCCGACCCAGATGATCAGCAACGGGACCAGCCCGAGGTGCGGCAGCATCCGGGCCATCTGCACCGGCGGGTCGACCAGGTCGTCACCGAGCCGCAGCAGCCCGGCCACGGTGCCCAGGACCAGGGCCAGGAGACCACCGATCAGCAGGCCCGCCCCGGCCCGGGTGAGCGAGTCCAGCAGGTGGATGCCGAGCGTCCCGTCCCGGCTCAGCCGCGCGCCGGTGGCCAGGACGTCGCTGGGCGCGGGCAGCTTCTCGGCCGCCAGCAGCCCGGTCCGGGCGGCCAACTCCCAGCCCAGGACCAGCACCACCGGGCTCACCACCCGCCGCCAGCGCCGGGCCGGCCGCTGACGACGGGGTACGACCGGCGCCGCCGCCGTGACCTCGTCGGGCGCCTCGACGAGCGTCGTACGACTCACTGGAACACCGCGTTGAACCGGCCGTCGACCCGGGAGCGGAGGTCGACCGGCCCCGGGATGAGTTCCAGGGCGATGAAGCTGTCGGTGATCGCCTGCAGTTCGTCGCCGATGGCCGGGGTGACCGGGGCGAGGGGCTTGGCGCTGCGGGCCAGGGCGCGGCTGGTGACGTCCTGGGGGATCTTCAGCTCCGGTGCGAGGGTGCTGGCTCGCTCCTCGGGGTGGGCGATGCCCCAGTCGGTCACCTCGCGGTAGCGCTGGAGGAACGCCCGGATCTCGTCCGTGCGCTTGTCGACCGCCTGGGGCGCGGCCAGGACGTACTCGCGGTTGCTGGCCAGGCCGGTCGCGTCGGCGAGCACCTGGACCCCCGGTTGCTCGGCCAGGGCGAAGTACGGGTCCCAGATCACCCAGGCGTCGATCTGGCCGCCGTCGAACGCGGGCCGCCCCTCGGCGGGCTTGAGGTACTTGACCTGGATGTCCTTCAGGGTCATGTTGTTCGCCTCCAGCAGCCGGACGAGCAGCCAGTGCACGTTGGACCCCTTGTTGAGGGCCACCGTCCTGCCCCTGAGGTCGGCGAAGCTGCGGTAGCCCCGGTCGGCCTTGACCAGCACCGCCTCGCCCTGCGGAATCGGCGCCGAGGTGCCGATGACGGAGAACGGGATCTTCCCGGCGGCGGCGAAGACGGGCGGCGCCTCGCCGACCTGCCCGATGTCGATGGAGCCGGCCTTGAGTGCCTCGGTGAGCGCCGGACCGCTCTCGAAGAGCGACCACTCCACATCCGGTGCGGCGCCGCGCGCCTTGACCAGGCTCAGCCCGCCGAAGCGCTGGTAGCCGATCCGGAGTTTGCCCTTGGTGCCGCCCGCATCGGCGGACCCACCGCACGCGCTCACCGCGACCGTGGCGAGCAGCGCCACGGTGGTGAGCACGGCCGTCAGGAGGCGGCGATGCGGGGGACGGCTCGTCGACGGGGTGGGCATGGCGGCTCCTCGGGTCGGGGCATGCGGACAGCGGCGCATCGACAGGTGTCGGCGCCGGCAGTAGCCTACTAACCCGATAGGTTTTATGGGTAGGCTGTCGGCGGGATCGTCCCACCCCTCAGGAGGTGCCCGTTCGCCCCGAGCGCACTCGCACGCCCACCCGCCGCCCCCGCACGGAAAGAGCCGAGATGACCCTCACCTTCCACTGGTTCCTGCCCACCAACGGCGACAGCCGGGACATCGTCGGCGGCGGACACGGCGTACCGACCGGTGCCGCCGGTGGTGCCCGCCCGGCCAGCGTGGCGTACCTCGGGCAGATCGCCCGCAGCGCGGAGCAGCTCGGCTTCGTCGGCGCGCTCACCCCGACCGGCGCCTGGTGCGAGGACGCCTGGCTCAGCACCGCGATGCTCGCCGAGGTGACCGAGCGACTCAAGTTCCTGGTCGCCTTCCGGCCCGGGCTGCTGGCCCCCACGCTGGCCGCCCAGATGGCCTCGACCTTCCAGCGGCTGTCCCGGGGCCGGCTGCTGCTCAACGTGGTCACCGGCGGCGAGTCGCAGGAGCAGCGGGCCTACGGCGACTTCCTGGACAAGGACGCCCGGTACGCGCGGGCCGACGAGTTCCTGCACGTGGTCCGCGCGCTGTGGCGCGGCGAAACCGTCGACCACGACGGCAGCCACGTCCGCGTCGAACAGGCGCGACTGCACCGGCTGCCCGACCCGGTGCCGCCGGTCTACTTCGGTGGGTCCTCCGCCGCCGCCCTCCCGGTGGCGGTACGCCACAGCGACGTCTACCTCACCTGGGGCGAGCCGCCGGCCCTGGTCGCCGCCAAACTGGAGCGGGTCCGGGAACTGGCCGCCCGCGCCGGGCGGGA
The DNA here is from genome assembly GCF_022229015.1 of Micromonospora foliorum. GTDB lineage: Bacteria > Actinomycetota > Actinomycetes > Mycobacteriales > Micromonosporaceae > Micromonospora > Micromonospora foliorum. The sequence continues at coordinate 37,627 of NZ_JAKKFF010000129.1, forward strand.
GCTGCGCTTCGGCATCCGGCTGCACGTCATCGTGCGGGACACCGCCGAGCAGGCCTGGGCGCAGGCACAGCGTCTGCTCGACGGGGTCTCCGAGGCCGACATCCGGGCCGTGCAGGAAGGGCTGCGCCGCAGCGAGTCCGAGGGGCAGCGCCGCATGCTCGACCTGCACGGTGGCTCCCGCGACGGCCTGGAGGTCGCCCCCAACCTGTGGGCGGGGGTCGGGCTGGTCCGTGGCGGGGCCGGCACCGCGCTGGTGGGCAGCCACGCCGAGGTCGCCGACCGGATCGCCGAATACCACGCGCTCGGCATCGACGAGTTCATCCTCTCCGGCT